>DJGU01000091.1:0-6297 GCA_002432795.1 Anaerolineaceae bacterium UBA5838
CGATCTTTCTGATAAGGTTGTAAGCCGCAAGAGAGCATGACATCGTCAATATAATCATCGAACTCATCCTCAGACACAAGTTCGTGCTCGCGTACTGCTTCGCCGATGATTTCGCTGACAGGCATACGCGGGCTCAGGCTGGAATAGGGATCCTGAAAGATCATTTGCATCCTGGGACGCAAAGCACGCATTCCTTTCCTGTCCAATGTCATGATGTCTGTGCCGTCAAAAACCACATTACCGCCAGTCGGTTTCAGCAAACGCAGAAGGGTCTTGCCCACTGTAGTCTTGCCGCAGCCCGATTCCCCTACCAAACCCATGGTCTTACCGCGTTCGATCCTGAAGCTGATGTCGTCGACAGCCTTTACATAGCCGACCACACGTTGCATCAACCCAGCCTTGATCGGGAAATACTGCTTGAGGTTATTCACCTCAACAATATAGCGACCATTGCCATTTGAGTTGTTACTTGTTTTGTTATTTTCCATATCAGGCCTTTTCCTCTGCGTCTGCATATAGATAGCAAGCTGCCATGTGGGATTCTGTCAGATAGAACTCGCGAGGATACTCGCCGTCACAAATCGGCATGCGCTTGGCACAGCGATCTCTGAAGTAGCAGTAATCCGGCATATTGATCGGATTAGGAACACTACCGGGGATATTGTACAGACGATCAACTTTTTTATTAATCACTGGCTTGGATGCCATCAAACCAACCGTGTAGGGGTGACAGGGATGGTTAAAGACTTCATTCGCTGTTCCCTTTTCGATGATTCGTCCAGCATACATAACCACCACATAATCCGCCATCTCCGCCACAACGCCGAGGTCGTGGGTGATGAGCATGATGCTCGAGTTGATTTTATCCTTCAGCGTGCGCAGCAAATCGAGAATTTGAGCCTGAATGGTAACATCCAGCGCGGTTGTTGGCTCATCTGCAATGATCAGTTTTGGATTACAAGCCAGTGCCATAGCAATCATGATGCGCTGCCGCATACCGCCCGAGAGTTCGTGGGGGTACATCAGGTACACGCCTTCCTGATTAGCGATGCCAACTGTGTCGATCATTTTCAAGGAAAGTGCTTTGACTTCTTCCTTGGACATTTCAGGGTTATGCAGCGCGATGACTTCATCAATCTGATGCCCAGCCCTGAACACAGGGTTGAGGCTGGTCATTGGCTCCTGGAAGATCATCGATATCTGAGCGCCGCGGATCTTTTCCATCTGGTCGGTTGGAGTTTTTACGACGTCATAGACCATTTCCTCACCGTTAAAACGGATTTCGCCTTCAACGGTTTGTCCTTGTGGTCGCTGAACCAATTGCATCAGCGAAAGTGCCGTTACAGACTTGCCGCAACCAGATTCGCCTACCACACCAACAGTTTTACCCTTTGGAATGTCGAAGGTCACACCATCGACTGCTTTTACAGTGCCTATGTCGGTAAAGAAATAGGTGTGCACATTGTCAAATTCGACCACATTATTCGGATCGCGCATCACAGCGGTGTACTCGCTTTGAGGCACATTTTTCCGATTGCGCGCCTTCTCAATCGCGTTCGTGATTCGGCGATTTTCACTGGAAATCCGTGCTGATTCACGTGCTGAAAGGTGAATGCTCTCAGTAATTCGAACTTCTTCGGTCTCAACGTTTTCAATTTGGGTTAAATCTTTTTTTTCCGTCATGGCTTTTCCTATCGTTTCATCTTTGGATCGTAAGCATCGCGCAAACCGTCACCCACAAAATTGAAGCCAAGTACCGTCAGCAAAATCAGCAAGCCAGCCGGCAGCCAGATAAACCAGTAGGTAGTCATCACGTAGGGGTCTGAAGCAATGTTAATGATGCTGCCCCAGGATGCCAGAGGATACTTGATGCCCAATCCCAGGAAGCCCAGTGTGGCTTCAAAAATGATTACGCCACCCAGGCTGCCTGTGGCAATCACGATAAGCAGTGGCATTACGTTTGGCACCAGGTGGCGGAAGATCTTGCGGCTGGTGCGGATGCCGGTGGCTTCCGTCGCGACCATAAAGTCTTGCTCTCGCAGAGATAAGATCTGACCGCGTACCAAACGGGCAATACCCGTCCAGCCCATCAAACCAAGAATAGCCATCAGGATGAACAGACGCGTCATTGGCGAAACTTCCAGGGTGTCCATTACCGAGCCAAAAATGATAACCATCGGGAAATATGGAATACTGTTAAAAAGGTCCACAAACCGCATCAAGGCAGTATCAACCGCACCACTGAAATAGCCAGATATGCCACCAATGATTACGCCAAGAACTACTTCGAGTAAGACGACCACAAAACCGACCAATAAAGAAACACGACCACCGTACATCAAACGGGTCATTTGATCCATACCATTATTGTCAGTACCCACTGGATGTTCGGGGGAAGGAAATTCAAACATCTTGATCACCATGCTGGTGGTTTCACGCTTGATATAGTAGTTTGTGTTCACGCGCACAACCTTGTATTCAATACCATCAAATTCAAAGCTGCTTCCCCGGTCTGAGATCACTTCTCGCGCCAATGTCTTAAATTCGACGGGCAGAAACTCTCTTTGATCCAAAGGATTGACGATAATCCTGGAGACCTCGGCAAAAGCATTGCCATCCTGGGACTTGATAGTGTTTGAACCGTCTCCATACTCAATAGTATAAGTCTTGCCATTCACCTCAAACTCATTTTCCTGGTCCCTTATGGCAATAGTGCTCGCATATCTGAAGGAGTAAGAGTCCACAACAGATCTGTCTGCCTCGATATAGGGATCATAAATGAAAAGGGACGCGAGAGCAACATTCTGTTCAGTTGAAACAAAGGACTTTTTTCCCTCAGTAGTGATGTGGTAGGTGATACCTTCAAACTGAAACACAGTTTGCCGGTCTGCTTTTGCTGCCAGATAGGCTTCTTCGAGACCTGCCGGTATAACCTTATTCCCTGCAGGGATTAATTGACCCAGCAAATCTTCTGCCACAGGTTCGAGCTGAAGGATACGGATGGTACCCTCTGCCTCTTCAAGATAAGTGTACCCAATGCCATTGGATGAAAAAGTTGGTTGTTGCTTGCCATAAGCTAGAAGGAAGTTCGCCCGGGCAACCGCGTCAAATTCCTGTCCGTTAGCTATAACGTAACGCAATTCAGTATTAATGATTGCACCAGCGTAATCCTTATCGAGTTCGCTCTCTGTGTAAAAAACCTGGGTTTGTGTGTATGGTGAAAGGATGGGACCCAGGAACGAAAAAATGAACATGACTATCAAAATAACCAGACCAATAAGCGCTAATTTATTGCGGAGAAAGCGTTTTGCCACCAACATTCCAGGCGAAAGCACCTTAATACGCCGCTGATCATCCAGCGCAAGTTGGGGTGTGGGAACTGGTTGGATTGGTTCTGGTGTCTCGGTTTTAATATCAAAGTCACTCATAATCCAAGTCTCCTAATTTACTCTAATACGCGGATCCACAACCGCGTACATGATGTCGGCTACCAGCAGGCTGACCTGAGTAAGGATCAGGATAAAGGTCAGGTAAAACATAGCAAAAGGAATATCACCCCGGATAATTGCCTGGTAGGCAATATAACCAATACCCGGGATCTGATACATTGTTTCGGTAATCTGAGAGCCAGTAAACATGCTCGGCAAAATACCGCTCAGTGTCGTTACTAATGGGATCAAAGTGTTGCGGAAGGCATGTTTATTGATCACAACCTTTTCCGGCAAACCCTTGGCACGCGCAGTGCGGATGTAGTCAGAGTTTAGCACCTCGAGCATATTTGTACGGGTATAACGCATCAGACCTCCCACAGAGAGCATCATCAGCGTCAGAATTGGCAAAACCATGTGATAGCCCTTATCCAATAACTGCATCAAGGGCGTCATCGTTGTGTGGAACCGACCAGTCAGACCATAAAGAGGGAACCAGCCCAACTGGATCGCAAAGACATACTTAAGGATGGTGGCAAGGAAGAATGTGGGCAATGAAATACCCATCAAAGCAAAGATTGTGATGGCATAATCCGTCACAGTATATTGCTTTCTGGCTGCCAGAATACCCAAAGGAATCGCAATTAATATTTGTACCAAAAACGTGATGGCATTGACAACCAGAGAGATCCCTATAACCTCAGAAAACTTTTCAGTGACTGGCACACCATAATGCCAGGACTCACCAAAATCTCCCCTGACGGCATTACCTGCCCAACCTATAAAACCGGGGATAATTGGTTCGTTCAATCCATATACCTCATTGAGCTGGTCTAACCATTCCTGGTAGCTTTTTGTGCTCAGTGGATTAGACGCTCTTTGCCGGGCAATTGTTTCCACATACGAGGTCGGCAAGCTTCGGATGATCGAATAAACGAGCAACGCGCCAAACACGACGATGAATATGCCCAGAAACAGTCTCCTTAGAATAAAATTTCGCATTCCTTTTCCTCACTCCACTGCATAGTCTGGCTTCGCAAATCGGTGGGTTTACAAAGTGAGCCCACCCAAATTGGTGGGCTCACTTATACCATAAATGGCTCTAATCCTTGTTACTAATTCATCTCAACAAGTTCGAGGTCGTTCATCCAGCCCCAGAAGGTGGTGATATCGGGGGTCAGGGATTCGATATTAATGCGCTCGGTGCTGAAGATGATGACGTTCTTGCGCTGGTAGGTCGGAATTTCGACTGCCCAGTCAATGATCTTCTCAAGGGCTTCCTTGTAGACAGCCTTGCGGAAGTTCTGGTCATCGCTCTTGCGGGCGTCCATGATCAATTGATCCAATTCAGGATCGGTAATGTGATAGTGGTTGGACTCGGTAGAGCCTTCAACACCAGGGACATTCGAGCTGTGATAGACCTGGTACATGTCGGGGTCGATAGTCGAGCCCCAGGCTGCAGTCCAGAGTTCCTGCTCGCCACTGTCAAGGGCATCCCAGAGGATGTTGGCATCAGCAGGATCGTTGATTACGAGTTCCATGCCGATATTAGCGAGTGAAGCCTGAGCACCTGTGATGATGGCAAAGGCAGGATGGTCGCCAGTACCGCCACCAGGGACGATCAGCTCGTAGGAGAGCTTGGCGCCTTCGGGTGCAGCTGTGACTTTGCCATCTTCCACAGTGAAGCCAGCGGCTTCAAGGTAAGCCAGGGCAGCCTGTTCGGCAGCAACATATTTTTCTTCCTGAGTCATTTCAGCGGTGTAGATGGGCTCGCCATTCACATCAGTCGAGAAGGCAATTTTGTAGCCCTCATCGGTCGGCTGAGGAGCAGCCCAGGAGGTATTCGAAATTGGGTAGTTAATGACGGCGGCGGCTTCACCATAGTAGCTGTCGATTGCCACATCGCGATAAACAGCCATAATAGTCGCAAGGGCTTTGCGGAGGCTCTTGGAAGCATCGGAGGCCGGATCTCCACCAACATTGACGGTGGAAGCATTGATACCGATGTAACCATAACCCAGGTTGTCAACCAAACTGGAGGTAATCACGGGACCGGTCATTTCGCCATTGCCATTGTAGGTCATGACTTCTTCGTAACGGGTCTTGTTGTAGGACATTTCGCCAGCATCAGCAATACCGGTTGCAATAGCGGTCACAACTTCGGCTGACTGAGTTTCGCGGAATTGGATTTCGCGGATCTTGGGGCAACCACGATAGTAATAGGGGTTGGCTTCGAAGTAGACAACGCGGTTGTCATATTTGATGAACTTATAGGCGCCAGCACCCATGGGGGTGGCTGTCAGGCTTTCCTGCTTGGAAAGATCGCCATAGTCAAATCCGAACATGTTGTTCTCATAATCGTATTTGGCGGGATCACCATAATAGTGCAGCGGGGTGATGTTGATACCAAGGATCGAGTAGACAGCAGGGGCTTCGTAACCACTGGTGGTTACTTCCACGGTGTAGTCATCGATCTTCTTGATGCCAGCAATATTGGGAACACCCTCGGTGCCCATGGATTCGTCTTTAGGACCCCATTCGCCGATGAAGGCGGTTTGAGCATTCGCGAAGACATCCACACCATTGGCAGATTCGTAGGGGAAAGCGGCTTTGATGTCATTGCCATAAGCAGCCATGACTTCGGTATAGTAGTCATCGAGGGTCGGGAAAGTCTCAACCAGGTCGTAAACAGTTCCGGTTCCAGCAGTCTCAAAGACGATTGGGTCGGCGCAGTCTGCAACAGCGATAGCTTCTTCGCCTTCAGCAACTTCAGTAGAGCATTTCAGCCCGCCGAAGCCCCACATGCGCATGGCATAGGCCACTTTTTCGCCATCGGTCATCTCGTCCCAGACGGCACCATTAAAGTATT
>DJGU01000091.1:6341-8215 GCA_002432795.1 Anaerolineaceae bacterium UBA5838
CGTGCCCAGGCATCGTCCTGTTGTTCCTGAGTCCATGTATCCGTGTCGGCGTGTTCATGATCCATGCCGGCAGCGTAGATATCCTCAAACATCTGGAAGTACTTATCATAAACCTCAGTAGTAGTCTGGGTCTGATAGTCTTTCAAGCCGATGATCGGATAAGAAGCGAGGGAAGTGGAACCAACATAGGAAGGATCCAGGAAGGTGTAGTAGGTGAAGATTACATCATCCGCGGTCACGGGCTCACCATCGGAGAACTTCATGCCCACGCGCAAGCGGGCAGTGTATTTGGTGGTATCGCTGGCTTCGTCGTAATCAACGGCGATGTCAGCAGCACCCTTATAAAGGTAATCCACGCCATTATAGGTGTGGGTCTCACCTTCGATTGCATTGTAGACAATACCGCCAACGCGGTCAGTGGTCATAATGCTGATTTGGGTCATACCAGCAACGTCCATGTCATAGGCGGTGTCGCCAAAGAAGGGGCTGAACTTCTGTGAGAAGTCCTGGTATGCAACCACTAACGGGGTGTCAATGGTCGGTTCGGTGGGGAGGTTCTCGCCAAATGGCTGTTCCTCAAAGACCACCTCAGTAACTTCTGGTTCGGTGGGTTCTGGTTCGGCTGTGGGTTCAACTACCGGGGGGGTAGTAGGTTCCACAACGGGCTCAGGGGTTGCAACTTCGGTTGGGGTTCCGCAGGAAGCAAGAGCCACACCGAGCATGATCGCAACGATCAAAATGGACATATTTCGTGCAAATTTACTCATTTTTTTCTCCTATTCTCCTTAACTGATTTTTTTCATTATATTTTAAAAACAATATCGTGTCAATGAAGGCAGCCTCAAGCATCCTTCGCTTTCACGTTTGCTTTTTTATCGTTAGTGGCCCTGGTGATGACAACTTTTTTTAGATTGAAAAAAATAATCAAAGCCAAAGCCAATGCGGCAAGTTCTGCCACTAAAAAATTATACTCGTTTATTGCCGGGCTGTCTCCAGATAAGAATAGCAAAAAAACAATTTCTCCTGCCAGGCAAAATCCCAACGTAATCAACAGAATCAGGCTGTGATTATTAAACCTCTCATAGGTCACACCGATTTCTTCCCGGCGATACTTACGCTCTTCCACCGGCAGCCGGATGCCAGCACGAAGCAAGTTGAAGATTGGCAGAAAAGTCAGGGCATAAGGGATAGCAACATAAAACTGCCGCATGCCAGGGTTGTTCATAAAGCCACCTGCAACATGAGTAACAACAACGCCCAGCAGCGTGAGCAAGAAAATGACTTTGAATTTTTGCATTTGGGAAGCGCTAAAAGGAAGCTTGAAGTAATCTCCCTGGTATTCATAAGCCCGAATCTGCTCACCCTTTTCATTGACACTCAGAACGGTCTTATAATCATCGACGTACTTTTTCATGCCCATGGGCTACGTTTATTGCCTTGCAATTACCCAAATTCTCTTATCAGTTGTTCTTAATCGAACCCGTTCAAAACACCTGTACAGTATAACATAAACACGGAGGAGTCAAATCTGCCAACCCACATCTGCCAATCCACATCTGCCAATCCCCATCGACCGACACAGCCTTGACATCGACCGACACAGCCTGGAAATGTTACTCTTCCTCTATGGAAAAGCCGGACGCCAGAGCTGAATATCCGCGAAGGATGTTCCCCCGGCAAGGTCTACGCGATTCGCCGCAGCCCACAAGGAAATCTGGGGCATCAGCGGCACTGCCGGAAGAAACTCTGTTATCAGATCCATCCCTTCTCCAATATTCTGCACTAACTCTGCGTTGCCAATTGCCACACATTGCGCGTCAAAATCCGCATCAGCCAAACCCGCCAGGTTCGTTCCTATCCAATAATTTTCGCTG
>DJGU01000091.1:8248-10683 GCA_002432795.1 Anaerolineaceae bacterium UBA5838
GCCAGGTCAAAATTGCGCCCAAAAAGCGGTCCCTCTGGTCCCGTGGCATAGAGCTCAGCCGGTGCCATTTCCTGATGGATCACCTCAATGCCACAATCCGCCAATCGCCAAACCACCGCCTGGCTGACCTCGCGATCCATCATGGAGGTGCCGCTCAGCAGGCTGACAGAGAAAACTGTGTCGTCAAGCACGGTGTCCACACCGCTTGCTTTCCGCGGCGCTTCCGGCTGGGTTTCATCCCTTAACCAGCCAGTCTCATCAAGCAGAGCCTGAGCTTCCTCCAAAGTTCCCATCGAAGCAAAGCCGGGCAAACCGAAATCTTCCGGCAGCCTGGCACCCAACACTTCAGAAGCAATCGGCTCTGCCGTCAGGCAAGCTGCGATCGCCTGGCGCGTGCGCAGGTCGCCGAAGAAATCCTGCCTGGTCGCAGCCCAGGGGGAGTAGCCGCTGTCGTAAGCTGCTGGTTGGATGCCAAAGACTAATTGCTGCACGAGCTCAAAGTTCTCCGCCACCAGGCTGCCGCGTTCTGCCAAACCCGTCAGCACATCCCTGCTTTGCCCTTCCAGGTGGTAGCTGGGGTCCAAAACATCACACTCACCGCTTTGAAGCTTGCTGATTGCCTGCTGCAAGTCAGACTCAACCAGCATGACCACCTGGTCATAAGCTGGTCTGGGGCTGTAATACGGGTTGCGTTCCAGGGAGATTGGAGAACCAGGCGTGCGATCCACAATCTGATATGCCCCCCAGCCGATTGGCATATTGCTCGCTTCCCCAGAGGTCCCAATCTCCACTGGAATCATACCGGAAAATTGCGCAGAAGGCAGAGGGAGAAAAACAAGTTCGGAAAGATCCACCGGCACAAATCCCGGCACACCCGTCCAGGTGAGAGTGGTTTCATCCAGCGCTTCAAGCCCGGCAGTGCGGTCAAGCAGCCAGATATCCTGCGGATTGCGCAGTTCATTTGCCACTTCATAAGATAACAGGAAGTCAGCGGAAGTCACAGGGCTGCCATCAGACCACAACAGACCCGGGGTGATGTTGTACTCCACTTTCACCTGCATCATTTGCAGCGGTGCTGAAGCACTCCAGGCAGTTGGTTCACCTAACGCACCCTCTATTACAGGGTGGATCTGTGACCCTTCCTTTAATACAGTCACTTCTCCGCTGCTATCCAGCATGTTCATTCCGGGCTTCACATCCAGAGCCTGCCTGGCTGCCTGGTTATTTGCGTAAGATGGCAAATTTTCAAACAAAGCGCCTTCGTCATAGAGCGCTGAAAAAACGCTTTGCTTCGCCAGCGAATTGCGTCCCTCATAGCGGAACAGGCTGCCCGGGTCTTCTGCCAGGCAAATATTCAGCACTTTGGGCGGCTCGGGGGTCAGGGTTGGGGTTGGGGGAACCTGGGTCGGTTGGCTGAGCGTGTTGGTTGGCACAACCACTGGGCTTGGATTGCTTCCGCAGGCTGAAACGAAAAAGACCAGGCTCAGCAGAGCCAGTAAAGTGTTCCGTGTTTTTACAAACGAAGATTTCAAAACCAATCTCCTAAATGACATCATCTTCTTCCGGGTCGCCGAAACGCAACCTAAGGTAAGACTCGTATCTGCGCGGGTCGATCTGCCCGCTCTCAACCGCTTCGCGGACCGCACAGCCGGGTTCGTGGCTGTGACTGCAGTCGTTGAACTGGCATTCCGGCACCAGCGGCGCAATTTCCTTAAAATAGGCATCCAGTTCTTCATCCTGGATGTCCCAAAGTGCCAGGGTACGCAGACCGGGTACATCAGCGATGTATCCGCCTCCCGGAAGAGGGTAGAGCTGCCTCACCTGGGTGGTGTGCTTCCCTTTTCCGCGCCCAACACCCTCGCTCAAGGCTCCAATCTGCAGGTTCAGGCCTGGAATCACCTCATTGAGAAGGCTGCTTTTGCCCACACCCGAAGGTCCGGCAAGCGTGCTCAGTTTGCCCTGAATGCACTCCCGCAGCGACTCAATCCCCTGCCCGGTAACGGCTGAAGCGTAGATAACATCATACCCGATGGCGCGATACATGCCAAAAAGCTTGTCCACCTCATCAAGCGGCATCAGGTCCACCTTGTTGACCACGATCACCGCCCGGATGTGTGCCCGCTCGGTAACCACCAGGAAGCGGTCGAGCATGCGCAGGCTTGGGTCGGGCTGCGTGCAGGCAAACACCAACAGCGCCAGATCGGCATTGGCCAGGAGTATTTGTTGATAAACATAGTTGACGCCCGAAAGCTGACGCGAAAAAACAGATTTTCTCGGCAGCACTTCTTCAATGCTGCCTGTGCCATCATCGTGAATAGCAATGCGCACATTGTCCCCCACCGCTACTAGGTCGCCTTCCGCTCTGCCCTGGCGCAAGCGCCCGCGCAGGCGCGTTTGGATATCGCCTTTTTTCGTGCGCACCGTCAGGTAACCGG
>DJGU01000067.1 GCA_002432795.1 Anaerolineaceae bacterium UBA5838
CCACGAATCAGCCACGAGCTTGCCAAAGAGCTGGGCTGTGATGCTGGTTTTGGGCCTGGCAAATACGCCGATGATGTTGCCAGCTATATTTGCACAGAACTTGCTGCTCGCAAAGAACAGATGTTAAAGATTTAATACCTACCCCAAAGAAAGGCAGGAGTTATGAGTAAGTTAATCAGTTTGGAAGATGCGGTAGACCTCGTGCGGGATGGAGACACGATAATGGTTGGAGGATTTCTGGCGGTTGGAACCCCGGAAAGGCTCATCGATGCCCTCATCGCCAAAGGGGTTAAGAACCTGACCCTCATCTGTAACGATACTGGCTTTATAGATCGCGGCGTTGGAAAGATGGTCGTAGCAAAAATGTTCAAAAAGATCATGGCTTCCCATGTCGGTACCAACCGCGAAACCGGCCGGCAGATGTTGGAAGGCGAAACAGAAATTGTGCTCATCCCACAAGGCACACTTATTGAACAGATCCGGGCTGGAGGCTTTGGGCTTGGTGGCGTGCTGACAAAAACCGGATTGGGAACAGAAGTGGAAAAAGGCAAACAGATCATCGAAGTAGATGGTGAACGATACCTGCTTGAGAAACCACTGCGAGCCAATGTCGCCTTACTTTTCGCGGAAAAAGCAGACGAGAAAGGCAACCTGACTTTTCACGGTGCCACGCGCAACTTCAACACCTACATGGGTGCCGCGGCAGATATCGCCATTGTTGAAGTACAAAAAGTCGTGAAGGTTGGCGAAATGTGCGCAGATGAGGTGGTGGTTCCCGGTGTCTTTATTGATCACATTGTTGATGGAGGTGCGCTATGATGGATAAACAGCAAATGCAGGAATTTATCGCCAAACGCGTTGCCCAGGAGCTCCAGGATGGCACCCTCGTCAACCTCGGCATCGGTTTACCGACTCTGGTCGCAAATTTCGTCCCTGAAGGCAGAGACGTCACCTTTCAATCCGAGAATGGTTTTATTGGAGTTGGTCCTGCCCCCACAGAAGACCAAGTCGACCCCTGCATCGCTAACGCAGGCGCGATGCCCGTCACAATCCTTCCTGGTGGAAGCTTTTTCGATAGCGCCATGTCATTTGGTATTATTCGCGGTGGGCACGTGGATGTGACCGTTCTGGGCGCTTTGCAGGTGGCTGAGAATGGCGACATTGCCAACTATATGATCCCCGGCAAGATGGTGCCCGGCATGGGCGGCGCGATGGATCTGCTGAGCGGAGCTAAGAAAGTTATTGTCGCGATGGAACATACCGCCAAAGGCAATCCGAAGCTGCTGCGTGAATGCACATTACCGCTCACGGCTATTAAGGCAGTTGACTTAATCGTCACCGAAATGGGCGTGATTGAAGTAACCCATGAAGGTTTTGTGCTGATTGAACAGAATCCTGAATTTACCCTGGATGAAATCAAGTCTGCGACTGGCGCCCCACTGGTCATCAGCGCGGCACTCAAGCAGATGGCATAGATAAGAACTAAATCAAAAACCACCCGTTTTCCGGGTGGTTTTTTGTCTCACTTACCGCAAGACTTAAATTGCTTTATGATATCAAAAACGCTATCGCCCAAGTTTCGCATTTTGACGAGAAGTAGTAATTTCAATGAGGACAAAACTGTGCTTAATAACACTAAGAACAAATTCAAGACCATACTCGGTAGGCAAGCTATCGCTTTGACAGAAAAGGAGAAGGTGTTTTTTCAAATAAATAGACCTGTTTCTACAACGAAAGACGATCTTTAATCTGTCATTGCGAACCTCTTTTGTGACACGTAGTGTGCTATTTCGCAAGCAATCTAAACTCTTCATAGACTTAATCTCCGGAGGAAGCAAAATCACGTTTGCTAATCGCGAAGCAAAATTGGTATCGGTGTGGTTGTAAACCAATTACGGTCCATGAAGTTGAGAGTTTAGATTGCTTCGTTCCTCGCAATGACAAATTAAAGCTTGCCGTGACAGCCTGTCAGGACACTAAAAAGAGAAACTCAGGTATTAAACTGCTTTGAGACATAAAAAAACGCTGCTGGGATTTCCGGCAGCGTTTTGTAAATTTGCTAAGCTCTACTGCACCAAAAAGCTATCAGTAGCGGTTGTTGAAATGTAACCAGCCTTGCTTACTGTTGCAAGAAGGTTGTAAGTACCAGCTCCTGTCTTGCGAACGTTGAGACGATAACTGAATGCAAATTCTCCTGTAGTTCCGGTGATACCAGTATATGTAACTTGAGTCCCGTTTGAGGAAGTAAGCGTTACACTGACAGAGGCTGAGGCAACTGCTGCTCCAGATTGGTCTTTTACAGTTACGGTTACGTTAACCTTTTCACGGTCAACATACTCATCTTTGTCCGTCGCTATGCTTGCAACCAGGGTCTGCTCGACACTGGTTTGAGTTACTGTCACCGTGACCTGTTTTGTAGTGGTCAAATTACCGCTATCTGTAACAGAAACATCGAGTGTGTGCGTGCCAACTGGCAGATCGTTTTTGGTAAAGCTAGCACCTGTATGAAGAGTAACACTGCCAAGTTTCCATACAATTGCGTCGCTGAGTGAACCATCTTCCACATCGGTTGCGGTGGCTGCAAAGGTGATTGCTGTACCTTCAGCAAAGGAAGAGTTATTAGCAGGACTTGTAATCGTCAGAGTTGGAGCGGTATTCACAGGAGGTGTCGTGCCGCCGTGCCCCAGGGATTCCAGGGCTGCTCTGGCCTGTACCAAGCCGTAACCATAATAAACATCTCTTCCCGCAATGCCCAGATCCTGTGCTGAGGCGGTAAGGGCGTTTCGAATTTCTACGTTCGTCAATGTTGGATCCCAACTCCAAACCAAAGCTGCCACTGCTGAAACATGCGGAGTAGCCATGGAGGTGCCATCCCAGGCTTCATATCCGCTGGCAGGTTTCTCTATCGAGCTAAAGACTGCCGCAGTCTTGCCAATCTTGTTGGACACCAGGTATTGACCATCTTCCTGGCTCAAAGAAAGGCCAATAATCGAGGTGCTGTTGCCCTCTCCCAGGGTTCCCAAAAAGCCTCCTGGCTCATTGTTGTAGACAATCGCCGCAACACCCCCACCTGCCTGAGCGTTAGAAACTTTTGTGTAGAAGTCAATCTCTCCCCGCTCACAAAGCACGACCTTACCAGACCAGGAACCAACTGAATCGCATAAGCCGCCGTAAACAAGCGCGCCGCTGGCGCTTCCAAGACCAGAATATTCAATATGGCTAACAGCGTAATTCACACCATCCACGTTGAGGCTGTTCGTCTCAAGGTAAGGCAGGGTTGAAAGAACTGCCACGCCCGGTGCGGCAATTTCTACCGCGGTGTTGTATTGTGAAAAATCAGCCACGATTTTATCCTCATCAATTGCCGCTACAGACATTACCGAATCGTAAGAGGCTGGATAAGATTTTGCGGTAGTGCCTTCGTTACCAGCAGCAGCGATGCTCAGTACGCCCGCTGAATAAGCACTATTAAAGGCTGTCAATTCGCTCCGCACTGAGCGTGATCCGCCCAGGCTCATGCTGACCACATTCGCGCCGGCTGCCGTGCAGCGGTTCAAGGCATCTACCAGGTTGGAGGCATAGGTGGCATTGCCATCATCAGCAAAGAATTTCACGATATAAAGGTCCACTGCGCCAGGTGTAACACCAACCACACCGAGACTGTTGTTCTGAGCCGCGATCGTGCCGCCCACGTGCGAACCGTGTCCAAAACCATCTGTTGACCAGCTTGTAGAATTAGCATCTACCTGCGAATAACCACCGATAGCATCCGGTAGGTCTTCGTGACCCTGATAGTAACCTGAATCAATGATACAAAGTGTTCGGCCTGCGCCAGTTGGAGCACCCTCATCCACTGTACCATCCCGATTCACATCCCAAACATCGCGCGCCTGGACCATGTCGATACCGTAAGGCACCGTTTGACCAAGTACATCAACAACATCCAGGGCTTCTTTTGTTACTTGCCCAGCCATGTCGCTGATGGGATAGCGTTCTGCATCCTCTTCAACATCGATTACAAAAGGATTGTTGAGAATTCCGTTCAGGGCTGCAGCCGGGAGACTGACAACATAAGCGCCAAGCTCAGGAAAATCGTAATGGATCTTGCTGCTGCTTGAACTCAATGCCTGAAAAACTTCAGACTTTCCCCCATCCCGGTAGGAAACCCAAACTCGGACTGTATCCGATGGATCTGCCGTAACCGGACTTGCGACGCTGAATAACAGCATCAGAACTGCAGATAGGACGAACAGTACTCTTGTTTTTTGCATTTTTTGCTCCTTATTGTTAAAGAGGATTGGAATTTATTAATTTTACTACTTTTTCCCTCAATAGAGGCTAATATCCGACATTCGCAGTTAGCATTCAATCATCCAGGATGTTATTTCTTGTCTGACTAAATAGAAAAGTTCGACTAGTTTTAAGTATAAGAAAAAGGCTGCGATTCAAAAAAGTCATGTCTTAAATTTCAAGTAGGATTAATCAGTCCTCTACATTTTTTATGTCCAGCAGATCTTTGGGAATATCCTCTAGGAACCTGGACCCTTTACCTGTCTTTGATATCATTACTAAATTGTCTGCAGCTCTTGTCATTGCCACATAAAAGAGCTGACGTTCTCTCGAAAGTTCACTTTGAAATTCTTCTGAATCTAGCAAATAATCAAGCTTTCTAGGAAGAACACCTTCTTCCACATTCATTAAGATGACATTTGGAAACTCAAGTCCTTTTGCTGAATTAAAAGTTATTACCTTTACATCATTTTGAAAGATGTCAAAACTTTCCTCTCTAAAATGGCAAACTGGTATTCCTAAACTTTCCAAAGAATTCTTAATTCGATGAGTATCATCAATTCTTCTACACATAACTGCTGTGTCCCCAAACCGATACTTATTAGTCTCAACAAATCGTAATACATATTCTTTCATCATCTTAATATCTTTTTCGCTTTGTTGGTTTACGAATACAAGTCTAGGCTTTAGATGCTCCCTACTCGCCTTAGATGGTTCAATAACATCATCTAAGTCCTTTATTGGATTGTTCTTTGCCACAGCCCATGCTACTTCTAAGATTTGTTTTGAGTTTCGATAGTTCTTACTTAATGTCCTCACGCGGCTAGAATGAATATTTATGCCGCCGTCCTTCCAAGGAATCCCTTTATAGTAAATGCTTTGTAGCGGGTCGGCTAGTAATGTCAAGCTTTGCCTTTGATTTTTACCTACCAATGCCACGGCCAACTTCAAAGCAATAGGAGGAAAATCTTGAGCTTCGTCCAAGACAACATGCCTATAAGGTTTAAAACCGCTTTCTTCTTCAATTTTCTGCAAGGTGTCAATAATAAGATCTGTTTCATCAAGCACCTTTTCTCGTTGGAGTATCTGTTGGTATTCTTCATAAATCTTCCAAACCAATTCTCTTGCAGACTGCATCAATTGCTTCATCCTGCCCACCCTGGCAACAGACTTGTAAGTATCCCATGTTCGTATATCTCTGCCCTTTATGACTTGTGAGATTTCTATTGGTNNATTGGTATAAGATCACCTTTTTTCATGTAATCAAACTTTGAATCTCTAGGTATATTCTCAGAAATAACTTGACTAAGAATTGTTTCAGCCCTTTTAATATCATAAGTATTGTTATCACCACACAGCTGTGTACGACAAAAGTTCCTCAAAGTTTTAACTATTACATTATTATGGAAATTTTCATGTTCAGACTGTGGCAACAGCTCTAGAAACATATTATTTATGACATTAGCTAATGTTTCGTTGTAGGTTAAGAATAAGATTTTTCCAGTCTCAAAAAGCTGATGCTTCCTCAACTTATTAATCACTTGATAAACACCAATTGTGGTCTTCCCGGATCCAGCCACCCCCTTCAGTAAAACAGCGCCATGCGACTCAAACCAGGCTAATTCCTCTTGCTCTGGTGAAAGGTCTAGCATAAGTTTCTTAATTTCACCCTTACAATAGGCATCAATTTCATCAGCGTTCGCTCTATACATGACTGAATCAAGGTTGAGATAACCTTCATCCCAATCAGGGTTGGTATAAACAGTAACTAAAAACTGATATGCAGATAGAGGCAGGTTCAATTTGTGTAGATCATCAATGTCAGTAATTTTTTTAACTTCTTCAATTTTGTCTAGAGGAACTGTAAGAGCCCGTAAATGTTCAATCCTGACATTTCTAAAAATTGGCAAAGGTTTTTGAACTCTCGATAATTGGACTCTATGTATTTCTGAAGTCGCATCGCAACTCTCTTTTGGTACTTCGTCAACAATGCTACTGTCGATTCTATACGATTGAAAAGTTGATTTTATTGAAGAAAATAAACCGTCGATATATTTATGTGTTCCAATATTGAGTAATATTATTGACTTAAAATCATACTGCCACACTACCCGATAATTTTCTGCAACATAAGACCTATAAATTTTATTCTTTGTTGACCGAAACAGATGCGAATTTAAGCCGGGATGTTGAGGATCAATTTCTAGCTTCTCGTGTACAGACTTTACTTTTAAATATAAAGTAGGGGGTAAATTTTTCAGATCATCAACATATTGCGCAGTTTGTTTTAGTGTAAATGCCATAATATCTCCCCAAAGAAAATTGATTTACGGTAGATTACATGTATGCTATACATACATATAAAAGCCTTCGCCGGTTTTGCGTCCGAGCTTGCCGCCCCGAACCATCTTCCGCAACAAGGGATGTGGTCGGTATTTACTGTCACCGGTCTCGGAATAGAGTACTTCCATGATTGCCAGGCAGACATCCAGCCCAATCAGATCACCCAATTCCAAAGGACCCATCGGGTGGTTGGCACCCAGTTTCATGGCAGTGTCAATCCCATCAACGCTGGCGACACCTTCAGCAAATAGTCCCACAGCCTCGTTGATCATCGGAATCAGAACGCGATTGACCACAAAGCCGGCTGATTCTTTGACCTCAACAGGGGTTTTGCCCAGTGCGCGCGCGATCTCAGAAACACGTTCCACCACATCCGCAGGTGTGGAAAGTCCGGGAATGACTTCGACCAGTTTCATGACCGGCGCGGGATTGAAAAAGTGCATTCCAACCAGGGGATGAGTCAAGCCCTGCGCGATTTCAGTGATCGAGAGCGAGGAAGTGTTGCTGGCAAAAATACATTCGGGTTTGGCAAGCACGTCCAAGGCCTTGAAAGTCTCCTTCTTGATGGATATCTCTTCCAAAACAGCTTCCACGACCAGGTCACAATCAGCACAGTCTTCCAGCAGACTGGCTGTGATATGGGCGTTGATTTGATCGGCAGCAGCTTGTTCCATTTTGCCGCGATCTACCCTGTTCTGTAAGCCCTTGGCGATGCGCTGCTGACCTTTTTGCGCAAACTCAAGATTGATATCAGTGAGAATGACTTCAAATCCATTCGTTTGAGCGAATGCCTGGGCGATTCCGCTGCCCATGGTGCCTGCCCCAATCACTGCTACTTTCATAGTTTCTCCTTTTAGCAAAGCAGCCGTAAAAACATCCAGGCCGCTATTTGAATAGATTATCTGTTTTTGAAGACTTTTTCTTTGCGCTTCTCCATGAAGGCCTGCATGCCTTCTTTTTGGTCTTCAGTTGTAAAACATTTGCTGAATAAGTCAACTTCACGCTGGATTGCTTCCGCGATTGGCATATCCAGACCTTCGTTTACGGCGCGTTTGATTGTCCGGATAGCGATCGGTGCATTGTCGGCGATACGATCAGCCATTTTTAGTGCTTCAGGCAGCAACTCTTCCAAGCGATAAACGCAACTCACCAAACCAATTTGAAGGGCTTCCTCTGCTCTGATATTTCTGCAAGTAAAAAGCAGTTCTTTCGCCTTGGAAGTTGAACCGATCACACGCGCGAGCCTCTGAGTGCCCCCAAAGCCGGGTGTGATGCCCAGACCGGCTTCAGGCTGACCAAAGACGGCATTCTCGCTGCAGAGCCGGATATCGCAGCTGAGTGCCAGCTCATTTCCGCCTCCCAGAGCATAGCCATTAATGGCAGCTATTACCGGCAAGGGGAATGTTTCAATCCTTCTGAAAAGAGCGTTTCCGGTCTCACTGAAAATCCTAGCTTCACTCTCATCCATGTTGCTCATCTCAGCCACATCCGCGCCGGCAATGAAAGCCTTTTCCCCCGCGCCAGTGATTATGAGGCAGCGAGTTGTTTCAAGATTTACAGCATCCAGAATCTCATTTAGCTCGCGTAAAACAGCCCTGTTTAGCGCGTTCAGAGCTTCCGGTCGGGTGATGGTGATCAGCCCGACCTGTCCTTTCATTTCGTAGCTAACAAGCGCCATACTCATGCCTCAGGTTTTGCGATTGCTGTGGCGCAGCCCATACCGCCACCGATACAAAGCGTTGCCAGACCCAGTTTCGCGTTTTCCTGGCGCTTCATTTCATGGATCAGCGAAACCAGAATACGGCATCCGGATGCGCCGATAGGATGACCCAGGGCGATCGCGCCGCCATTGACATTCAATTTGCCAGTATCGATGCCCAACTCGCTTATTACCGCGATGGATTGAGCAGCAAAAGCCTCGTTGGCTTCAATAACATCAAAATCTGCAATGATTTTCCCCAATTTTTCCAACAATTTTTGGGTTGCAGGCACGGGACCAATACCCATGATTGAAGGCTCAACGCCTTCCAAAGCGCTTCCGAGCCAGATAGCCTCTGGAGTAACCCCGAGTTCAAGGGCTTTTTCCTCGCTCATAACAACCACGGCTGCGGCACCATCATTGATGGTGGAGGAATTGCCGGCAGTAACCATTCCGTCTGGTTTGAAGGCGGGTCGGAGCTTCGCCAGCCCCTCTGCCGTAGTTTCCTGACGGATGCCTTCATCTTCAACAAAATCGATCACATCTCGTTTGATACGCACCTGGACTGGTACAATTTCATCAACAAATTTACCCTCAGCCTGAGCCTTGGCAGCTTTTTGCTGAGAGATCGCTGAGAATTCGTCCAGTTCCTCGCGAGTCAGGTTCCATTGTTGGGCAATATTTTCAGCCGTGATTCCCATATGCAACTGGCTGAAAGCATCGGTTAAACCGTCATTCACCATCGTGTCCACCAGCTTACCGTCGCCAAGACGGTAACCTGCACGCGCCTGGGGAAGAGCATAGGCAGAAGCCGACATGTTCTCCATGCCACCAGCCACTACTACGTCTGCTTCACCAAGCAAGACCATCCTGGCTGCCATATTGACTGCCTCAAGGCCGGAACCGCAGACGACATTGATGGTCACAGCCGGTGATTCGATCGGTATACCAGCATTTACAGCAGCCTGGCGGGCAACGTTTTGCCCCTGTGCCGTCTGCAGGATACAGCCCATGTAGACCATGTCCACATCGGATGGCTGGATTCCTGCCCGGCGAACTGCTTCCCGGATGACGACTTCGCCAAGTTTTGCTACGGGAATGCTTGAGAGCATGCCGCTCATCTTCCCTATTGCAGTCCGACAAGACCCGGCAATGACGATCTTCTTATCCATAAATGAATCCCTTTCTCTACGGATCTGGGGGTGAGATTTGGCAGAAAACAAGCCCAATTTAAATCAAGGCGAGTTATAATCTGCCTCCCAGACCGGATTGTTTACCTGTATTATCTCATAGAATCCCCTCCCTACCTTCCCCTTTTTCCTTTTCTCAATGAAAAAATGGCCACCCCGAACCAATTACTTCGATGTTCTTCAGCCTTTGAAACGCTTATAACTCTTGACATTAGAACTTTTGTTCTATATAATTAGAACATGGAAAGCTCACTGATACCCTTCAGCACTCCCCTGCCCTCCAGGCGTTTCCTGGCCATTGGCGCCCACGCGCTTTCCGACAAAATGCTGGAATTAATCGCCAAATTAAGCCTGATGCAGCGTGTAACCGTGCTGGATTGCGGCAACCGTTCCAACATGTATTCGGTTGCCAAACTGATCCGCCCCTACACTGCCGACCCCGTGCGGGTCATGTGTAACATCCGCCTTTCACGCGCTTTCACCTGCTACCAGGTGCTGGCCATGCTGCAAGCCGTAGCCGCAAACCCGCCAAAGGAACCGCTGGTGGTGCTGGATTTGCTGGCAACCTTTCTCGATGAAGACGTCGAGCTTAAAGACGCGCAGCGCCTGCTGAATCACAGCCTCAGTTTGCTAACGCAGTTGAGTGCTTTGGCACCCGTGGTCATCAGCGTGCGACCCATCCCTCTGATTGCCCATCAGCGTGCCGTTTTGCTCGAGCTGCTCAAGAGTAATGTGGATGTGTGTTGGGAAGAGCCACTTGCGCTGCAAACCGCACAGCAGACACAAATGCCACTTTTTGGATAAGGTTCCTATGGGACGCACCATCGCTTCAATCACCCAAACCTGGCAGGAAGAAGAAGCTGCGCTCAATCGATTCAAACGCGCCCTGCGCAAGGATGACCAGATCCTTCTGGATGAACTCCTGGTCATGTCGCGTCTGCATCTGGCTGAAGCCTCCTATGCTTCCAATCTTTATCCGCTGGATATGTACCTGATTGCTATCCTGCTGGAGCTCTACAAGCAACTCAAATCCATGCAAAAAGTGCTGCCCAACGCGGATCCTTTCAAAGCCGAACGCGTCGAAGCGGAAAAGGAAGATGAATTCATTCAACTGCTGAACGCCACTGTCTCAGCCTTATTTGATGCCCCGCAGAAGGAAACAGCAGCAGACCTGGTGGAAATCCCCCCCGAAGTGCAGCCTGAGCCTGCCAATGCTTTGAATTATGCCGACTTTGAGGAGGCACCCTGATGACCTTTCGCGGCTGGCTGCTGGACCTCTACCTTAACCAGGAAGAGGGATTGACGCTGTGGTTCATCGGGGAAGATGATCGCCGCATCTGTTTCAGGCAGGCTTTTCCGGTCAGTTTCTATGCTGCTGGTCCCAGTGAGCAGCTGCGCGCGCTCTGGAAGCAGGTGAGCGGCAAAGCGGGCGTTTTGGGGCTCAGTCGCAGGCAAAAACAGGATGTGTTTGTGGCAGACCCGGTAGACGTAATGCAGGTTGACATGGACTCGCCTGCCAGCCAGGTCAGACTTTTTCGCGATATCGAAGCAGATTTCCCCAACCTGACCTATTATGACGCGGATGTCACGATCGGCACGCGCTACATGGCTCGCCACGGCGTCTTCCCGCTGGCGCTGTGCGAATTGGAGGCAGATGAAAACCAGCTTATCCAATCCATCCACCCTCTCAACACCCGCTGGGATCTGATACCTGACCTGCCGCCCCTGCGAATTTTTGAATTGAAGCCGGATTGCGATCCAAACCGCGGCAAAGTACGCTCGCTGCTCATGCGCACAGATCGCTTTGCGCGGCATGTGCCTCTTGACCCTGCCGGCGATTACCTGCGGCTGATCAACGAAGCGCTGGCAGATTATGACCCGGACATTTTTGTCACCGATTGGGGAGACAGCTGGTTGATCCCCTTCCTGAACGCGCAATCAGAAGAAAAAGGCATCCCCCTGCAGCTCAACCGGGATGCCACACGCCCAGTCCGCTGGCAGAAAGAAACGACCTACTTCTCCTATGGTCACATCATCTACCGCCCGGAGGAAGCCCACCTCTTTGGTCGCTGTCATGTGGACCGTAAATCCTCGATGATGTGGTCTGACTACAGCCTGGCTGGCACTCTGGAAATGGCGCGCGTTACCACGCTGCCCATCGAGAAGGCGGCGCGCGTCTCGCCTGGGCAGGGGATTTCAGCCATGCAGGTTATCACCGCACTTGAGAAAGACGTTTTGGTGCCCTATCAGAAACGCCAGGTGGAAGAATTTAAGAGCGGTATGCAGTTGATCCAGTCCGACCGCGGCGGAATGGTCTACCAGCCCAAAGTGGGGCTGCACATGGACGTGGCGCAGGTGGATTTTGTCTCGATGTACCCGGCGGTGATCATTAAAGGCAACATTTCGCCGGAAGTGCCCCTGCCCGATTTGCTTGAACCAGCCAGAGAAGAACTGGGCGTGGTGCCGCTAACACTCAAACCCCTCTACAAAAAGCGTGTGGAAATTAAGAAAAAGATCCGCCAATACCCACCGGACCACCCAATGGTTGCTACTCTGAAGGAACGCGCCAACGCGCTGAAGTGGCTGCTGGTGGTTTGTTTTGGCTTTTTGGGCTACAAAAACGCGCGTTATGGGCGCATAGAAGCGCACGAAGCCGTCACCAAAGGCGGTCGGGAGGTGCTGCTGCGCGCCAAAGAGGTGGCAGAATCGGAGGGCTTTGAGGTGCTCCATATGTACGTCGACGCGCTCTGGATCAAAAAAAAGGGCTGCAGCAAGCCGGAGCACTTCACCGATGTGATCAGCAAAATCAACCTGCACACCGGGCTGACGATCAACCTGGATGGCATCTACCGCTGGGTGGCGTTCTTGCCATCCAAAACTGACACGCGCATCCCGATTGCCAACCGCTATTTTGGTGTTTTCCAGAGCGGTGAGATCAAAGTGCGCGGGCTGGAGGCACGCCGGCGTGACACACCCATTTGGATTGCAGCCGTGCAAAAGCAAATGATCGCTTTGCTCGGGCAGGCGCGCACCAAAGCCGAGCTTTCTGCTTGCATTTTTGAGGCATTTTCTTTCTACTACACCTCACTGCAAAAGCTGGAAGAAAACCAGGTGCCGGTAGATCAGTTGGTGATCAATGGCAAGGTCAGTTACGCGCTCGAGGCCTACAAAGCCAGCACGGCGTCCGTGCGAGCCGCGCGGCAGATGGAAGCAGCCGGCATACCCGTCAAACCCGGTATGCGCATTCGTTTTATTTATCGCAAGGGCGAACCGGATGTGTTTGCCTGGGATCTGGGCAAACCAATCGACCCGCTGGAAGTTAACAAACCAAAGTATATAGAATTGCTGGCCAAGGCTGGCAGCGCCGTGTTGGCGCCATTTGGCATCTCCGAAGGGTTGTTTCGGGAGTGGAGCGAGAATCGATCAATCCAACTCAAACTTGAATATGAGTCGACCGAACGAGCGAGGTAGGGCGTGACAAAGTGCCCGGAGGGTATTGGAGGCACCTATGCCTTGTATCGCCTTACCATCCACCGCGTACCCGATCCGCCAACAAAAAAACATTACTGGCGGATTGAGGACGGGAGATTTAGCCGGAATCCATGCATTAAACGCTGGAAAGGATCACCCAGGGCAATCGCATCTTATTTCGTGCATCGCCAATCAAAGCGAAATAATCTTAGGTAAGTATCCATCATTGCTGTCTTCTATCACA
>DJGU01000019.1:0-2008 GCA_002432795.1 Anaerolineaceae bacterium UBA5838
CAAAAAATATCGAAAAATGAGAAGCTCAGGTACGAGGTATCGAAGACGCTATCATATCGCTTCTAAGCGATTCTTAGCGGATGCGCAGGAATCTGCGCCGTCCAACCTGTAGCACACTATCCGGTTCGGGCTTGCTGTTGGGATCACTCATGGTGACACCGTCCACTTTCACACCCATCTGATCAATCAGACGGCGTGCTTCGCTGCGTGTTTTCGCCATTTTCTGCCCCACCATGATGTCAATCAGGGTTTCTTCCTCACCGGGATGATACTCGGGCATTTCTTCCGGAGTGTCGCCTTTTTGGAAGGTGTGCACAAATTGATTTTGAGCATCACCAGCGGCTTGTTCACCATAGAAAACCGTGGTGATGCCGTATGCGAGCTGCATTTTCGCGTCGCGGGGGTGAACGCTGTTGGTTGCCAAACCTGCCTTGAAGCGAGAGAGCTGTTCGGGGGACCACTCGGTGGCTAGCTCAGCATAAACGGGCATGGCCTTATCCGGGATGCTCATAACTTTACCATACATATCAGCCGCATTGGAATTGAGCGGGATATGGTTGCCCAAAGATTTACTCATGCGCACTTCACCATCCGTGCCGGGGAGGATGCTCAGGATAACACCAATATTTGGTTTCTTTCCAAGCGAAGTCATGATTTTGCGGGAAGCGGTGATGATGTTGAACAGTTGATCAGAGCCCCCCACCTGGACGTCGGCGTCAAGGTGATAGGCATCGTAGCCCTGCATGATAGCGTAGAAGAACTCGTGCAGGTAGATCGGTTCGTTTTTGTCCCAGCGTTTGTGGAAATTATCGCGCGTCAGGAACTGCTGAACCGTGAAATTGGATGCCAGTCCAATCAGGTCTGTCATCGAGAGCTTTCGGAGCCATTGATCGTTGTAAAGCACCTGCGTGCGTTCCGGATCCAGAATGCGGAAGGCCTGCTCGGCGTATGTGCGGGCGTTTTCCATGACCTTTTCCTCACTCAAATGCGGGCGAAGTTTGTCTTTATCTGACGGATCGCCTACCATGGAGGTATAGGTACCGATCACAAAGAGGACTTCATGCCCAAGCTCCTGGAATTGGCGGAGTTTACGCATGGTCACAGTGTGCCCAAGATGAAGATCGGTTGAGGTAGGATCATAGCCGCAGTAAACACGCAGGGGTTTGCCAGTCTTTTCGGATTCCACCAGGCGCTGACGCAGCTCTTCAGCCATGCTATCGGCAATGCTCGCGTCGCCAAAATCGGCGCCCTGCATCAGATATTCAACTTGTTCATGGATGTTCATCTTCTTCTCCTGCACGGTCATATCTCGGCGCATGACCGTTGTCGCTTGGTTATTGAATGTAGAATTCTACCACTGGATTTTTCAAGCACCGCCCCACAATTCCTCCGTATCAAAAATAATGTAAAAGATCTGTAGTCGCAAATTGGATCAATGTAGGGAATTTGGTCTTGAACCTGAGATTTGCGTGTCGGTGGGTAGGCTTTCAACAGGTAAGCTTGTGTAAATGCTCCGTTACGCCAACCCACCCTACGAATCCAATTACCAACCATATGATTCACGGTGACCCAATCTACGTTTAATTCGCCAAAAATTGCGCGTATCGTCGTTAAATAAAGTTGTAGTTGTGGGTTTTTGAAAAAGGGGCGAAGCTTCTTAAAAAAACAATTTGGCTCGCGTAAACCGTTTTTTTGGATGCTTCGCCCCTACCAGCGATTGTTTAAATATTCGCTAATCGTTTGGATACGACGTAATATCATCCTCAAGATTAAGGTCAGGGTCGGGGAAAGTTTTTCACCTGTCGGAGTGAGNNGTGAGACCGCGCCAGGCTGATAACAGCCCAACATCTCTTAGCGATCTCATCCCGACCTACATCTATTCAGATAAACCTTTGGCGCTGGGTGGCAGGGTGGAATGCGCTTGATTTGCGCAATCCGCTAAAAATTCGTGTTAATCGTTGGAATACAATGAAATATCATTCCCGAGTTTTTCACCTGTCGGAGTGAG
>DJGU01000019.1:2043-4035 GCA_002432795.1 Anaerolineaceae bacterium UBA5838
CCAACATCTCTTAGCGATCTCATTCCGACCTACATCTGTTCAGATAAATCTTTGGTGCTGGGTGGTAGGGCGGAATACGCTTGATTTGCGCACTCCGCCAAAAATGCGTGTTAATCGTTGGGATACAATGAAATATCATCCTCGAGTTTAGGATCATCAGTTAATTCTTCTAACTCAATCTCGTCCAGGATTTCAGTGTCAGAATCAATATCTTTAACTTCTTCCAAATCGGCTTCCAAACTTTTCTCTACGTCTTCTGCTACTTCCTCGACCTCTTTCGCTACAATCTCCTCCCCAGATGACGCCAGCTTGCCAGCCTCAATCTCAGCAGCCAGTTCCTGGGTCAGAATTTCTTCCTTTGCCGCGAGTTTTTCAGCCCAGACAGTGTGGCGCAAAACCAGGAGTAGGATGGCAATAATCAACAAAACCAGCATGGATGTCTGATTGATGTTGATACCGTTGACCGGTGAAGGGTCCAGGCGCATGAACTCCAGAAAGAAACGAATGGTTGGGTAGAGTACAAAATAAAGCAGGAATAAATCGCCAGCAAAGAGTTTCTTGCGCCATTTGCGATTGATCAACACAAGCAGCCCGGCAGCAAGGAAATTCAGCAGGCTCTCATAAAGAAAGAGCGGGTGATACCTGGCTACCTGTTCGAAGCCCGGAAGGCGATAGGGAGGGTCAATAGTGATTGCCCAGGGGAGGTTTGAGGGTCCACCGTAAACTTCCTGGTTGACGAAGTTTCCCCACCTGCCAATTGCCTGTCCGATGAGGAGACCGGGGGCAATGTAGTCTGTCCACTCGAGGAAGTTCAGTTTTCGGGCTTTGCAGTAAATGATGAGGGTCAATGCCCCGCCAATCACGCCGCCAAGGATGCCGAGCCCGCCTTTCCAGATCTTGAGAATCTCGATCGGGTTGCGAAGATAATTCCCGGTGGTGATACCCATAGCCTGGTTGGAGGCGGAGGGGGTGAACACGTGCCAGAGGCGCGCACCAATGATGCCGCCAATCAGCAGCCAGGGAAGCATGTCCAGGATGACTTCAGGATCGCGACCTGCCCGTTTTGCAAGCCTTGCAGCCAACCATGAGCCAAGAATGGCACCTATGATGATAATGATCGCATAAAAACGAATCGTTAAAGGACCGATATTGAAACCTTGAGGCATAGAATTTCCTTTCTGCAACCGCCGGGAATTAAGTTTGTTTTGACTGCTTCCAGACGAAGAAAATGCGCTGAAGTGCGGTTACATTTGCCAGAATAGCAATTATACCAACAGAAATGAAGAGTTGATTAAACACCAAGCCAAGTATTAGGACAACAGCACGTTCGATGCGGCTGAAAATGCCCGCTTTTCCAGAGAAACCGAGCCCTTCTGCCCGGGCACGCGTGTACGAAACGAGTACCGAACCGCAAAGCGCGGCATAAGTCAGCATGACGCCCAGTGTATAAGCTTGGGTCTGAAAATAGTAGAGAACGCCAGCCAGAAGGATCATTTCATCATAACGGTCAACGACTGAATCGAGGAAAGCACCAAACTTGCCAACCGCGCCCGCTTTACGTGCCAGCGCTCCATCCACGGCATCCAGGGGGGCCATGAATGCCGCCACCAGACCACCTGCAAGCAACTGCCCACGGGCAATCAAGTACGCTGCCACGATGTTGCCAACAAGACCAAAGAGTGTAATCAAATTTGCGGTGATGCCCAGTTTTAAAAGGAACCCAGCAATTGAGTCCAGCGGTGATTGGAAGGTTTTCCGCAGAAAAGCTTCAAAATCTGGTTTGGTTTTGTTCATCTATTCTTCCTCTTCGGGTTCTGGCGGGTCAAGCAGAATTTCACGATCTTTTCCACCGCTTTGGGCAGGTCCGAGCGCTCCGCGTGCTTCAAGCTGGTCAATCAGCCAGGCTGCCCGAGGGTATCCAAGGCGCATATGGCGCTGCAGGTAAGACGCACTTGCGCGCCGGCTGCGGCGCACGAGATCGATTGCCTGGTT
>DJGU01000092.1:0-51243 GCA_002432795.1 Anaerolineaceae bacterium UBA5838
GTCTCGCCTGCCCTGGTTTTTAATCCAGGGCAACTATGCACGGGAATTGACCGAAGGTCTCCATATGACCTTTCCCGTCATAGTGAGATAAGAAGCAATCTAAACTGTTTGCACACCAGAGTTTCTCATTTTGGTGCTCTGAAAACAGCTTCCCAACGAGAGAATATTCAAAAAATATCGAAAACTGAGAAACTCAGGAGNNCATTAAGACCAATTCAACATGGAAAAGGCCTGCCTTTTCCCTACGGGGTACGGGGATAAAATTAATGAGCACCTTGTAGGGTTTATGCCGTGCAAAGCCTCCCCCGCAGGATGCGTCAACCAGGATGACATTAAGACCGAATCAATATGGAATTGGCATTATCCGATTCATTGGCACAAGTGATCACACAAATTCCTGAAAAACCTGGTTGCCAAGCAATATCCCACCCCGCGTAAGCACCAGGTGCGGTCCATCAGGGAAAGTACGCCATTGCACCAGTTTCCTTGCAAGGATGCGTTCCAGTTCCTTTGGGAAAACATCCACAATTCTATTACCAAAACGATCCGTGAATTCCTGGTCCGAAACTCCTTCCCTCGTCAGCCGCATCCCCAACATCATCGTCTCCTGCTGCATCGTATAAGGATCCAACGTGAGAGTTTCGACTGCAGCCGGAAAATTGCCCTTTTCTGCAGAATGGATATTGCTCATTCTGTTGATGTAATATTCAATTGATGACGTATTGGCTATGCGCAGACCATTGAGGCTGCTGTGCGCTCCCGCACCCACTCCCAAATAGGCTTGGTTCTTCCAATAGATCTTATTGTGCTGTGCCTCATAGTCTTTTCCCCTGGACCAGTTCGAAATCTCATAGTGAGAAAACCCCTTTTCAACCAGCAGATCCATCGCCAATTCGTACATATCCGCGCTCAGGTCCTCTGAGACAGGTTGAAGTTTGCCGCTCTGAACATCGTCAAAGAGCTGCGTTCCCGGTTCAAGTATCAGCGAGTAAAGTGAGAGATGATCAGGCTGGAGGGCAAGTGCCTGCTGCAGATTTGACTTCCAGCCGGCAAGGCTTTGCCCCGGGATACCAAACATCAGATCAAGGCTGATATTCTTGAACCCTGCCTGGCGTGCAGAATGGATTGACTCCACCGCCTGCGAAGAATTATGGATCCTTCCGAGCAGCACCAAATCACAGTCTGCAAAAGATTGGACCCCGATGCTGAGCCGGTTCACTCCAGCTTTGAGTAATTTGGCAGTCAATTTCTGATCAAGAGTCCCAGGATTTGCTTCCAATGAAATTTCAGCGTGCTTAGCCAAACCATATTCGCTGCGTATGCAGTCGATCAGGGTTTCAATCCACCCACCTTTCATTAAGGAAGGCGTTCCACCGCCGAAAAAGACCGTGTCCACCTGACGCGGAAAACCCTGCAGATTTTTTGCCTGATGCCTCAGTTCTGTCATTAAGGCAGCAATATAACCTGGCATAAATTTTTCTTTGCCAGCATACGTGATAAAATCACAGTACTTACACCTTCTGAGACAGAAGGGAATATGGAGATAAATACCAAACATTGAGCCAATTTTACCAAGATCTATTGGCTCGGTTATTAGAAGCCTATGAAAAAAATTCAAACTGAAAAAATAAGCCGTGGAAGTCAAAATTGCCCGATTTGCGGCACACGTATCTCAGAAACTGCCACCCGCTGCCTGGTCTGCGGCACAGTCCTCGACGGAACTGCCAGCCCCAAGAAGGAAAGCCCGATTGACTCAAAACGCATTCCTGAAGTAAAGATGAGCCTGGGAGCATTGATCGGATTAGGGGTTCTGATCCTCGCTTTAATCGGTGTGGTAATCTTTCTGGTGATTAACCAGGATCGTGCTGGCACTCCAGCAGCTCCACTCATCGACGAACCCACCCAAACATCTACACCAACGATGACCCTCACCCCCACTAACACTCCCACCCTTCAACCGGAACCTACCTGGACGCCCTTACCGGACCTGGATTATGTCGTAAAAGCCAACGAAACCTGCTTGGATATCGCCGCCCAATTTCGGGTTTCCGTGCAGAGCATCATCCTGGCCAACAATCTGGGCACCGATTGTATGATCAGTGAAGGTCAAACACTCAAAGTCCCCCAACCCACTCTGACTCCCTCTCCGGTGCCAACCGCGACCCCTGAGGCAATCGAAATCGCAGCAGACATTTGCACCAACACCGTTTCGATCGTTGTTTCCTCCAGCGATACACTACAAGGCATCGCATTAAATTACAACGTCTCGATGAAGGATATCCAGGATTTCAACAATCTGTCTGGCACTACCATTCGCCAGGGTCAAACGCTGATTGTCCCCCTATGCGATCGACTTCCCACACCAGGACCCACACTGACCCCAACGCCATTGCCGCCTTACCCAGCGCCAAACCTGCTTTTGCCACGCTCCGGCGCCGCCTTTTCGGCAACCGACGAAAGCGTAACCTTGCAATGGGCGGCGGTGGCTGCTTTACGCTCAGACGAAGTTTATCGTGTAAAAGTACAGGATCTTACTTCAGTTGAAGAAAAAATTCTGGTTGCTTATGTCACCGATACCAAGTACATCCTGCCTGCAACATTCCGCCCCATAGATGGAAATCCACACATCATACAGTGGAGTGTGACAGTTGCAAGACAGATAAACCAGGATAATAATAATCCGATTTATGAAGAAGCCGGTGCCACAAGCGCATTCCGGGTCTTCAGTTGGATTGGTACTGGCATACAGCCGACCACGTCGCCGTAAATAAGCCTAAAGCCCGCACGACATATTTTCGAGACAATGCGTCGCTGAAATTGCCGCAGCTGCTCCCATGCCAGCTGATGTAACAACCTGTCGGAAATGCGGGTCGGCAATTTCACCTGCTGCAAAAACACTCTTTTTACTGGTTTCCAGATGCTCATCAATTTTCAGCGTTCCGCCTGGTTCCATCTCGAGTTGCCCTTCAAAAAAAGTAGTATTCGGGCTGTGACCTATGAAAATGAACAGTCCTTCAGTGGGCATCAAGCTCTTTTCGCCTGTTTTGACATTTTCGATCAAGAGCTCTTCCACACCCTCACTACCCCTGATTTCATTGACAACCGAATCAAAAAGAAAACTGATCTTTGGGTTGGTTCTGGCCCGGTTCTCCAGGATGGCTCCGGCTCGCAAGGTGTCGCGCCTGTGAATAATTGTCACGCTGTGAGCAAACCGTGTCAGGAAGAGGGCTTCTTCGAGGGCGCTGTCGCCGCCGCCCACAACATGGATGTCTTTGTCCTTGTAGAACCAGCCATCGCAGGTCCCGCAGTACGAAACGCCTCTCCCGATAAATTCCTCTTCTCCAGGAACGTTAAGCCTTTTGTTGTTTGCCCCCATGGCAATGATCAACGCGTCAGCGGTATAGTCCCCGCCATACACGCTGACTGTGTAGGGATGCCTGGAAAGATCTACAGCCTGAACTTCGTCAACTAAAAACTCCGCTCCAAAAGCTTTCGCCTGCTCCTCAAAGAGTTGACCAAGCTCCATACCCCCAACCCCTTTTGGGAAACCAGGATAATTTTCTATCGTATGAGTCAACGAAGATTGCCCATAAAGGACCATGCCAGTAATCACCAGGGGCTTCAATTCTGCCCGGGCTGCATAGATCGCAGCGGATAGCCCTGCAGGGCCAGCCCCCAAGATTATCAATTGTCTGTGTTCAATCAAACCCATTTGTCAGCTTACCTCTCCTGCCCGAATTTCCTCATCAGTGATAGTATGCGCCAGATCATTCACACAGAATGCCTCATCGGCTTTTTTATCTGTGATGATGGGGGAAGAATTGATCGGGAGCATTTTTTAACTCTATGAAGAATGTCGTCAATATTGTACTCTGTTTACCTACAAACCATCAGTGTAAAGAATATTCAGTAAATTGACTAGTAGAAAGATCACGGTACCCTTTCAACATTTTAGCAAACCAAGATAGGAAAACGATATCAATCCTGGGACATGCCAATCTCCCGGATCACCTTCAGTGGACTGTCCACGAATGCGCGGTCAGGTTCTTACTGCTTCGATGTGCCGGAAAACACATCAGTCAGAAGGTAAGAGGTTTGGCAGCAAAGACGTCAAATACTTGTAGCAGGTCCTATATCGATTGTCGGTAGAGAAGCGCGTGTGTGCTTAAGAAAAAGAACATTCCTTCAACAAAACCGGTATTTTTATGGCTTGCCGGTTAAAATAAGGGCAGAAACCGCTGGTTTGTTAGGTGAATTCAACCGATGGGATCGTGAAAAATTTCCGATGAGGAAAAACAAGAATGGTACTTTCAAACTTAAACTTTGACTCCAACCAGGCGGAGAACCGTCCAATTGAAATTACTTGCTTGCTTGCCCTTAAATGAATATTAATGACAGGAGAGTGAAGTGTGAAAAAGACAGCCGAACAACTACGACTTGAAGAGTATCACACCCGGAAAAAGAATTGGAAAAGATGGGGTCCCTACCTGAGCGAACGCGCCTGGGGTACAGTGCGTGAGGATTATAGCAAAACAGGAACCCCCTGGGAATATTTTCCGCATGATCATGCCCGCAGTCGTGCATACCGTTGGAATGAAGATGGTTTGGCTGGGATCAGTGATCGTTTTCAGTATCTTTGTTTTGCTCTGGCGCTGTGGAATGGAAAGGATCCCATTTTGAAAGAGCGCCTATTTGGATTGAACGGATCCGAGGGAAATCATGGTGAGGATGTAAAAGAATATTACTACTATCTCGATAACACTCCCACGCACAGTTACATGAAGTATTTGTATAAGTGCCCCCAGAATACTTTCCCTTATGACAATTTGGTCAACACAAACCGCGAACGATACAAACAAGGCGAAGAATTCGAATTGGTTGATACAGGGATATTTGATCAGAAGAAATATTTTGACATTACGGTCGAGTATGCCAAGATCAACGAAAATGACATCCTTATCAGGATTAGTGCGGTCAATAATGGGCCTGAGCCTGCAGACCTTCATCTTCTTCCCACCTTATGGTACCGCAACACCTGGAGTTGTGGGTATGACTCCGGACCAATGGGGGATGTGGCTGAAAGACCGCTTCTTACCCAATTAAATAATTCAGGAAAAGAAGCGATAATCCAGGCTGAGCATCCGGTGTTGGGCGAATATTGGTTTTATGCGGAGGGTGTTTCGGACTTTCTTTTTACTGAGAATGAGACCAATCAGCAGCGATTGTTTGGCTTGGCAAATGACAATCCTTACAAGAAAGATTCCTTTCATCGCTACCTGGTCGATGGTGAGTTGGAGTCTGTGAATCCAGAAAAGAGAGGTACCAAGGCTGCCGCATATTACCAGTTAACTCTGCAACCAGGAGAAACGAAAACCATTCGTATGCGTCTCTCAGACCACATCGTCCAGAAACCTTTTTATCAATTTGACAGGAATTTTAGTGCTCGAAAAGTTGATGCTGATAAATTCTATGAAACGTTTCAATCATCCACCATATCTGCGGACAGGCAAAACATTCAACGCCAAGCGTATGCGGGTGTGTTGTGGAACAAACAACTCTACTACTATGATATTGAACAATGGCTGAAGGGCGATCCGTCATTTCCGATAGATTCTCCAAACCGGAAAAAAGGTCGTAACCATGAATGGATACATCTGAATAATTTTGACATTCTTTCCATGCCGGATAAATGGGAATACCCCTGGTATGCTGCCTGGGATTTGGCTTTTCACGCACTTCCACTAGCGCAAATTGATGCCGACTTTGCCAAACGGCAACTCATTCTGATGACACGCGAATGGTATATGCACCCCAATGGGCAACTACCCGCCTACGAATGGTCTTTTGGCGATGTTAACCCTCCCGTACACGCCTGGGCTGCCTGGCGTGTTTACCAGATCGACGGTGAACGGTCCGGCAATTATGACTGCAGTTTTTTGGAAAGCGTATTTCAAAAATTGCTTTTGAATTTTACCTGGTGGACGAATCGGAAAGATGCAGATGGCAACAATATTTTCCAGGGTGGTTTCCTTGGATTAGATAATATCAGTCTGTTCGATCGAAGCGCGCAATTGCCTACCGGCGGTCACATAGACCAGTCAGACGGAACGACATGGATGGCATTTTACAGTCTTGGCATGCTCGAAATAGCGCTTGAGCTGGCAAAGACAAACCCTGTCTACCAGGATCTGGCCTCTAAATTTTACGAACACTTTTTGGGGATTGCCACGGCGATGACAGATTGCGGTGGGCAGGGGCACTGCCTTTGGAATGAAGATGACAATTTCTTTTATGATGTTTTACACCTTCCAGATGACAGCATTATCCCGCTAAAAGTGCGGTCACTGGTCGGACTCATGCCAATTTTGGCAGTGGACATCCTTGAGCCGGAAATTCTGGAACAAATGCCGGATTTCACGCGCAGAATGCGTTGGTTTACAGAACAAAGACCTCACTTAAGCGGAAATATGGCGAGCGTTGAAGTTGAAGGGGTTGGGCAGCGCCATATTGTATCGTTATTAACAAAAGAGCGTCTTCTTTCAATTTTACGCCTCATGCTCGATCCAAATGAATTTCTTTCCGAGTTTGGGATCAGATCACTTTCCAGGTACCACCTGGAAAATCCGTATTCAGTTAATATTGCCGGCAAGGTCTTTAGTATTAACTATCAACCGGGTGAATCCGAAGACGGTATGTTTGGCGGAAATTCGAATTGGCGGGGTCCAATCTGGTTTCCAATCAATTATCTGATCATTGAATCTTTAAAAAAGTTCCATCAGTATTACGGCGATGATCTTCAAGTGGAATGTCCTACAGGCTCAGGTATTTTTATGAACTTAGAGCAAGTAGCGGATAATCTTGCTGGGCGATTAATCAAGATATTCGAACCAGACAGTTCTGGAAGGCGGCCCGTATTTGGAAATTCACAAATATTTCAGGAAGACCCTCTATGGCGTGAACACATCCTGTTCTATGAGTACTTTCACGGTGAAACAGGCGCGGGCTTGGGTGCCAGCCACCAAACCGGATGGACGGGATTGGTTGCGAACCTCATCCAACAAGTAGAAGAGACTCGTGCGGCGAAAAACTCAAACACAACGGTCAGGTGAACAATGGACTTTCCAATTTTAAAAAGTGCTCCTCCACATGTTGACACCCCTCAAATGATCGAAGTTGATCGCCTGATGGTTGAGGAATATTACATCGATCTTGTGCAAATGATGGAAAATGCCGGGCGTAACCTGGCAAGGCTGGCAGTAAACCGTTTTCTACAGAACGGAGCGAACCTTGTGGTAATCATGGCAGGAACAGGAGGGAACGGAGGGGGTGCCATGGTTGCCGCGCGTCATTTACATAATTGGGGAAAAAGCGTGAGAGTCATTCTCACCCGCTCTCAACAATTGTTTAAGGGCGTTCCCGCGCATCAGGTAGAGATATTACAGAATATGCGCGTCACTACCTCCACGTTTACCGATACACGGGATATCCCTGTCCCAGATTTGATTATCGATGGGTTGATCGGATACAGCCTGAAGGGTTCGCCTTCTGGAAAGGCGGCTGAACTCATACGATGGGCAAACCTCCAAAAAGTGCCTGTGCTTTCTTTGGATATTCCCTCAGGATTGGATGCCTCCACCGGTATTGCTCATGAGCCAGTAATCAATGCGAATGCTACTATGACCCTTGCACTTCCAAAGAAAGGGTTCCTGACACCTGGTGCAAAATCACTTATCGGAGAACTATATCTTGCAGATATTGGTGTTCCTCCAGAGCTATACGCGAAACCTTCGTTAAACCTTGATATGGAGCCATTGTTTTCTTCTGGTGAAATTCTTCGGTTAGCGTTGTAGAGACGGTAATTTTGCTGAATTTGCAAGCGAGTCAATTCCTGGTTGCCAAACCGTATGAAAACAGTGGTCAAATCTGAGTAAGACGAGATAAAGTGTCAGGTCTGTGATTAGTAACTGTTAAGTTAAGGAGAATATGTCAAATCATTTAGTTAATTCCACGTCACCTTATCTGCTGCAACATGCTGAAAATCCGGTTGATTGGTACCCCTGGGCGAAAGAATCGCTGGAAAAAGCGCGTGTTGAGGATAAACCCATTTTCTTAAGCATTGGATATTCAGCCTGTCATTGGTGCCATGTGATGGCACATGAATCATTTGAAGATCCTGAAGTTGCTGCGATTATGAATAACAACTTCATCAACATCAAGGTTGATCGAGAGGAACGCCCCGACCTGGATAGTATTTATATGTCTGCCGTTGTCAGCTTAACCGGTCAGGGAGGTTGGCCAATGTCGGTTTTCTTGACCCCGGAACTTATCCCTTTTTATGGAGGGACATACTTTCCTCCGCAGCCTCGATACGGTATGCCTGCTTTCAAAGATGTCTTGATTCAGCTTGCCGGGTTATGGAAAGATGACCGGGCTCAGATTCTGCAGGCCGGGAAAAATTTGGTGTCTGCCCTATCGAGTAAATCGGAAAGAGAAACTTCATCCGGATCAATTTCAAAAGAAGGATTGGCAAAAGCAACGCGTGAGTTGATCAAGACTTATGATTGGCAGCATGGTGGATGGGGAAGAGCGCCTAAATTTCCGCAGCCCATGGCACTTGATTTCCTTCTACGTCGTCATGTCGGGGGTGATGCCGGAGCGCTGCAGGTGGTTGCGCATGCCTTAAATGCCATGGCGCGTGGGGGAATGTATGATGTTCTTGGTGGAGGGTTCTCCAGATATTCAACAGACAATGATTGGCTGATTCCTCACTTCGAAAAAATGCTCTACGATAATGCCCAATTAAGCCTGGTCTACCTACATGCCTGGCAAATTACCAGGAATCCCCTGTATCGTAAGGTAGTCGAACAAACTCTCGACTTTGTAAAAAAAGAAATGCTTGATCCAGATGGAGGGTTCTACTCCAGCCTGGACGCTGACTCAGAAGGCATCGAAGGGAAGTATTACGTTTGGACCCTTGATGAAATCAGAAAGGCATTTGGAGAAAAAGACGACCTCTTTGAATCCGCCTATGGGATAACATCTGCAGGGAATTGGGAAGGCAAGATCGTTCTTCGGCGCGTAATGAGCGATTCGGAATTAGCAAGTCAGTTTAAATTGAATGTTGATGAGGTTCAATCCAGGCTTGCCGAACGGCAAGCCCAACTACTCACCGTGCGTAATAATCGCATCAGGCCCGGAACGGATGACAAAGTGCTCACTTTTTGGAATGGGTTGATGCTCGCGACTTTTGCGGAAGCTACCAGAGCTTTTAATAACGCTGAGTATCTGCACATTGCTCAAAACAATGCCAACTTTATCCTCACCTCTTTACGAGTGGAAGGCAATCTTCGCAGGGCCTGGAGGAAAGGGAGAGTGAGCGCAGAAGTATTCCTCGAAGACTACGCGGCACTCATCCTGGGGTTGATCGAACTTTACCAGACAGACTTTGATAACCGCTGGTACCAGGAAGCATATGCACTAACCCAGGAAATGATTAACCTTTTCATCAATTCGAGAGGTGGCTTTTTTGATACAACCAGCGAAGCGGAAACTATCATTCAGCGACCTCAGGAGTTGCAAGACCATGCAACCCCTTCTGGAAACGCCCTGGCGGTTGAAGCGCTGCTCAAAATGGCTGCCTTCTCGGAAAATGAAGAATACCACCAGCTTGCGGATAACGCATTTGGATTAATTGCCGATTTATCTGCTGATTATCCGACGGCTTTCAGCCGCTGGCTTTCAGCTGCAGATTTCTATCTTAATCAAGTCAGGCAAATTGCTCTCATCGGAGAATTAGCAAACGGAAAATCAAAAATGTTCCTGCAAGAAATACGCCATAATTTCCTGCCAAACACAATAGTGGCTGTGTCAACATCTCCTCCCCCACATGGTTCGCCAAAACTGCTATCAGATCGACCAATGATTGGTGAAACAGCGACAGTTTATATTTGTGAAGGGTTTGTGTGCAAACAGCCGGTAATCACACATGAAAAATTACACGAATTACTAAAAGAATAGTTACTGAAAATTGGATAGAAAAATACTCCTTGTTAATCAAAACAAGATTATTTTTTGTCTGATCCGTCGAAGTTAAAACAACAACCAAATCCACACTGATCGTTGTTTCAATTTCTTGGTTGTTTATTTTTCTAACTTCACTTCATGCCCACCAAATTTGTTTCGCATGGCTGCCAGCAACTTATCGGCAAAAGCTTCTTCTTCTCGTGACCTTATGCGTCGCTGTAGGGACAAGGTAATGATTGGAGCAGCGACATCTAGATCAATTGCCTCAAAAACCGTCCAGCGACCCTCCCCAGAGTCTGGAACCCAAGCTTTAATTCCTGACAGGTTTTCATCCTCAGCCAAAGCGCTTGCCGTCAGATCAAGTAGCCAGGACCGCACCACGCTGCCATCCTGCCAAATTTTGGCAATTTGAGAAAGGCTCAGGTCAAAGTCCTTCTTCGCCCGAAGGATCTCAAACCCTTCGGCATAAGCTTGCATCAAACCATATTCAATCCCGTTGTGGATCATTTTAACGAAGTGCCCGGATCCAGCTGGACCCACGTGTCCCCATCCTTTGTCAGGGGCAGGCGCAAGTGTTTCAAAAATCGCTCGGTATTTTTCGACAAATTCTGTTTCCCCGCCAATCATCAAGCTGTATCCTTCAGTTAAACCCCAAACTCCACCACTTGTTCCAACATCGATGAAATGAATTCCTCGATCACTCAGTTCCTTCCCACGGCGAATGGAATCTTTGTAATTCGAATTTCCGCCGTCGATCACCGTGTCACCCGGTTCAAGCAAGTCTGCTGCTTTTTTGATTGTGTCATCTGTGATTTTTCCTGATGGCACCATGACCCATACCAACCTTGGCGCTTCTAATTCTTCAATGAGGGCATTGAGCGTGCGAGCACCTTCAGCGCCCGATCTTTCAACCGCCTGAATTGAAGCTTCATCTATATCAAACGCCACAACCCTGTGCCCACCTTTCAACAGGCGCGAAGCCATATTTGCGCCCATCTTCCCTAAACCAATCATTCCAATATCCATGACAATCTCCTTTTTAATTTACCTATCACTCAGGTTAAAGTCCCGATGTGTATTATGGTTGACTCAAGTATCCTTACCAAAAATCCTAAAGGGCCTCTGTTCCATAATCAACGCCTGGATCAAAGCCACTCTCTTTAGACGTTGTGTTGAGTTTGTCTATTACCATCTTTTTTTTTAAAAAAAGCCCAATTCCAATAATTACATTGGAAGAGGGCAGGCGAAAAAGGGTTCAAGTTATCTACGGACTTCCATAAAGTGGGATGCGCGCGCCATTCACTGTTCTTGCTTCATCAGAGCAAAGGTACTGGATCGCCGCAAAGATTTCGTCGGGAGTAGTCCAGCTTGAATTGGCTGTGGAAGGGTTATTTTCTCTCGCATGTTTTACGTCGATCGTCCGGACGTGCAAAATATTTGCTGTCACGCCGGTGTCTCTTAATTCCTCTGCGAGGGTGAGAATCAAGGCTTCTTGTCCCGCCTTTGCGACCGAATATGGCAACCCCCTGGCTGGAGGTCTAACCGCGTGTGGTGAAGAAACCACGATGATCCTTCCCCACTTGTTCTCAATTAGCTTTGGTACTATAGCCTGGGCAACATAAAAGGTGGACCAAACGTGTTGCTTCAACATATCTTCTACGTCTTCAGCCTGAACCTGAGAAAGCGGCTTGCCGCCAATCCAACCTCCAATAAGATGAATTAAGATGTCGACTCGACCAAACTTATTCATCACAGCGTTCAGGATATCCTGAGCACCCTCCTTAGTCGTAAGATCGGCAGCTATTGAAAGCCACTTTTCTCCTGGGAGCTCCAACGCATTGCCCAACAAATCCAGCTTTTCAGGAGTTGTGCCAACCAGTACAACGTTAGCACCCAGCTTTGCTAATTGCCGCGTTACGACGCTGCCAAGCCCTCCGGTTGCGCCGGTAATCACAGCAACCTTGTCTTCAATACTATTGATTACTCTATCCATTAATTAAACTTCTCCTTGGTGCAAAGCCCCAATCTGCTCGTTAGTCATCCCTTCAACGATGGGCAGGTCAGACTGCTCAAACAAACGCGTTTCAGAACCAAAAGTCATCATATGACCTGATTTCTCTGCTTTGGTTCTCAAATAAAATTCATTGTACTGATTGGGTGGGATGACCAGAGGAATTCTTCCGGTGATATTAATGCCATATCGTTTTAATTCTTCAATTTTCTTGGGGTTATTCGTCATCAGTTGGATGGATTTTACTTTGAGTGAGTCGAGCATATGAGCAGCTGAACTGTATTCACGCTCATCATCCCGGAACCCCAAGGCAAGGTTCGCCTGAACCGTATCAAAACCCTTGTCCTGAAGCCCATAAGCCCTGATTTTATTGACCAGACCGATTCCTCGACCTTCCTGGCGCATATAGAGCAGGATTCCGTTTTCCATCTTGCCAATGGTCTTAAGGGATGTTTCCAATTGGTCCCTGCAATCGCAGCGCAAAGAGCCGATTGCATCTCCTGTCAGACACTCGCTGTGAACCCTGACAGGAACATTCTCGGCGCCGGTAATATCGCCATGAACGAAAGCGGCGTGTTCTTCCTTGTCTCTGTTATTCCAGAACGCAACCACCTGGAACTGCCCAAATCGCGAGGGCAATTCAGCAATTGATGCAATCCTCACACATATATGGTCAGCTCCATATCCATCGCATTCGTGAGCTCGGTTCTCATCAAGGATCTCTTCAATTTGTAAATGAGTAAGTGACATATTTATTCTCCTTATTTAGTTTAAATTATATAGCGCAGGACTAATCCGTCATCGTCATATTGTTGAATCGAATCCAACTTTAATTGTTTTGCATATTCCCTTTCAAACCCATCACTGCTCGCGAAGGTTGGAGCGCTCGACCCACCAAAGATTAACGGCGCAATATAAATGTTTATCTCATTTATCAGATTTAGCTTGAGTAACTCTTCGTTTAAGGTTCCACCGCCTTCTACCAGCAGTTCTTTTACCCCAAGATTACCAAGTTGAGTAATGGCTTTTTTGAGGTCTACTCGCAAGCCTTCTGTCACAAACACGTTGACCCCAAGATCGCGAAGTTCACGGATTTTTTCCGGAGCGGTTTTCGTGGTCGTAAAAATTACAATTTTGGCAGGTCCATTGTTTAGAAATCGGCAATTCCGGTTCAAATCTGCGTTTGTGATGATTCCAACCTTGATTGGGTTTTCTCCTTTTCCAGCAGCAAGCCGCGCTTTCCGCAGAGACTCCGTCTTAACTGTCAGCCTGGGATCATCACCAAGAAGCGTATGACCACCAACCATGATCGCGTCACTCGCAGCACGCAATTGATCAACTCTCATCATATCCAGGGGGGAAGAGATCAATGCTCCACGCCTGGCTATGGTATCCGTTTTACCGTCTGCGGTCATCGCCACATTGAGAGTGATATATGGCACATTTGTCATGGTTTACTCAAAAGTTCTCATCGTAAAACAAGATTATTGTAGCCCAACGTTATTGCGAATTCTTCAACATTCCTGGCTAAGCTTATGCAACTATTTGTTGCTCTGTCATCATATTATTGATTACTTGAGGGAGTAGTCTGGCATCGTGCACAACCCAACGCTCATTCAATAGCACATTCTTTTTGAATGACGCATCTGTTAGTTGTGTTGTCACAGCAATAACTTGCATCCCGGCAGATAATGCTGCCCTTACGCCGCTGGGGGAATCCTCGATCACTAAGGTTTCGTTTGGCGCCACTCCTAACCTATTTGAAACCAGCGCGTAGATCTCTGGGTCGGGTTTTCCATTTTCAACGTCATCGCGGCTGGCAACAAAATCGAACGAATCGCGTAGATCCAAAGCATCCAGAATGCGATTGACCTGAGGGCAGTAAGACATCGTGGCTAATCCGATACGGCAGCCTGTTCGTCGAACCTCATCGAGCAAGGTCATATTATGCGGCCAGATGTTCTCGCGGATGACTTGTGGATCGATGATTAACTGCTCGTAATATTTCAGCCTGATTTGTACAAACGCCTGCCAGGGGGACGAAACACCAAACTCAGGCATTCGAGCACGCGCAGCATCCTCGAGTTCAAATTTCTCCAATAAACCTCGTGAGACTTCTGCCCGTGATAAACCCACCAATTCTTTATATGCCTCAAAAACGGTCTCCTCTTTGATGAGGTTTGGACTTAATTCTTGTAGAGCGTGAGCATAAGAATGTGCTTTTAACCTTTCTGTTTGAACGAGGGTACCATCCAGGTCAAAAATGACGGCTCGTATGGTCATTTTCAGTCCTCCATTAACATTTTCCGGGTTGATCGAATGTTCCTGCCCAAAATATAACTGATCATTGTCTTAACTTCTTTCCCTGATCAACTTAGCCGCGCTTGAATCAACATGCCAGATAATATTTCCTTGAGCCGGCTGGATCCTTTGAACTGGAATATTCTCCGGGTCAAGATGGTCTGATAATGCGATTTGGAGCATTCTTGCTTTGGCTTCACCCACAATCAGAAAGATTACATTTCTGGAAGCGTTGAAAACCATCGGTGTAAGCGTGACCCGCGCTGCCGGGCGGTCTTGACACGATGCATTAACCTGTATGACCGGGCTCACATCCTCACCTGGGCTAATTCTGCCTGGAAACAGCGAGGCTGTATGACCATCTTCACCCATCCCCATCAGCGCGATATCAAAAACCGGCCAGGGGGTTTTGCCCTTGGCAAAATTCGAAAGGACATGAATATAGTCTGACACTGCATCCTGAGGGCTAAGTTCCCCTTTAATCCTGTGGATATTTTCAGCACTTGCAGGAATCTTACTCAGAAAATTGTCAAATGCTTGTCTATAATTGCTGTCCGAATACTCTGGGGGAACACAGCGCTCATCTCCCCAGAAAAAATGGACCTCACTCCAGGGAACAGAATAATGGCTTTGGTTTTGAGCAAGTGCCTCATACACACCAATCGGAGAAGAACCGCCAGAAAGCCCGATATTTGCAGTTCCGCGCAGATGTACAGCCTGTGTGAGGATCTCAGCAATGCTTTCAGAAGCAGCATTGTTAAGGTCTTCAACACTATTATGAATCCATACCGTTTTTTCCATCTTATTTTCTTACTCCCGATTGAAGCGAGTCGCCCAAATCAACTTAAGATTCTTAATCAATCAAACAGGCAAGTCCACAATCAACATAGACGACACCTAAAGCAGTTTTTGTTCCACCAACGTCACCAATAGGGTTACATTTTCCCATAGTTACTCCTATAAGATAAAATACTTGTATGACCTGCACGTATCCCGACGTGGTAAGGTTGGGTTTAATTACTTCGTTGAGTCTGTAAGAAATCTTCATCCGGAAGCATCCAACAAAAAATCCAGACGCAAGCGGAGAACTATAACCAAAGCGTATGAGGAGAAAAGTAATGTCTGAATCAACCACAATTATCATTTTTGGAGTCTCTGGTGATCTTGCCCAGCGCAAATTAATTCCCGGATTATTTAACTTGTTTCAGAAGAAAAAGCTTGAAAGTAATTTTAGAATTGTCGGGCTGGCTGGACGCCCTTGGCAAGATGAAGATCTTCGCGCCACCGCAAGGAAATCGATAGACTCCTTTGCCGGGTTCAAGGTAGAAAATGATAAATGGAATGAATTTGCTGGAAAACTATTTTATATTTCCGGAGATTTCCGCAATGAACAATCCTATAATACGCTGTCAGAGAAGCTGGAGTTTTTGGAAAAAGGAGCTGCAAACAGATTGTATTACCTCGCGACTCCGCCAGATTTCTTTATCGATATCATTGAAAACCTTGGGAAAACGAATCAGGTTGATGAGTTGGAAGGCTGGAGAAGGGTAGTTATCGAAAAACCTTTCGGGACTGATTATGAATCAGCAAAGAAACTCAACTCCGAGATTCACAAGGTTCTTAACGAGGAACAGATCTACCGCATTGACCATTACTTGGGAAAAGAAACTGTTCAAAATATCTTGGTAGCTCGATTTGCAAACACAATTTTTGAACCGATTTGGAACCGCAACTATATTGACAATGTTCAAATAACTGTCGCTGAAAAAGTTGGTTTGGAACGCCGCGCAAAATACTACGATAAAGTAGGTGTTGTTCGGGATATGTTCCAAAATCATTTACTCCAGTTGCTTTCTTTAATTGCTATGGAACCCACAGCTTCTTACAAGGCTAATGACCTGCGTGATGAAAAAGTTAAAGTTATCAAATCCATCAGGAGAATTCCTTTTGAAAAAGTAGAAAGCGAAGCGGTTCGGGGTCAATACCGCGGCTATAGCCAAGAAGAAGGCGTATCGGAAGGAACACAAACGCCCACCTTTGCAGCGATTCGTTTCTATATCGACAATTGGCGCTGGCAGGGAGTTCCATTTTACCTTCGCTCCGGGAAAAGGATGCCTGAAAAAGTAAGTGAAATTGTCATCCAGTTCAAGAAACCACCCCATCTCATGTTTCCGTTGCCTGAAGAGTATGAATTCTCAGCCAATCGTCTTACCCTTTGCCTGCAACCTGATGAAGGAATTCACCTGAAGTTTGAGACGAAAGTTCCGGACACGATTGCTGAAACCCGGTCGGTGGATCTTGAGTATCATTATCGGGATGTGTTTGGCAAAGATGCCATTCCTGAAGCCTACGAAAGGTTATTGTTGGATGCGATTACCGGAGATGCATCATTATTTACCCGTGGGGATCGTAGTGAACTGGCCTGGGAATTAATTGATCCGATCCTTCAAGCATGGGAAAGCCCGAACGCTCCACCTTTGCCCATATATGAACAGGGAAGCTGGGGTCCCATTGAGGCAGATATGCTGCTAGCAGGGGATTCTCTCAAATGGCAGCGTGGATGTGGAAATCATTGATAAAGGAAATCGATATGCCTGATCACACGGAAATAGATTTATATAACTACGACGAATTCGTTCCTGAAAAATTTGAGCGTTGGATGAGATTTGACGATAGCCCACCGGTGGGAAAACTGGTGCCGGATTTTCCCTTATGGAATTTGGATCGATCCACAACCAGTTTGAAAACTGAAATCACTAAACATGCCTACACCATAGTCGAGTTTGGTAGTTTTACCTGACCATACTGCGGGCTGGCGTGCCCAGCCATGAATAAAGTTGCTGTGGATTTCGAAAACAGTGACATTGGATCGGTTTTTATCTATACCCATGAAGCCCATCCAGGCGAAAACTATCCCCATTTAACGAGTATGGATCAAAAGTTCCGTCACGCCGAGGCACTTCGTGATGTTTATGGTGTTACACGGCGGATACTTCTGGACGCTTTGAATGGTGCGTGCCACAGGCACTTTGGTTCCATGCCAAACATGACCTGGATATTCAACCGCTCCGGGATACCTGTTTATAAATCCGATTGGTCAGATTCCCACAGCGTGAGGAACGCCCTGGAGTATTATCTGGAAATCCCCAATCGCAGAAAAGCCGGCGAGCGATTGGCTCCATTCCATGTGGAGCGCCTTGATTATCGCAACCAGGAAAGGGAGTTATTTTACGAGTCTCTGGAAAGGAATGGACCAAAGGCCGTCGCGGAGTTTCAAAAAGCTTTTCCATCAGGTTGATAGAGTTCTATTGATAAACTTGGGATTTGGAGTACCTAATACCTGTATAATTGAAGAATGGTGGTACGCAGCGATTCCGGTTGGATAAACCTGATTAATTGCGAGCGTACATTGAGCAATCCCGTTTTTGCTGAGCTGTATGAGCTAATAGTTTCACTGTTGCCTGTTGGAGTAAAAGACAGCCGCTTTGAGTTTTGTGAGCAGGTAGAAGAACAAATAAAGGGAGTTGCAAACTTTACACTTGAATATGTTAGCGAGAATTTGCAAAAATATGATGGGGGTACACCATTTTTAAAATGGGTATTGAATATTGCGGTACGGCAGTTGTTATACGAATTACGAGTTGAAAAATGGAAAATTGACTCAAAGGAGGAAGGCTTCCCACAAGTACCTGAAGAATGACGCATGATACTTTCTGAAAATGAGTTTTTGCAATTTACCCACAACTTGTTCAAACAAGAGCTTTCAGAGAGTCAACGAATCGCAATTCGCTCGATGGTGATGTTCAGAATGCCAAAAGAAGAGGTAATGCGATTATTACTGATGGAGCGTTGTGATTATTTTAAAATGATCCATGATGCGCGCCTGAGAATTAAGCGGCGTTTACAAAATGATAGCGTCGTTGTTACAGAACAGCTGACAGACCTGTAGATCATCATCATAGTAGAATACGCTTCAGTTTGGATTGAGAAATGGACAAAAATCAAAAGGTGGAAAACCTCGAAGAATTTAAAGCCTCCTTTTCCTATGGAAAGAGGTCAGACTTAAATTTTAAATTCCTCAAGGATTTGTCATCAGAAGAAGTTGGCTCTTTTTTTTCAGACTTATTCGGAAAAATCGGGGAAACACTAAATGATGGAAATATCAACCGCTTAGTGAATCAAGTTATTGAGTGGCAAACAAGTGTCTATTCAAAACCAGGAAGGTATCTTTATGCTGATGTCCCATTTTCTCCATTACAGAAACCCCTTTCCCAGTCTCGATTGGCATTATTAACTTCCAGCGGTCACTTTGTGGCAGGGGATGACCCAAATCCTCTTGGCGTGGAGAACATGACTCAGACCGAAGCTGAGTTGAGAATTTCTGAGTTTTTAAGGGCGGTTCCACAGCTTTCGGAAGTCCCAATTGACACACCAGAAGATTCTTTGCGGGTCAGACACGGCGGCTATGATATTAGTGGAGCCGTGAAAGATCCCAATGTCAATTTTCCAATAACGCGTTTACGAGAGATGCAGTCTAATGGCATGATCGGAGATCTATTCCCGATTGCGTTTTCCTTTGTTGGCGCTTGCTCGCAGTTGCAGTTGACAAAGAGATCAGGTCCAGCATGGGTGAAAAAATTCAAGTCCCTGGGTATCGAGGGAATGATCCTGGTTCCAGTCTGACCAGTCTGTCATGTGTCCGTGGGACACATTGCGCGTATGCTTGAAGAAAGCGGGATATCCACTGTGGTAGTTTGTTCAGAAATATTTCGTGAAAAAATGCTGGCCATGAACTTGCCTCGCATCCTTTTTACCCATACCCCTTTAGGTCGACCTTTAGGTGCTCCAGGGAATAAAGCCACCCAAACAGATATTTTAGTATCAGCACTTGAATTGCTTGAATCCGCTCAAAGGGGAGGTAGCGTGGTAGACAGCCTTGCTTCGTATTTCCGGTAAGTAGATTAATTTCGTAGGAATATCGTCAGCTTTCACAGTTAACAATAGACAGTAAAGTAAATAAACCGGGGGTTGACCTTTTTGGCAGCAGTTGTTCCAGGTATTGTATCCACGCTAGTTTTCAGGGTGGTTTTGCTTTTAGCCCCCCAGATGGAAATGCTGAAAATAGATATGGGATCCCTTCCAGCAAGTAAGGACAAGAAGGAAGGCAAGCCATTATTCGGATGGCTGGAACATCTCATGATTGGTATTGTCTTTGCAGACAACCTTTCATTGCAGTGGGGATTTTATGGGGAAAAGGTAAGAAAACAACCCGCTTTGCAGTCAATTGACTAATACGAAAACATAAGGAGATGTTATGAACACCTTGCGACATTTTAGAAAAGAAAAAGATGAGTTTTTTGCAGACCATCCACAAAGTCCGCTAACGCATGAACAGAAACACAGCTTTGAAGGGTTAAACTACTTTCCTGAAAACCCCGGCTTGAAACTGACGGTTAGGGTTGAGGAATTTGCAGAAAAAGAACAGATCACCATGCAAACTTCCACCGGGGATATATTGACCTACCAAAGATATGGCCGTTTCCAATTCAATATAGAAGGGCAGCCAGCAGAACTCACGATCTATTCAAGTGAAGATGAATACTTTTTACCCTTCGCAGATGCTCTGGCTGGCGAAGAAACCTACGGGGCTGGACGCTATCTGGAGCCTCATTCGCTCGGAAACGGAATGTTCTTGATTGATTTCAATTATGCGTACAACCCCTACTGTGCCTACAATGCGCGTTGGTCCTGCCCCATTACTCCAGCTGAAAACCGTTTGAGGGTCCCGATTCGAGCTGGCGAGAAAATATTCGAGACTCACGATTTGTAGAATTAGCATATCGTCAATTCACTTTTTGATAACGGTAAATTACGCGATGTTTGATCAAATTCTGCGAATTCCAAAAGAAAAGGTCCTTGAACCTCTGGCTCAAGGACCTTTGAAAAACACCAATCCGACAACAATGACTGTAATCGCCTGTGGGGTTAGTGTAGCTGCTGGTGTAACGGCGTGGCAAGGTCAAACCGGTCTGACGCTTGGTCTTTGGTTCCTGAACAGGTTTCTGGATGGATTAGATGGAACAATCGCCAGGGTTAATCATAAGCAGAGCGATTTTGGCGGGTATCTGGATATTGTTCTGGATATGGTCGCATATGTTTCCATTCCCCTGGGAATGGCTCTTGGAATGAATGAAAAGAATGTATTTTTAGCTCTGGCGTTATTATTTGCCGCTTTTTACATCAATAGCGCAGCCTGGATGATGTTGGCAGCCAATCTTGAAAAACGCGGTCAAGGAGCAACAACAAAAAAGGAATTCACGACAGTGACCATGCCCAGAGCGATTATCGAAGGCGGAGAGACCATTCTTTTTTACTCATTATTCATCTTATTTCCAGAGCGGTTGACAATTTTGTTTGGCTTATTGGCAGTCCTGGTCTTAGCATCAGCAACTCTCCAAGTGAGCTGGGCTCACCGTAACATACGAGAAAAAATAGGATAATGCCACGTGAAAAAAGAAAACAAATTACCAGAAAATCAATCCTGGATGCACAGGAGTGGGAGGAAAATCGCAGCTCTTGTTTTTTGGATGGCGGTTTTAGTTGGCTATCAGGTCTATGTTTATAAGAATGGGCTCACTGCAGTATCAGTAATGAATCAATTGCTGGGATTAATGACCGATCGTTTTTGGGGTCCACTTATTTATATTTTGCTATATTCAATCAGACCCCTTATTCTCTTCCCTTCAACCTTTCTTACATTGGCAGGCGGTTTTCTTTTTGGACCAGTTTTGGGAGTCCTTTATACTATTGTGGCCAGTAACACTTCTGCCACAATTGCATTCCTTGTGGGGAAGTATTTTGGACAGGGAATTATTAAAGAGGGTTCCTCAAGCAATTTCATCCAAAGATATGCTGAGCGGATGCGCGAAAATAGCTTTGCTACTGTTATCGTGATGAGATTTATCTTCTTACCATATGATCTGGTGAACTATCTTGCCGGTTTTCTGCGGATCCGTTGGAGACCCTTTATGTTAGCTACTCTTCTTGGATCAATTCCAGGAACTATTGCCTTTATTTTGGCAGGAGCATCATTTGAACGATTTGAGGGCGGTGTGCCAAAACTCAATCCTGCGACATTAGCAGCTTCGATCATCATCTTTATCGGTAGTTTACTTCTGTCGCGATTCTTTAAAAAACGTGAGGAAATTGCATAATGAAAAATGAAAATTTCGAGAACATTGTTATTGGTGCTGGTTCAGGCGGGTTGACAGTTGCGATTGGATTGGCAATGCAAGGTAAAAAGGTTGCACTGATTGAATCAAATCATGTGGGAGGGGACTGCACCAACGTTGGTTGCATTCCGTCAAAAACACTTATTCATCTTGCGGCAAATTACCAACCTGGAGATGATATTGGAAAGATACTGGAAAAAGTTACACAAAAAAGAGACGATCTTCGGATCAAAGAAACAGATGAAGTTGGAAAGATAGACAATCTTCATTTGATATTCGGTCAAGCCCGATTCACCGGTCCTAAAATGATCCGGATCAGCAGTGACGATAAACCAGCGAGAGAGATAACGGGGAAGAACGTCATCATTGCGACAGGCGCACGCCCACGATTGTTGGACATTCCTGGACTTCCAGTTGATAGAATGCTGACAAATGAGTCTTTGTTTGACATCACCACCATTCCCGATCACCTTGCCATAATTGGAGCGGGTATCATAGCGATCGAATTGGCGTTTGCTTTTCGCAAGTTAGGCACAAAAGTGAGCTTAATCGCCCTGGATCCACGAGCCTTACCCACCTATAGCCCGGATGTCTCGGCAGCAATACAGCCAGAGCTTGATAAGTTAGGTATTGAAACACACTACAATGCTACAGGGGACTCTTTTGATGAGAGCACACATACTCTCACAATACGTTCTGCTCAAAATACGTATCCATTAAATGATGTAGATAAAGTGCTTATAGCAATTGGACGGATTCGAAATATTGACAACTTAGGGCTCGACTCAGCGGGGGTTTTGTGGGGGAAAACCGGGATTATAGTCGACGGCTTTGGACGGACGAACGTAAAAGGCGTATACGCAGTAGGTGATGTCACCCCTACATCTGCCTTCACACACTCAGCGAACGCACAAGGACGAAGAGTTGTCCAAAAAATTGCTTTTCCGTGGCTGCCATTAAAAAAATCTGAACCATTGGTTCCCACCTCCGTTTTTAGTGATCCAGAAATTGCAACGGTTGGCCTTTCGCAGTCGCAAATTAACAAGAAATATCACAGCAATCTCATCAAAAGTTTGCGCGTTGATCTAAAATCGCTCGACCGGGGGTACACGGATGATGTTGAAAATGGTTTTATCCATGTAGATGTAATTCGTCTGACTGGCAGAATTCTTGGGGCAACCATCGTCGGTCCACGGGCTTCAGAAATGATTTCATTTTTCACCCTGGCCATAAGTCAAAAGATCAGCCTTTACAAATTGTTCCCCCTGGTCTACCCTTACCCAACCTATTCGAGTGGCATATTGGATATTGCGGATAATTATCTCAAGGAAACATTGCAAAACTTGCCGCTAGAACTGTTGAATTTCTTACGCTATCGACTAATGAAGTAAAGTAAGAAAATTCGACGTTCTCTCGTCTATAAGTTAACTAATATAATAAAGGAATATGATTATGAGAAAATTAATAGCACTGCTAATTCTTTCTGTTTTTGCATTGTCTGCCTGTACATCGATCGTGCAAACCCAAATAGTCTCTTCAGAATCGTTTGATATTAATAATTGGGACAGTATTGTTGCTGCCGCCAATGGTCAAACAGTGAACTGGTATATTTGGGGTGGGTCTGAATCAATCAATAGCTTCGTCGATAATTTTTATGGAGAAGCGCTTAAGGACCGCTACAATATCACTTTAAATCGCGTTCCAGTCGCAGACACAGTGGATGCAGTCAATCAAGTCTTGAGCGAAAAGCAAGCGGGAAAGGATCCTGGCGCTGTTGACCTGATCTGGATCAATGGAGAGAATTTTGCCACATTAAAGCAGGCTGATTTGCTCTACAGGGATTGGGCAAACAAACTCCCCAACAGTCAATATGTCAACTGGGATAATCCCGCCATAAACCGGGACTTTGGGACTCCGGTAGATTTTCAAGAAAGCCCATGGTCTTCTGCGCAGTTCCAATTTATCTATGATTCTGCCAGAATGCAGCCGGAGGAATTACCCCGTTCGTATGCTCAACTAAAAAACTGGGCGATCAAGAATCCGGGACGGTTTACTTATATTGCTCCTGGTCCGGGCGCGTTCCAGGGAACCCGTTTCGTGAAGGGTGCACTATTTGAGATCAGTGGTGGCGCAGACCAATGGGCAACCTTCGACCAAACCACCTGGGATAAATGGTCCCCTGAATTGTGGGCATACTTCAATGAAATTAAACCTTATCTATGGCGCCAGGGCGAGACTTATCCAAAAGATGAGAATGAGTTACACAGCCTGTTTGCCAACAAAGAAGTCGATTTTAGTATCACCCAGGCAATTGTTGGAGCAGGCGCGTTGGTAGAACAGGGATTAGTTCCTCAAACATCAAAGGCATTTGTTTTCGAAGACTACATGATTGGTGACTTCAATTATGTGGGAATTCCATCTAACGCTCCCAATAAAGCGGCAGCTCTTGTGCTGGCTAATTTGATCCTTGAACCAGAATTCCAGGCTGCACAGATCTTACCTGAAAATGGGTTTGGTTTGGGCTTTGGCATTGATATTAATCAGGTTACAGATACTGCGTCCACGACCCTTTTAGCAGACGCGTCCAAAAAACTGGGCGACGCTGCAACATCACCTTCTGATCTGGCGAAATCATTGGTTGGTGATTCAGCCGCACAATATCAAAGCCTGATAGAAGAAGGTTGGCGCCAATATGTACTTCTCAATTCGAAATAAGGATGAATAAGCAGTCGAATTTTTCTCCTCCATGGCTTAGTCTGGCCCCAGCAATCGCAATAATTGGATTATTGTTTGGGGTCAGCGTGCTTTATGGTTTGGCGCAAAGCTTCGGAATTCTCACGGGAACTGAACAAGAAGCACTAAACCTGGACGCGTATCGCAATGTATTTGCCGGTCAAGGACCTGCAGGACGGGAGTTCTGGTCTTCCTTCGGCTTCTCTCTTTGGATTGCCGGGATATCTACTTTTGTGTCTGCAATAGGCGGGTTCTTCGTTGCCGTTTGGCTCAATGGTCGTCGAGGCAGGGGGAGCCGCGGTGATACTCTCGCATTAAACTGGAATTTAGCATTCCCTCATTTGGTCTGGGCAATCGGTTTGTTGTTGTTTTTTTCACAAAGCGGTTTGCTCGCGCGCATATTAGCATCAATGGGTATTATCCAAACGCCGAGCCAATTCCCTGTTCTGGTTCGTGATCGACTTGGAATAGGTATTATTGTCGATTACATATCAAAGGAAATCCCATTTCTGGCGTTAATTGTCTTAGCCGTATTGCGTTCTCAGGCAGAAAACTTTGAGGTTGTAGCTGAGAATTTAGGGGCATCGCGTTGGCAGCGCTTGAGGTATGTCACCATCCCACAGGTCTTGCCATCCTTATTGTCTGGATCGCTGCTGGTATTTGCTTTTGTTTTTAGTGCCTATGAGGTTCCAGCACTTTTAGGAGTTAGATATCCAAGAATGCTGCCAGTTCTGGCATTGGAGTTTTTCACAAATCCTGATCTGAACAGCCGCGCAGAAGGAATGGTGATCAGCCTGGCTATTACCGTGGTGGTGATGATTATCGCTGCGATCAGTATCAAATTTGAAAAGAAGATTGGCTGACGGATGAAGAAGATTCTCAATGCTGCAATCAGGTTTTTTTTATATCTGGTGTTGATTGCGCCTCTTCTTCTTTTTGGAGTGTATGCCTTCTCTGAACGTTGGTTTTTTCCCGATGTTCTCCCATCAACTTGGTCAACCGCACCTTTTTTACGTTTATTTTCTGACCCCAAGACTGTCGGAGGGCTGCTCACAAGCATTGGTATTGCGCTGGTGGTAAGTTTGTTCTCCTTGATTGTTGCTTTTCCAGCTGCACGAACATTGGGATTACGGAGATTTCCCGGTCGTCAATTTGCCTGGTTATTATTCTTCTTGCCCACAGTGGTCCCTCCTTTAGCTGTCGGTATGGGAATGAATATTTTATTTCTCAGGCTTGATCTGGCGGGATCTTTTGTTGGAGTTATCCTTTCTCATCTTGTGCCCACATTGCCGTATACAATATTTACACTCTCCGGTTTGTTTGCTAATTACGATGAAAATTATGAATACCAAGCCATAGTGCTCGGCGCAAGCAAAAGACGGACGTTCTTCAATGTGACATTACGTTTGGTCTTTCCAGGATTGATCGTTGCTGGATTGTTTGCATTCTTAATCTCATGGAGTCAGTACCTATTAACATTATTGATAGGCGGCGGGAAGGTTCTCACGCTTCCTATGCTTCTTTTCTCAGCGGTATCAGGTGGGAATCCGTCAACCATCGCCGCGTTATCTTTGTTGTTTATCGCTCCTCCTGTCTTGGTTATCGCATTAACAGCGCGCCAACTCAACCAACACGGAAACGCGATTAAGGAGCAGTACTAATGGCAAAAGTTGAATTGCTGAATTTATCTAAAAATTATCCTGGACGAAAAACGCCGGTACTAGATCAATTTTCCCTGACCGTTGATTCTGGAGAGTTGGTCTCCTTATTAGGTCCCTCAGGAAGCGGTAAATCTACTCTGCTCAGGTTGATCACAGGGATAGAATACCCGGATTCGGGGGATATTCTCTTTGATGGAAAGAGCATACTATCTATTCCTCCAAATAAGCGTGGAGCTGTTCTCATGTTCCAGAAAGCCTATTTGTTTCCTTTCCTGAGTGTTGAAGAAAACATCGGATTTGGACTGAAAGTACAAGGGGCAACAAAACAAACTATTCAAATAGAGGTAGCAAAAATTCTTGACTTGATCGGATTACCCGGAATTGAGAGGCGAAAACCCGCCCATCTTTCAGGTGGTGAGCAACAACGGGTTTCCCTTGCAAGAGCCTTAATTGTGCGTCCGACCTTGTTATTACTGGATGAACCTTTAAGCAGTCTGGATACTGCCGTGCGTCAGAATTTACAGGAGGCAATCCGGCGAATTCAACACGAATTGGGAATTACAGCCATTTTGGTAACTCACGATCTTGGTGAAGCCATGGGAATGTCAGACCGCATGGCATTATTACTTGAGGGTAAAGTGGCCGCCATCGATGAACCGATGAAGTTGTTTCAAAAACCGCCCAGCAGCCAGGTGGCAAAATTTGTAGGGATAGACACTTTCCTCAAGGGGCGTGTAAACCATGGAACCCTTGAAACCCAACATGGCAACCTGACGGTTAGGACAAACGGATTTGTTTCTGATTCGGCAACGTTTGCAATTAGACCTGAGCATATTGAGGTCGGCAGCGAACTGGCTGAGAACATACTCACTGGAGTGGTAAAGGATTGCATGTATCGGGGTGAATATGTGGAATACCAAATCCAGATCGATACAATGGTTGTCAGAGCCCGGGTTGCGATGCCTGCAGCAATGATTCCACATGGTGAGGTGATCAAGGTGGCGTTTCCCGCTGAACATCTATTTCCATTAACCGCTTAAGCTTTACTCCCAATATTTTGTCAATTTGATGCATCCTGATTGTTAGAGATGCAACCATTTGATGTAAAGAGAGCAGGTAGCAAAATCCTACCTGCTCAATAGTTAAATCGATGACCTATAAAAATAATCCGGATCAGGATTTGGAGCGAATGTAACGGGTGACTCCCTTTTTGACAATCTCCGAAAAAGTTGGATAAATGAAAATCGTTTCAGCTAAAGCCTGCATACTGAGCTCCTGCATAATTGCCAAAGTGAAAAACTGAATCCATTCACCTGCATGCAAACCAATTGCATCAGCTCCAACAATGACATCGTTTTCATCCATGATTATCTTCAAGAATCCTTCTGTCTCGCTTTCAGTGATGAATCGGTCGACCGAATTGGTATCAACACGAGAAATATTTACTTTTCCAAATTTCTTGATGGCTTGAGCTTCAGATAAGCCAACATGCCCAACTTCAGGCTCCATGAAAATTGCCCATGGGACTATGGAGAGATCATTCTCGCGCTTATTTACCTGAAGAATATTATCGATACAGATATCTGCCTGAAAGGAAGCCATATGCGTAAATTTCGCTGGCGAGGTGACATCGCCACATGCATAGATATTAGCCGCTGTAGTTTGCAAATATTCATTGGTTTTTATTCCATAAGGCAGGTACTCGACTCCAGCCTTTTCCAGTTGCAATCCATTGATGTTTGGCACCCGCCCTAGTGCGACAAAGATTTGTTCTGCAAAAAGGTCTTTCAGTTCCCCATCTTGATCAAGAACAAGTTTGATTTGACCATCAGAATTTTGAATACAATTGGTCACCTCTGAGTTCGTAATAATCCGAACCCCATCTTCTTCAAGCGCTTTCGTGACCAAGGCGACAATTTCGGGATCCAGGGCATTTAATATGGCCGGATTACGCTCAACAATCGTCACGTCTGTGCCAAACCTGGCCAGTGATTGTCCCAATTCAACTGAGATTACCCCACCACCAAGGAACACAACTGACTTTGGCTGTTCACGCAATTCCCAAAAGTTTTCATTGTCCAGGAATTTGAGCATTTCACTGCCCTCATGCGGTGCCATGCGAGGGGATGAGCCAGTTGCAATGACAAAATAATCGGATTCAAGAACGGAATCCCCAATCGATATGTGGTTTTGATCGATAAACTTTGCCCCGGAAGGATCAATAAACACATCAATCCCCATGTCCTGGAAATGGGCAGGCTGTTCGTTGCGATAGACGCCTTGCACCACATCATCCACATGTGTCATGACTTTAGCAAAGTCAAACTCTGACCCCAGTTGTACCATTGGGAGACCGTGGCTCTCAAATTTCTTTCTTGATTGGAATAGCCGCGCGCTGCTGATGAGCGTTTTGCTTGGAACACAGCCCGCGTGAGTACATTCCCCACCTATCTTATTCTTTTCGACCAATGCCACCCGGGCTCCCCGGCGGTGAGCAGTTAATGCTGCCACCAACCCACCTGAACCGGCACCAATTACTGTAATATCGTATTTTTCCATTTATTCTATCCTTTCGTAGTGAAACAAAGATGATTTTTAACCGACCGATAGAAATTCAATAACAGCTAAGTTAAGCCAAAACGCTTAATACCGGTGAGTTTGATGAACTGCGGATATGACTCGTTGCAATATCAACCGCTTCGACGATGGCAGGATCTCCTACCGGAAGTCCCTCGTAAACATATCCTGCTTGAAAGATTCCAACCGTGCGCGCAAGGATTTCGCAACCAAAGTGAATTGAGCTTTCGTCGAATCCCTCCCTTCCAAAGACCATTTCGAAATCTGACCCCAATGATTTTCGGTAAGCTCTCAAAAACGCATCGTTCATGGAAAGAATGCTTTTTGAAATCGAGGGTGTTGCTGCTCGATGAGCCAGCATCCATAAGTGAGCAGAAAAATGACCGACGTCTTGTGCAGGTTTTCCATAGTGGGCTAATTCCCAATCGATTATTCTCAGTTTAGCATCTGAAACAATCACCGAACGCGGCCATAGATCTCCCATAATTAAGACTTTTCCTGGAAGATGAAGTTTTCTGCCAAAATCCATCGCGCGGTTTGCCAGAACCTGTGCATCAGGAACGTCTGCACGAGACGCATAATTTTGAATATTCCCATACTGCACATCCAAACGGGTTCGCTGAATCTGTGGATTATTAAATTCTTGCGATAAGCCTGGAATGTGAGCACTGACCCGGTGCAATTTGCCGATGAATTCCCCCAAAAGGTTGCCCAACAATTCAGATTCATCATTTGAATGCGGTTCGCGAAGCCAGGTCTCCAAATCTGGACAACGACAAACATCTTCCATAAGGATCAGATGATGTTGTTCGTCAAGAGCATATAAACCTGGCAATCTTACTGAGTCTGTTGCCAAGGCACCCATCACTCCATCAGGGCTGAAGGCTTTCATGGCTTTTGCTTCGATAAGGATCCTGTTTGGGTCAAGCTGAACGTTTGGGGAGGAGGCAACAAACGGTGGCGCCCATTTTGCAACGAGCGAATCTGGTGATGAACCCGCCTTTCCCTCAATGCGCCAGACACAGTTCATTAACCCCCCCGATAGTGGTTTTGGTTCTCCATCTATCGCAAATTCAGGCATAGTGGAAAGTAATCTCATCAGAACGGCTGGAATGTCCATGTCCGGTAAAGTGGGGTTATCCAAATTGGAGTCTGGAATATTCCCATGTTTTTTGAATTTGATCATTCATAATTAAAGCCTTTTTTTGATAAATGCGAGAACCTCAATAGTAATATTTTTCCATACATTCTGAATGTCAGAATACCTATTTGTTCAATCGCCTGCCCAGGAACAGATTTCAGGAGAAATAATGCCGTTCAATTACGATTCCCGGAATAGTTTTTTTGCACAGTATCTTCCAGAGGAGAATCCTCAATTTGATTTATAAAGAATTTTTCCTTTACCAACTTAGACGCATGATGGCGAAAAAATCTTACGTTGATAAAAGAAATAGAGCGCAATAAATGCAAATTAACTAAAACACCTCTGAAAGAAGGTTGAAAGATGCGTTTTGTTTTAAGATGTGGGCAGTAAATTTGGTACAAAATTTGAAGCCGATGATTTAGTGCAAGTTCAGATAGCATGTAATATGCGGGATAATGCTTCATATTCTTCGCGGCAATCCGGGCACATGTCCAAATGATGATGAACTAAGGGGAGCAAACTAGCCACATCTTCGCCGCGGATGGCCATTTCAGTATATTGGTCCAACAATCCATGGACATCATCACAGGTCAGCTCAATCTCCTGTGTGTTTTGAATCATGTACAGCATTTTTTCGGCTTGATCAGGTGATATATTCAATTCCATCTTATCAAGAGTGGTTTTTCTTCTACGTTGAAAAAGACGCGTAAACAAGTTCATTAAGTTAGATCTCCAATACATTAGATGCAGTTGTTGATTGAAAAATTACTTTCATCTCTCAAATATTGCGATTAATTCTTCTGATGACATTCCTTGTTCTTCCATGTGGCGTTTCAACTTTAACCTGGCATCATGAAGCAATTTGTATAACGCGTTCCTTTCGGTATTCATACTGCGAGCAACTTCCGCTAATGGTATTCCATGGATTGCCACTGCCATCAAGGCTGTCCGTTGCTTTTCAGTTAATTCCTCGAGCATCACTTTTTGTATCATGGAGATCGTTTCACGTTTTTCAAATGACATTTCGACATTAACACCCATATCCGGCATTTCACGAGACTCATCTCCCACATCTTTGCCTTCGAGCATCTGATCAAGCGAGGTCTCCTTCCATTTTGCTCTTCGAATTTCAGTAAGTGCAAACCGTACAGCAATCGTATAGACCCACGTTGTAAACTGGCTGCGCCCCTCAAAGGAGTCTAAACGCGCCAGTACTCGCAGAAGAGTTTCCTGCGCGACCTCCTCTACCAATGGAGAAAACCGGGGATCGTCCTGTTGGATCCACTTGGAAAGCGCATAAGGCATACCGTTTATGATAATCTTAGATAAGTCAGCAAGTGCAACTTCCCGCTGCTCTCCAGACGACCTAAGGCTTGTCAGCCAATCTTCATTGGTGCGATTTCCCATAATGGTTCTCCAACGAAATAAGTATACTATCCTTTGAAAGTCATACCTTCATGCGTTGATGCCTGTCGGTCAGTGTAACGAATTTTCGGTAAATTAACAAAAAGAGTAGATCACGGTATCCTTTCAACAGTTTAGTGAACCAAGAAAGGAAAAAGATCATAATCTGCACCACTGATTTTTCAACAACTGGAGAGACATTTTACATACAAAAAAAAATACCTACATTAGCTCACCGAACTATGATTGGAGAGATTCCACAGTCGAGAAACACCTTAGAATATAGTCAAATTAGATGCCCGCATTGCGTCTGAGTTGGCAAATCGGACTAAGGTCAACTTTCCCGAAGGATGTTCGCTATTTGCATTTCCACGAATGTATCAAAAATGATTGCGCACAGCCAGCACTCTTTAAAGGCTAAGTCAATGCATCAGGCAGCATACCAAGGTCATGCGTTTTTTTTTTCAATGAAGATGCCTGACTGCGGCTAACCTTAGCAGTGCTGATCAGTTTAGTGAGAATTGGGAATTTCGAAAGATCTGTTTGAATGAAGAAAACAAACAGGCAATTCTTTCCGGAAAGGATCCGTGACTATTCTTTTATAATCTGACACATGATCGCCGAACCTTGCGTATTGCCGTAGCTATCACGAATTTTTGCCAAATGGCATATAATCAGAAAAAATATGCGAGGGAAGAAAATGTCCAGAACACAAAAAGCAATCCAGGAATTTGAAATTTCAGAACTTGAAAAGATGCGTACCTTTGACGCCTTCTTGCGGATACCCTCTGTTTCATCTGACCCGGAAATGAAACCTCATCTGCAAGAAGCAGCCGAATTTCTAAAATCGTACTTTGAGAAACTCGGCATGGATGAGGTGAGAATCTATCCGACTGACTTACATCCTGTTGTTTTTGCTGAGAAGTACTCTAACCTTCCAGAAGCAAAAACCCTCCTGATCTATGGTCACTACGATGTGCAGCCGCCTGATCCGTTGGATGCCTGGATAACACCTGCATTCGAACCGACCATCCGCGGGGAGAACTTGTATGCCCGCGGAGCATCGGACATGAAAGGTCAGATCCTGGCATCGGTTTTTGCGCTTGAGAGCGTTCTGAAAACTGGAGAATTGCCCATCAATATCAAATTCATCCTCGAAGGCGAAGAGGAGATTGGATCTCCGTCTTTGGAAGGCTTTATTCGCGACCACACTGATTTGTTGAAATGCGACATGATCCTCAATCCGGATGCCGGCATGATCAACAAAGACAGTCCCACGATTGTTAACGGTCTGCGCGGATTGGTCTATTTTGAAGTGCGCATTGATGGTCCAAAAATGGACCTGCATTCCGGTCTTTTTGGTGGAAACATTGCCAACCCTGCCAACGTCCTGGCCAAGATCATTGCCCAACTCCACAACCCGGATGGATCAGTGGCAATTCCTGGTTTCTATGACCGTGTTCGGCCCCTGAGCGATGAAGATCGCCAAAAAATTGCTATGAATCCGACCAGCGAAGCTGATTTTCTAAAAATTACTGGCGCGCCTGCCATTTTCGGTGAGCAAGGATACACCTTGCTCGAACGCCAGGGGGCAAGACCGACATTGGACGTGAACGGGCTCTATGCCGGTTTCATCGGCGAAGGCGCAAAAACCATCATTCCCGCTTACGCAAAGGCAAAAATCTCCTGCCGGTTGGTTCCAGACCAGCAGCATGCAGAAATTTATGAACTCGCTGAAAAATACATCCGTACGCTGGTTCCTCCAACCGTGAAAGTCAGTTTTATCAAACACTCCGGCGGACCTTCCTACCTGGCAGATGATGCTCCCGGATTACCCAACCTGATCCAAGCTTTCAAGGAATCCTGGCAGAAAGATGTAATTTATAAACGTGAAGGCGGAAGCATCCCCGTCGCAACGGTCATGCAGGAAATTTTAGGGGTCAAGTCAATCCTCACCGGCTTTGGTCTGCCCGACGATGCGATCCACTCCCCTAATGAGCATCTCCACCTGCCCACCTGGCGAAAAGGCATCCAGGCTTACATTCGTTTCCTGACCAGTTTCGAGGCCCAGGCGTGACGGGCGATCAGAAAGACTTGAGACTCCCCTCCTACGGCGGCCAGGCTGTCATGGAAGGCGTCATGATGCGCGGAAAACAGCATGTTGCCATGGCTGTGCGTGCGCCGGATGGTCAAATCCTCACTTACGAAGAGGAACTCCCCGCTCTTTACCGCTCAAAATGGATGAGCATTCCATTTTTACGAGGCGTGTTAGGTTTGTGGGATTCTTTGAACCTGGGCATGCGCTTCCTCACAAAGTCCTCCAACATGGTCAGCAGTGAAGACGAGCAAATAGAGGGAAAAGACCTCGTTCTCGCGGTTTTGCTGTCTCTTGGGCTTGGGGTAGGGCTATTTTTCCTTTTTCCGGCTTTGCTCACTGGTTGGTTGGACGGTCCACTCGGAATTGAACGGTTGGGAACACTTGGTACCTGGCTTAGCAATCTGATGGAAGGCTTACTGCGCCTTGCTCTCCTGGTAGTTTATCTTGCAGTGGTTGGCAGAATGCCGGAAATTCGGCGGGTATTCTCCTATCATGGCGCAGAACATAAAACGATCAACGCTTTTGAAGCCCGCGCGGATCTGACACCCAAAAACGTGAGCGAGTTTACCCTCGTTCATCCGCGGTGTGGGACCTCTTTTATCCTGACCCTCGTGTTGATATCGATCCTGTTTTTTAGCCTTCTCGGCCCTCTTCCCCTGCACTGGCGCCTGCTCACACGTATTCTCCTGCTGCCTGTGGTTTCTGGAATAGCTTATGAATATATCCGCTTTGCCGCCAATCACATGGACGAGTCCGCCCTGGTGCGTGCCTTGATCAAACCCAATCTCGCCCTGCAAAAGCTCACCACTCGTGAGCCTTCAGAAGACATGCTCGAAGTATCGATCAAAGCATTCAACCTGATGTACGAGGCTGAACAAAAGGCATCTGAAAGCTCATCCGCATGAAATCCTGGCAGCAGACACTGATGGGATTTTTGTTAGGACTGGTCGTGGTAGGGGCCATTATCCTGGTCGTTTCTCCCCAAAAAGGGCAACCAATCGCCCTGGTAACCCATACGCCCAACCTGACGCCAGACCCTACCTCAACGCCCAAACTTATCCGGGTTCATATCACAGGGTCAGTCAAACTTCCGGGCGTCTACACCTTGCCGGAAAACGCGCGTGTAGAAGACGCAATCCAGGCCGCCGGTGGACTGCAGGAGAGTTCTGATCCCCAATTGCTCAACCTTGCAGCCGCATTGGTGGATGGTCAGAGGATATACATTCCATCGGCGCAGGATGGGACCTTGTCGACAGACGATAGAGGATTGAGCATTCAAACATCCCCAATGGTCAACATAAACACGGCCAGTTTTGCCGAGCTGGACAGTTTGCCGGGCATTGGTGAGGTAAAAGCGCAAGCCATCTTGGATTACCGGCAGAAAAATGGACTTTTCACCGCGCTTGAAGATTTGCTGAAAGTGGACGGCATCAGCCAGTCTCTTTTTGAAAAGCTGGTGGGGCTGATCACACTTGGTGAATGAGATTGCAGGAAGAGACAGGTATAATAAAACCATGGACCTAAAAGAACGTTTGCAAGCAGACTTAATCCACGCCATGAAAACCCATGATGATACTAAAAAGTGGGTGGTCAAAATGATCAAAGCAGCCATCCAACTGGCAGAAGTTGCCAAGGGCAATGAACTTGACCAGGAAGAAATCATTGCAATTATTCAAAAGGAAATCAAAACCCGTCAGGAAGCCAGGTCTGACGCTGAGAAGGCACATCGCGAAGACCTGGTGGCACAAGCTGACGCGGAAATTGCCTGCTTAAAAACCTATCTGCCGGCGCAATTAAATCCCGAGGAATTGCAGGATTTGGTTCGCAGCGTGATCGCGCAATGCAATGCCACCTCAATCAAGGACATGGGCGTTGTGATGAAGACTCTCCAACCCCTGTTGGCAGGAAGAGCCAGTAACGCTGAAGCCAGCCGCGTGGTGCGGGAATTTCTGACAGGATAAACGCATGGCAGGAAAAACAGGCACAGAAAATTCAGGCAAGAAAGCCACCCACGGAATGCTCAAAGTCCTCATTCTGGTCATTTCGTGTCTTTTAGCCTTTGCTTGCCTTGTCTTGCCTGATATCCTGAGTGACCAAAGCGAATCCGTCCGCATCGGACAAGTTGCCCCACAAGAAATAACTGCTCCTTATTCCATCACTTTTGAGTCCAAAGTCTTTACCGATCAGGCCCGCAATGAAGCCGCGGCGGCAGTTGAGCCAATTTTTCTCCCGGCAGATCCCAGCATTGCCAAAGCGCAGCTTGAAACACTCAACAACGCCCTCTATTTCTTCACTTCGGTTCGAAACGACAAGTTTTCAACCCAGCAGCAAAAACTCAATGATATGCGTTCAGCTGAAAAGCTTACTCTGAAGGATGAAGCTTACCAAGCCATTTTAGACCTCACGGACGAAGACTGGCAAGCCATCACCACAGAAGCGAATCGAGTACTCGAGTTGGTTTTGCGGGACAGTATACGCAATGACCAGATCGGTCGAACGCGCAGCAATTTACCAGCCGTCATTGATTTCGGATTCAAAAGCGATCAAACCCAGTTAATTACACTGATCGTCTCGCCGCTGATTGTCCCTACCAGCTTGTTTAGTGAAGAACAGACTCAGCAAGCCAGGGAAGCAGCCAGGAATAACGTGGAACCAATCACCAGGCAAATTATGGCAGGTGAAGTATTGGTTCGAAGGGGTCAAATTATTGATGATGCGGACCTGGAATCGCTGAACGTCTTCGGTTTGGGTGAGCCGAAAAACCGAAGGAATCTGCTCATCACCAGCGGTATTTTGGTTGCCGTCTGTGGTTTGATCTGCGCGACATACTACAATCGCCGGCGAAAATTCGAAGCCCTGATGGAAATCAGGACGATTGTCATGCTGGCGGTTTTCTTCCTGATATTCCTCGCGCTGGCTCGTTTCCTGGTGTTGGACCGCACTGTCATTCCCTGGCTCTATCCTGTAGCTGCCTTTGGACTGACAGTCGCGATTGTATTGCGGGTCGAAACCGGCATGTTAATGAGTATGTTACTGGCAATTCTGATTGTTTTCGGTCACCCACGCGACATGGAGCTGGCCCTCTTTTATATCCTTCCAACCTTTGCCGGCATCTTCGTGATCGGGCGTGCAAGGAGGATCAGCTCGTTTATTGGCACTGGTGCCGTAGTGAGCCTGGTTGGCATAGCTATGGTCCTCATTTTCCGGATTGGCGACTCTTTCACGGATTGGATGGGCTTAGCCTCGCTGATTGCTTCTGCATTGCTTAATGGTCTCGCCGCTGGTACGCTGACAATTCTGTTCGAATACATTTTTTCCTTTGTTCTTGATATTCCCACCGCCCTGCAGTTGATGGACATTTCCAGACCCGATCACCCATTGATGCAGCATGTGCTCCAGACCATGCCCGGCTCCTACCAACATAGCCTCCAAGTCTCCAACCTGGCAGAACAAGCCGCCGAAGCCATCGGGGCTGACAGGCTGCTGGTCAGAGTTGGCGCTCTTTATCATGACGTTGGTAAATCCGTAAACCCCGGTTTCTTTGTTGAGAATCAAGTCCGCGACAGCGTTAACCCCCACGACGATATCTCCCCGGAAGTAGCCGCTGCAACCATCATCAAGCATGTCACCGATGGGGTCGCCATTGCAAAACGCTATCGTTTGCCTTCCAGGGTGATCGACTTCATCCGCGAACACCACGGCACAATGATTACCCGCTACCAGTACGGAAAGGCTCGCTCATCAGCTCAAAATCCCGACGAAGTCGATCCGGAAATGTTCAGATATCCAGGGCCTGCTCCCCGCTCGAAAGAAACAGCTATCCTGATGCTTGCTGATGGCACTGAAGCCAGGTCCCGTGCTGAAAACGCCCGAACCGATGAAGAGATCCTTGAGGCCATCAACGCGGTTATCAACTCCTGCAAAGATGCCGGTCAATTTGACAATACCGACCTGACCCTAAAAGACCTGAGCACCATTCGGGATTCATTCTTCAAGACACTTCAACGGTCCTACCATCCTCGTATTCAATACCCTGATTCCAAACGCGGAAAGACTGAACCGGTCAATGTCACAATTCAACCAATGACAGCTTCAGAAGAATAATATGCTCACGATAAAATCACGCCGTACGATCCAGAAAGAACTGGACGTAAAACGATTACAAAGAGCCAGCGCAACCGTCTTCAGCTTGCTTGAATTTGAAACCCAACCGGAGATCACACTCCAGATTACAGACGATCAAACAATTCAGAAATTCAACCTTCAATATCGTGACATTGACGAAGTTACGGATGTACTTTCATTCGAAAACGCCTTTACTGATCCGGAGAGCGGTGAAACTTATCTGGGAGATATTCTTATTTCCTATGAGACAGCAAAGAGTCAGGCCGACACCCGCGGACTGCAATTAATGGATGAGCTTGAAATGCTGCTCGTTCACGGCATTTTGCATCTGGCCGGCATGGATCATGGCTCAACCCCCCAGTGGCAGGAAATGTCCACTCTGCAGGATAAGATCCTCGCGGAACTCAGCAACCCCATCCAAAAAAGTATTCACAAACCAGAATAATTTCTGCACCCTTTCTAATGCCACAGGAAGAACTGTACGTTAAGCTTCCTGGAGTCGAATCTAACCCGCTTCTCAGACTGAAAGCTATAATTCTGGTACAATCCAACCAGGCGATCGCACTATTCTCTTGACCTGTGCGATTCTATTGAATATGCCAAAAAAAGGAGATTGTAGGAGTAAATATGCACAAAGATTTCTTGGATATTATCGATTACACCCCCGAAGAGCTGCTTGCCCTGCTTGATTTAGCCAGGAGGCTAAAGGAAGAGTATCAGGCAGGCGGCAATCAGCCAACCCTGAAGGGTAAAGTGTTGGCACTAATTTTCCAAAAGCCTTCACTGCGAACCCGTGTCAGCTTCGATATGGGTATGCGCCACCTCGGAGGAGACGCACTGTATCTCTCACCAAATGAGATTGGACTGGGCAAGCGCGAGTCCATTGCCGACATCGCCCGGGTGCTCTCGGGCATGGTACACGGCATCATGGCGCGCGTCTTTGAGCACCAACACGTGCTCGAGCTCGCAAAATGGTCCTCCATCCCGGTCATCAACGGTCTCAGTGACTACAGTCATCCCTGCCAGGCGATGGCAGACATCATGACCGTCTATGAAGAATTTGGCAAAATCAAAGATGTCAACATCACTTATGTCGGCGATGGAAACAATGTGGCTGTTTCCCTGATGCAGATATCCGCCAAATTGGGCGCAAATTTTACAATTGCCAATCCAATAGATTATGACATGCCGGCAGAAGCGATCGAGACTGTCAAACCAATCGCGGCTGTCAGCGGCAGCAAATTATCTTTTCTTAACGATCCTCACGAAGCCGTCAAGGGTGCTCACGTGATCTATACCGACACCTGGACAAGCATGGGGCAAGAAGAGGAAACTGCTAAACGTGAATTGGTCTTTCCCCCATATCAGGTCAATGACCAATTGGTAGCTGAAGCCGATCCTGAAGTGATTGTCATGCACTGCCTGCCCGCTCACCGAAACCAGGAAATTACAGACGAAGTCGCCGACGGACCTCACTCACGCCTCTTCCCCCAGGCACACAATCGTCTGCACGCACAGAAAGCCATTCTGCAAACACTATTAGGAGAGAAATAAATGAACACGAAAGACTACATTGAAATCGAAGACCAATACGGCGCACATAATTACAAACCGCTGAGTGTTGTGCTTTCTGAGGGCAAAGGCGTTTGGGTTTGGGATGTTGAGGGCAAAAAATACCTTGACTGTCTCAGTGCATATTCCGCTCTCAATCAGGGGCACTGCCATCCGCACATCGTCAAGGCCATGGTTGACCAGGCACAAAAAATTGCTCTGACCTCACGCGCCTTCCGCAACGACAGACTTGGCCAGTTATACAAAAAACTGGTTGATCTCACCGGTTATGAGCGCGTGTTGCCCATGAACAGCGGCGCGGAAGCAGTTGAAACAGCTATCAAGGTTGCGCGCAAGTGGGCTTATGTGGTCAAGGGAGTTCCCAAGTATGAAGCCGAAATTATTGTTGCTGCTGGTAATTTCCATGGTCGCACCGTAACAATCGTCTCTTTCTCTACTGAACAATTTTATAAGGAGGCCTTCGGACCTTTCACACCTGGTTTTAAAGTTGTCACGTACGGCAACATTGAAGAAATGAAAGCCGCCATCACACCTAATACGGCAGCTGTCATGCTGGAGCCAATTCAAGGCGAAAATGGCGTGGTTTTACCTCCAGATGGCTATCTCAAAGCAGTCTCAGACTTGTGCAAAGAAAACAACGTTTTATTCATTGCTGATGAAATTCAAACAGGTCTTTGCCGAACTGGCAAGTGGTTTGCGTCTCAGCACGAAGACCTGCGTCCGGATGTAATCGTCATCGGCAAGGCTCTTTCTGGCGGTATGTATCCCGTTTCGGCAGTCCTGGCTGATGACGCGGTTTTGGGGTTATTCCAACCTGGCGAGCATGGTTCCACTTTTGGCGGCAGCCCACTCGCCGCGGCAGTAGCTGTGGCAGCCCTTGAAGTTCTGGATGAAGAACACCTGGCAGATCGCGCGACCGAGCTTGGCAATTACTTCATGTCAAAACTGCGCCAAATCAATTCACCCGTCGTTAAGGAAGTTCGCGGACGCGGCTTGCTGATCGGCGTTGAACTCTATCCTGAAGCTGGCGGAGCCCGCCGCTACTGCGAAATGCTGCAGGAAGCCGGCATCCTCGCGAAAGAAACACACGACAACGTGATCCGTTTTGCCCCACCGCTCGTCATCGAGAAAGAAACTCTCGACTGGGCACTCGAAATCATCGCGGATGTCTTGAAAAGATAAGGAAATTTACTATGTACCGGTTTGCCAAGATAGTTGCCACATTAGGTCCCAGCAGCTCTACTGAAGCCGTGCTAGTAGAGATGGTAAAAGCAGGCATGGATGTCTGCCGTTTGAATTTTTCACACGGGTCCCACGAAGACCACGGCGAGAAAATCAAGTTGATTCGGAAAATCTCAAAAGATCTTGGCAAACCTGTTTCAATCCTCATGGACCTCCAGGGTCCCAAACTACGAATCGGCGTCTTACCGGATGGGGTTATTAAGCTCCGGTCCGGACAAGAAGTCGCATTATCTTCCCGCGAAGACCCACAAAATCTACCCGAGGGCGTGGTTTTCATTCCCTTTGACGTTCCTAAATTGCATGAAGCCCTTGTTCCCGGCAACCATATCCTCCTGGATGACGGTCAGCTCGAGTTTGAAGTGCTGCGCCTGGATGGTGAAACCATTTATGCAAGGGTCATCCTTGGCGGCAACCTGAAATCCCACAAGGGCGTCAACCTTCCCGGCTCCAATCTCGACATTCCCGTTCTTACTGCCAAGGATCTCGAAGATCTTAAGTTTGGGCTCGAGGCAGGGGTTGACCTCGTGGCGATTTCCTTCGTCAAAAAAGCATCAGATATCGAAATGGTGCAAGATACTATGCGCAATATAGTGGGTAATCGACGCTTACCCCCCATTGTTGCCAAATTAGAGCGCCCTGAAGCGATCACCAACCTGGAGGAGATCATCAAAGTAACCGATGGTGTGATGGTCGCCCGCGGCGATCTGGGCGTGGAGATCTCGCCTGCCCTGGTACCATCGGTTCAAAAAGAAATTATCAAAAAAGCAAACAACCTGGGTAAATTTGTGATCACTGCCACCCAAATGCTTGAATCGATGATCAACAATCCCCGCCCCACCCGTGCTGAAGCAGCCGATGTGGCCAATGCAATTTTTGATGGCACCGACGCCGTCATGCTTTCCGCCGAATCTGCTGCCGGTAAATATCCGGTCCAAAGCATCCGCATGATGGCAAACATCATTTTGGAGTCTGAAAGCCATGCGGCTGATTGGGGACACCACAACATTCTGCAAGCCGACATCTCGAATGATGATGCTATCGTCATTTCTCATGCCGCGCGCGATATGACTCAGGATACAGATGTGGATGCGATTGTGGTCTTTACACGTTCCGGGACTTCGGCTCTCTGGATCAGCAAGACCAAACCAAACGTACCAATTTTTGCCTTCACACCGGAACTCAGCACCTACCAGTGGCTGGGAATCTGTTGGGGCGTCACACCCTTCCGCGTTCCACACGCCGACACCCTGGAAACTATGGTCACTCATGTCGAGACGGCACTGACCGCTGCAACCGCCCTGAAAGGTGGTGACCAGGTTGTTGTTATCTCCGGCTTCCCCGTAGGAGCATTCACCAGCCCAAACCTTGCGATGCTTTATACCCTCAAAGGCTGATGCAATCTATCAGGAACAATCTCCAAGGCTTTTGTCATTCACAAAAAAACCGGTCTGAAAAGACCGGTTTTTTTCTAATTTTTGCTAATAGAGCGTGGCATTTATTGCCTCAAGCGACTCGCGGCTTGGGCGTAAGCGGTCTTTTGTGAGGCGATTGAGCGACTCCTCGGGAAGATCGTACTTCTCCTGGATGGTTGGGGGAACTCCTGAAAAATAGATCAAACCTGTCGCAAAATAATGATACTTATAGGACTCCGTCAGGAGATCCAAGGCAGCATGAAGATCAGTGGGATCATAATCCTTGTCGATCTTCTTTAACACCAAATAAGATCCATCCTGGAGCTGGATCTCACGATAAGAGCCTTCTTCAAAATTCTCAAGCTGAATCTCTTCACGACTCTGAAAGTGCGCTATATCCTGGATAGGCGCTTCATGTTCTCGACCCCAGGAGTAAGATTGCAGGGCTTCGTCACGGTTGTTAAATGTGACACATGGGCTGATGACGTCGATCACAGCCACACCATTCTGAGACAAAGCAGCTTTGATCAACTGCTTCATCTGCTTCACATCCCCTGAGAAGGTGCGAGCCACAAAAGGCGCTCCACTGATCAGCGCCTCCATACACAGGTCAAGCGGAGGAAGAATATTGACACCCTGGTGCTTGAGCCTGAGACCCTGGTCGGAAGTGGCAGAAAATTGCCCCTTGGTGAGACCGTAACATCCATTGTTTTCGATGATGTAAACCATTGGCACATTGCGTCGGATGACATGTTTGAAGTGCCCCATGCCAATACTGGCCGTGTCGCCATCGCCGGAGATGCCCAGAATTTTGATTGAAGGATCTCCAAAACAAGCCCCCGTCGCCAGGGTTGGCATTCGACCATGTATACCATTGAAGCCAAATGAGCGGTCGAGGAAATAATTTGCGCTCTTGCTTGAGCAGCCGATGCCGCTTATCTTCATTACTTTTTCAGGAGCAATGCCCAGCTCCCAGACAGCAGCCTGAATCTGATTTGAAATAGCATTATGACCGCAGCCTGGGCATAGGGTCGAGGGCTTTCCCTTATAGTCAGCCAGTGAGAGACCGATCCGATTTAACTCAACGTGTTTTTCCACCTTTTTTCTCCTTTGCTAAGATGCTTTCAGCTGTCCATGCCGCAGTCAAAGGAAGACCGCCAATTACTGAGATTGAGGTCAATTTTTCTGAGTATTCCGAAACCTCGAGGGAGAGGATCTGCTCCAATTGCCCGTCGCGATTGAGTTCCACAACATAATTCCGCGCATGGCTGGCAATAAACTCCCGCACCGCGGAATTGGCGGGCAGTGCCCGCACACGCATATAATCCGCGTTAACTCCCTTTTCCGCCAGAATGTCCTGAGCCTCAATCATGGCATCGTGAGTAGAGCCCATTCCGATAATTCCGATATCAGCTTCAACCTTGGACCTGCGAATGACCGGTTCAGGCAAGTCCTTAACCACACCTTCCAGCTTTCGTCCGATTCGACCTAACATATCTGACCAGTTTTTTGGATCTTCGCTGTAATTTCCATACTCATCATGCCCTGTCCCGCGGGCAAAGTAAGCCGCCTTGGGGCTCAGATTGCCAATTACGGTGCGATAAGGAATCCCGTCTCCATCAAGATCCCTATACCGTCCCCAATCCTTGAATTCCTCCAGCTTTTCTTCCCAAATAATCTTGCCCCGTTCTATGGGCTGATTGGGATATTCAAACCGCTTGGTGACCCAGGTATTCATTCCGAGGTCAAGATCGGACAGCACAAATATCGGGGTTTGATACTTTTCTGCGATATCAAGCGAACGCCAACCAAACTCAAAACATTCCGTGACAGTACCTGGAATGAGAATAACATGCTGGGTGTCTCCGTGTCCAAGCGTATAAATCATGGAGAGGTCGCCCTGGGCTGTCCGGGTAGGCAAACCGGTGCTCGGTCCCACCCGCTGCACATTCCAGATGACCATGGGTGTTTCGGTAAAATATGCCAAACCGATATTTTCTGTCATCAGGCTTAACCCAGGTCCGGAAGTAGCGGTCATCGCCCGCAATCCAGCCCAACCAGCCCCCAATGTGGCACCAGCAGCAGCAAGTTCGTCCTCAACCTGCAAAATCACACAAGTGTTCTTTCCAGTTAGTGGATCTTTCCGCAATTTGTCCACCTGCTCTATCGCTGATTCAACCAGGCTTGTTGCCGGGGTAATTGGATACCAGCCGCAAAACTGCACCCCGCCATAAAGAGCACCTAACGCGCCAGCGTTATTACCATCTGTAAGAATGTAGTCACTTAATTCTGGCAACTGTTCCAGGTAGAAGTGATCTTTCTTTTCAATATTCTCAAGCGCATATTGGAAGCCAAGTTTCACGATATTAAAATTTGATTCAGCAACAGTTGGTTTGCTTTGGAACTGATGCTCAATGCTGGCCTTCAAAATTTCTTCGGGAATCCGCAGCACCTGACCCACAATGCCGACGTAAAGCATATTCTCCATGTAAGTCTGAAGATTTCGAGGCACGTCCACCTGCTTCATCAAGGTCTTGATGGGCATAGGATAGACGATCACATCTTTATCCTTTATTTCGGGTTTTTCCAGGTGGTCAGCATAGAACAGCACCCCTCCATCCTGGAGGTAAGTTACGTCCTTATGGATGGTGGCTGAGTTCATCGCCACTACCACATCGTCGTGCGCTACACGTCCGGTATAACCGCGGGCTGAAGCCCGGATCACAAACCAAGTGGATAACCCCTTGATATTGGACGGGAAAATGTTCTTACCGGAGGTCAGGATCCCCATACGAAACAGCGAACGGTAAAGGATGCTGTTCGCTGTAGCACTGCCGGATCCATTGACCGTGCAGATAGCCACACAGACTTCGTTGACAATCCACTCGTCACCCTGCAGCAATTTTTGCGTGGAATCTAGCATTACGATTATCTCTCCTTTTACTCAAATCTTTGTCGAAGATCTGCTTTCTTGAAAGTTTTTATCAAATCAAAATGAGTCACCAAGGCTTCATATCCTTTTTCATAAGCTTTGCTTGCGATTGCATCCAGCATCTGGCGGTGATAACTCCAGACACTTTCCAGGTATTCATGGTTGCGGTAATATTGGATTCGAGATGCCTCATAGAGATCCCAGTAGGTTTCAAGGACACTATTGAGCACACGATTGTTTAACGGGCGATAAATCGCCAGGTGAAAATTTCGATGTTCTGCGGTGGGTATCACCACCGGACTTTGGTTAATTTTCCAGTTAGCCCGTTCTTCCAGTGTCTGGAGCTCCTCAATCTGGGATTTGCCCAGGAGAGCACAGGCTTCATACCAGTAAGCAATCTCGAGTTGCCGGCGCACAGATGCATATTCCTGGAAAAGCCCGGGGTCGACTCGCAAACCATAGGTCATTGAAAGTGTGAGGGGACGGGTAAGGCAAAATTCATGTTTTTGGATACCTGTTCGTGTGCGCACCTCGACAAAACCCAACTCTTTTGGGACTTCAAGCTGCTCGCGAACACTGGCAGTGGAGATGCCAAGTTGAGAACTTAACTCGGATATGTTTGGAATAGGCTCATCCTGACGGGTAGCGTCTGCAATAAACTTCAAAACAGGACTGAGCTCGTTGATCATATTTATCTGATTAATAATATTAATTAATCAATATCATTCTAACCGCCTCAATCAGATCGGTCAAGGCACAAATACCCAATTTTGCAACCTTTCCACGAACGCGCTCTTTTTAAAATCAGAAAAATGGTCAAAATCCCTCTTAAATTACAGGCATCGGGTAGAATAACGATTTGGTAACATTAGGTTATCTGGTTAATTATGTCAATAAGCGAATTTAACAGTCCTTTTCGATATAAAACGATACGCACTAACGCGTTCAGTTGGGTGGCATCGCATGCTTTGCATCACTGGGCTATCTTCCTGGTAGCCATTATTGGTGCGGCCGGCAATGCTGCCCTGGCTTCAATCCCGGCAATTCAATTTGGTATCGTTTTTGAAAACCTGACCAGCGGCAATCCCTTGCCCTCAATTTTCTTACGCGCCGGTGTGCTGGTTGGAATATCTCAGATCATCCGCGGATTAATGCAGTTTTTCCGCAATTTTGGTTTCGAAGTTACTGCCCAACGTATCGAACGCGATGTGCGGGATGAGTTTTACACCAGTCTGCTGGGCAAGAGCATGACTTTCCACTCCTTGCAGTCCATTGGTGACTTGATGGCACGCGCCACCAACGACATCCGCGAAGTCAACTATATCTTCAGCCCAGGCCTCAACATGGTATTGGGCTCGATCAACTTCTTGTTCATTCCCATTGGCGTTGGTTTGTCCATTCACCCCGCTTTGCTGCTGACCCCGGTCTTATTCATTATTTTCTATTTTGTCGCAATTGTCCACTTCCTGAGGATCCTTGAACCTGTCACACGCGAGGTTCGCTCAACATTCGGCAGACTCAACAGCCGCCTGGCAGAAGACATCGACGGAATAGAGACGGTCAAAGCAGCATCCCAGGAAGAAGCTGAGATTGATCTCTTCAAAGTAAACTCGCAAGCTTTTCGCGACGCAAACGTCAAACAAGGTGATATCGAAGCCCGTTTTATCCCGCTCCTTTTATTGGCCTTGGCTATGGGCTTTGGCTTAACGCATGCTCTCTTGCTTCACCGGCAGGGGCTGATCTCATTAGGCAGTGTCATCTCGTACTTCAGCTCTCTCTCTTTGCTCGGATTTCCAACGCGCACCTCCATCCGTTCTTACTCGCAAATATCGCTTGGGGTTGCCGGCGCGCGCAGGTTGCTTTCCATTATGAACAGCGAGAACAATCTCGATCAAAATGAATCCGGATACAGTGCTGTGATCAAAGGCAAGGTCAACTTTGAAAATGTCAGTTTTGCTTATGACGGCGAAAACCTGAATCTGCACGACCTGAGTTTTGAAGTCAACCCCGGGCAGACTGTGGCAATTGTCGGGCAAACCGGTTCCGGAAAAACCAGTCTGGTTCGTCTGATTAACCGCACCTATGATCCCCTTTCGGGTAGTGTCTACATTGATGGGATCGACTTGCGGGATTGGAAACTGGATAGCCTCCGCAGTCAGATCTCGATCATCGAACAGGATGTGTTCTTGTTTTCAAAATCAGTCGCTGAAAATATCGCTTTTGGCAAACCAAACGCTACTCAAGAGGAAATCGTAATTGCGGCAGAGAAGGCTCAGGCAAACGGCTTCATTGATGAACTGCCGGAAGGCTACGACACGGTTATCGGAGAAAGAGGGACAACCATTTCCGGTGGTCAGCGGCAGCGCCTTGCGCTTGCCAGAGCCTTCCTGACAGACCCCAAGATCCTGATCCTGGACGACTCAACCAGTGCCATCGACAGCAAAACCGAAGACGAGATCCAACAGGCTATCAAGCTGGCTTCGGAAGGCAGAACCACCTTCATCATCACCCACCGCCTTTCCCAGATCCGTTGGGCGGATCTGATCATCGTCATGCGCAAAGGGCGCATCTCTGCCATCGGCACACACGATCAATTGATGGAGACTTCTAAATCTTACCGAAACATCTTCGCGGAGGCAAAAGAGTAATGGGCTTCCATCAAGGTCTCAGCGGTGAACTTTATGATCGTCAATATAGCAACAAAGCCCTGCTCAGCCGCATCTGGGATTACGCCAAAGGTCATCGCAAATACATCGCGTGGATGAGCGTCAGCATCATTCTGCAGGGTCTTTTTGCCGCTTTACCTCCTCTGTTGATCTCGAATGTCCTTGATGAGGGCATTGCCGGCGTTCCAAACGAAACAGCCTATGCCATCCTGGTAGCAGGCATTCTCTTCCTTGAGGTGATGGACTTCGTTTTCTACTATATAATCAGGCGGCTTTTATCTCGCGTCACCGCGGACATGAACCGTGATCTGTCTGTTGACGCTTTCGCATCATCCATCAAACAGGATCTCGCCTTCCATGACCGCCTTTCATCCGGGCGCATTGTCTCCCGAATCACCACTGACACTAATGACTTCTCTATGCTGATCAGGCTGACAATGGATGTTGCAGGCAGCACCGTTCAATCTGTCGTGACTGCCATCATCCTGTTCAATGCCGAGTGGCGGCTCGCGTTGGCCTTGATGGCTTTTGTTCCGCTCGTCATGCTCATTGTGTCTCAGTTCCGCAAACTTGCGCGCCGCGTTACCACCAGGGGCATGCGTGCCATGGCAAATGTGAACGCCACCATCAAAGAAACGATCAGCGGCATCTCCGTTGCCAAAAATTTCCGCCAGGAAGAAGAAATATACCGGGATTTTGATGCCTCGAACACCACTTCTTACAAAGTCAATGTGCAGCGGGGTTTTGTACTATCGATCGTTTTTCCGATCATGCGCACCCTTAGTGGCATCAGCATCGCGCTCCTGGTTTATTTTGGCGCATTGAGTGTCACCCAGGGACTGATCACCGCTGGTGCCTGGTATATGATTCTGCTGGCAAGCGACCGCTTCCTGATGCCTATTTTGAGCATCACCTCTTACTGGACCCAGGTACAGACTGGACTTTCAGCTGCAGAGCGCATTTTTGCCTTGATCGATTCAGAACATTCGGTCATTCAGACTAATAATCTCAAGGTTGACAGTCTATCTGGCAAAATTGATTTCAATCAGCTCAGTTTCAACTACGCGACCGGTGGAAACGTGCTCAACAATTTTGATCTCCACATCGCACCCGGAGAAAATATTGCAATCGTTGGACATACTGGCGCCGGAAAATCCTCGATCGCCAGGTTGATAACCCGTTTCTATGAGTTCCAGGAAGGTCAACTGCTCCTTGACGACATCGACATTCGCCAGTTCGATCTGCCTTCCCTGCGGCGAAACATGGGCATCGTCACCCAGGTACCCTTCCTCTTCGATGGTACGGTCGAAGAAAACATCCGCTTTGCCGCTCCCAACATCAGTCGGGAGGAAATCACCCAGCTTGCTAACCAAATCGGCAACGGTGAATGGCTCGAAACTTTCTCGAACGGGCTTGATACACAAGTCGGCGAACGCGGTGCCCACATCTCCATGGGGCAGCGGCAGTTAGTGGCACTGATGCGCGTTTTGGCGCATAAACCCGCCATTTTTATCCTTGATGAAGCTACCGCCAGCATTGATCCTTTTACGGAATATCAGATCCAACAGGCTCTGGGGCTGATTTTGCAGTGCTCAACCAGCATCCTCATTGCTCATCGTCTTTCCACTGTCAGGTCGGCTGACCGCATCATCGTGCTTGACCGCGGCTCCATCATTGAAGAGGGTAATCATCAGGGCTTGTTGGAGCAAGGTGGTCACTATGCGGAGCTCTACAATACTTATTTCCGCCACCAATCGCTCAAATACGTTGAAGAAGCCGGGCAAATCCTTGGCAAAAGCACCCCAACAGAATTACCTCCTGAAATCCTCTATAATTAGCAGAGGAGAAGTTATGCCAAAAGTCATTGTAGCCATGAGTGGTGGCGTAGATAGCGCAGTTGCAGCCGCCTTGTTGATCAGGCAAGGTTACGACGTGGAAGGTTTAACCCTTCAGCTTTGGCATGCCAACCGGATGGATCAAAAAGGACTCGAAGCCGCTCAGCAGGTTGCCAGGCAGTTAAGCATCCCCTTGCACGTCGTAGACGCACGTGAATCTTTCCGCCGGAAGATTGTGGAAGCCTTCATCGCCAGCCACCTGGCAAACGAAACCCCCAATCCCTGCGTCCTTTGCAACCCTGCCCTCAAGTGGGCTGAGATGATCGCTGTTGCTGATGCGCAAGGGGCAGAATATGTGGCAACAGGTCACTATGCGCGCGTTCTCCAGGCTGCTGATGGCAAGTTTGAACTCTGGCGAGCCACTGACCCTGCCAAAGACCAATCTTACGTGCTGAGCAATCTGAACCAGCAGGAACTGAAAAGATCAATTCTTCCCCTTGGCGAACTGCGAAAACCAGAGGTGAGGGTAATCGCCCAAAGCCTTGAACTGGCAGTTTCGCAGACACCCGACAGCCAGGACCTCTGTTTCGTTGACCAGGAAGACTACCAACAATTCTTGCGCGACTATGCCCCTGAGGCAACCAAACCCGGAGAGATTCGGACTGCCAACGGGCGGCTTTTGGGCATGCACCAGGGCTTGGCTTTTTACACCATCGGGCAAAGGAAAGGCCTGCCTGCCTATACTGAAGCCCTTTACGTCCTCGAAAAAAGACCTGAAACCAACACTCTGGTCGTCGGAACAGTCAACCAGCTGGGAAGCAGCCAGTTTCTCGTGCGCCCGGTAAACTGGATCAGCGGCGAAACGCCTGACCTGCCTATGGCTTGCGAGGTGAAGATCCGATACCGGGCAATTCCCGTCAGTTCAAGGCTTAGCACGTTTGATAACAGCAGTTTGCTGGTTGAGACCTACCTGCCCCTGCGGGATATCACTCCCGGGCAGAGCGCGGTATTTTACGAAGGCCAAAAAGTGCTCGGTGGCGGCGTCATTCGGGCAGATGGAAAGTAAGTATATGAAAAGCATCGAACTCTCCTTTTTTCAGTACTCTGAAGGCAAATGGCAGACTCAAACAGGTCAGGTTCCCCTCGAACAGGCAGTCACCCTGATCGTCAACGGCAAGCCCTGGATGGAAATGCTCTGCACTCCTGCAATGATCGCCGAATTGGCAGTCGGTTTTCTTTACAACGAGCGCCTGATTAACTCCGCGGAAGAAATTACGCGAGTGCACGTCTGCGATACCGCGGATTTTGTGGAAGTAGACACTCCCTCACCCATCAACAAACCATCAAACTGGATCAAAACCACCGGCTGCGGCGGCGGGCAAACTGCCCAGCGGCTCGAACAGCCGGAGAAGCCCGACCTGAATGAAGTCACTTTGAGCGCTGAAACTGTTGCCAGGTTGCTGGATGAATTCCTGAAAACACAACACGCCCATACAACCTCCCGCGGTGTCCACTGCTCGGCAATTGCCGATGGCGCAAACATTCTGCTATTGGCTGACGATATCGGCAGACACAACACCCTGGATAAACTGATGGGTTTCATTCTGCTCAGGGAACCCTCGCTCAAACCGTCCATCATGCTCACCACCGGGCGCATCAGTTCAGAAATGCTGCAAAAATCTGCTCGCATGGGCGTGTCGGTTGTGATCTCGCTTACCTCCCCCAACACCACCACGGTCGAGCTGGCACAAGAAATGGGCATAACCCTCATCGGCTATGCCAGGGGCTCTCGCTTCAACGTCTACTCCCACCCGGAGCGCTTTACAGATCTGAGTTAAAAAAGCGCGTAAGGTTAAAGCCTGTGAATCTTGTTTACTTGTAGGGCTGAGGCCTGCCTCAGCCAGGATGATGTGGCCAATAAACCTCTTGTACCCTGTAGGGCTGAGGCCTGCCTCAGCCAGAATGATGTGGCGGGTGTGCCACGAGGAACAGGCAGGCCGGTTCCCTACTGAGCTTGTGAGGCGTGTAAGGTTGAGGTCTGTTTCAACAAGATTGAGTGGCATCTAAATCTCTTGTACCTTGTATGGCTAAGGCCTGTTTCAACAAGATTAAGTGGCATCTAAACCTCGTGTACCCTGTAGGGCTGAGGCCTGAGTTAAGACAGTGATTGTTTACACTTTGTTTGAGGGGATAATTTACATTTTTATCCATCAAACACATCACTTTTGAGGGACGTGCTGATCCAAGTAATCAACAATAACGGGTAACCAGAGGC
>DJGU01000092.1:51285-54974 GCA_002432795.1 Anaerolineaceae bacterium UBA5838
CGTGCCTGTCCGCAGCATTGGTCCGGTGTATACGCTGGGTAAACATAGGTGGAAAGCCATATAAAATTGTAAACAATCACCTCGTATATTTTGTAAACAATCATACCTGTCTATACAGCCTGCCTCAGCCAGGATGATGTGGCGGACATGCCGCAAGGAACAGACACGCCAGTGCCTTACGGAGAGCTTAGGGGGCTCTCCAAGCTCGAAGCGTTTGGCGGCACATTACTTATATCTATCTGAGCCTCACAATGACTCACCAACAAGCCAGATCCCCACACACATAGAGTGTACTTCCTGGATGAGGTTCGCGATGATGGACAAAAGGATCGCATTTATCTATTGGTATCAATATCTGGCTTGACTAATCCCCACAAAACGCTAAAATAAAATATGTCCAATGGGAAGAGCCCTGCTTTGGCAGGCACCGAAGGGGCAAACCAATTATGGTGAAACTCTCAGGTAAACAAACCCTCAAACCTCTGAAATCGAAGATAACAGGGGCACATAATGTGCCTTTGTTCGAATCAACCAACTAAAAGGAGCCAAAATGTTAGTACCAGAAGAATTGAAATACCAGAAAACAGATGAGTGGGTCAAGGTTGAAGACGGCATTGCCACCATCGGTATTACCGACTATGCGCAAGATTCCCTCTCCGACGTCGTTTTTGTTGAATTCGCCATCGATCCCGATGATGAGGTCAGCGCCGGAGACAGCCTGGCAACCATCGAATCCGTCAAAGCGGCAGCTGAAGTTGTATTCCCCGTCAGCGGAAAAATCCTCGAAGTCAATCAAATCCTCACCGACACTCCCGAGCTGCTCAACTCCGAACCCTACACTGGCGGTTGGCTTGCCAAAGTCCAGGTCAGTGATGAGTCTGAACTCGACAACCTGATGGATTCCGCCGCTTACGATGCCTACTGCCAGGACCGCTAAGCCTATGTTCACTCCACACACAAAAGCTGATGTGGAGGCAATGCTCAAAACTATCGGGGTCGAAAAAGTCGAAGACCTCTTCACGGTGGTTCCCGAAAAGAACCGCTTCCCCGATTTAAACCTGCCGCAGCCTCTCTCTGAGATGCAAGCAGCAGTTGAACTGGACAGCATCGCCTCAGCCAACGCCACCACCCGCGATTTTATTAGCTTCCTGGGTGCCGGCGCATACCAACACTACGTTCCCGCCGCAGTGGACAACCTCCTGCAGCGCGGAGAGTTCTACACAGCTTACACTCCCTACCAACCCGAGATCTCCCAGGGCACGCTCCAGGCAATCTTCGAGTTTCAGAGCCTGATCAGCCTGCTGACCGGCATGGACGTCAGCAACGCTTCCCACTACGACGGCGCGACTGCCGCTGCGGAAGCCGTGATCCTTGCATACAACAACTTCCGCGGAAAACGCCCCAAGGTTCTGCTCTCGCGAGCCATCAATCCCCAATATCGCGATGTCATTCGCGGCTACATGCAAGCTAATAATGCCATTCGCATCGTCGGGGATGATCCCGAAACTGGCATCGAGCCCAATTTGCAAAAACTGATCGACCAGATCGACCGCGATACCTGCCTTGTGATGGTGCAGTATCCCGACTTCTTCGGTCGCATCATTGACTATAAGCCCCTCATCGAAGCCGCCCATGCCCAGGGAGCCCTTGTCGCGGTCGTGGCGAACCCCACAGCTTTAGCCCTCCTGACGCCTCCTGGCGAAATCGGCGCAGATATCGTGGTTGGCGAAGGTCAGCCGCTCGGCATTCCGCTTTCCTATGGCGGTCCGTACCTCGGTTTCTTTGCTGTCAAGAACGCTCTCCTTCGCAAGATTTCCGGCCGCCTGGTCGGCGAGACCGTCGACACGCAGGGGGAACTGGCTTATGTTCTGACCCTCACTGCCCGCGAGCAGCACATCCGACGCGAAAAAGCCTCCTCCAACATCTGTTCCAACCAGGGGCTGATGACTCTTGCCGCCACGATCTACATGACCCTTCTGGGCAAGACTGGCTTCCAGCAGGTGGCGAACCTGTGCTATCAAAACGCCCACTACACCGCCAACCTGGTTCAGGAAGTTCCCGGCTTCGAGCTCCCATTCAAGAGCACGCCCTTCTTCCACGAATTTGTTGTCAAGGCTGACGAGAACGTCCCCGAGCTGCTGGCACACTTGCAGGATCACGGCATCCTTGGCGGCTATGACCTCGGCAAAGATTACCCCGAACTCGAAGGCTGCCTGCTGATGGCAGTCACTGAGATGATTTCCATCGAAGATATCGACTATCTAAGCGACGTATTGAACGAGGTGGAACATGCGTGAACCAACCATTTTTGAGCTTTCTTCCCCCGGACGCGCTGGTGTCACCTTCCAGGAACCCGATGTTCCTTTGACGGATATCCCCCAGGAATTTGCCCGCGCGAGTTTCCCCTTCCCTGAAATTTCCGAGTTGGGCGTGGTACGCCATTTCACCAAACTCTCGCAGAAGAACTACGCCATCGACCTTGGCTTCTATCCCCTGGGCTCCTGTACCATGAAGTACAACCCCAAGATCAACGAAGCCACCGCCCGCTACCCAGGTTTTGCTGCCACCCACCCGCTTCAGCCTGAAGATACCGTGCAGGGCAACCTCTACCTGATGTACACCCTGCAAAACTGGCTGGCTGAGATCGGCGGCTTTGCCGATGCAACCCTGGCGCCTGCCGCGGGAGCGCAGGGCGAGCTGGTCGGCACGATGATCATCGCCAAGTACCACAAAGACCGCGGCGACCTCAAACGCACCCGCATCCTCATCCCCGACTCTGCCCACGGCACCAACCCTGCCTCCTCGGCCATGACCGGGTTCGAACCCATCCAGCTGCCTTCGGATGAACGGGGCAATGTTGACCTCGAAGCTCTCGCCGAGCTCTGCGACGACACGCTTGCCGGCATCATGTTCACCAACCCCAACACGCTCGGTTTGTTCGACGAGAACACCGCCGAGGTCATCCGCGTCGTGCATGAAGCCGGCGGTTTGGTTTATGGCGACGGCGCCAACATGAACGCCCTTCTGGGTGTGTTCAAGCCGGGCGATTGCGGCATCGACGTGATGCACTATAACCTCCACAAGACCTTCTCCACCCCCCACGGCGGCGGCGGTCCCGGCAGTGGTCCGGTCATGGTCTGCGAAAAGCTGGTCGATTACCTGCCCGAACCTCATGTGGTCATGACCAATCATGGGGATGAGGAAACGCCTCCAACTTACGGTTTTGCCCGCCCTGAGAAATCCATCGGGCGTGTCAAGACCTTCCATGGTCACTTCGGCATGCTCGTGCGTGCCTTCACCTACATCGCGATGCTTGGTCAGGATGGTCTGCGGGATATCGCTGAAAAAGCCGTCCTGAACGCCAATTACCTGCAGGCAAAGCTGAAAGGCACCTACACCCTGCCCTATGACCGCTCCTGTATGCATGAGTTCGTGCTCGAGGGCAACTGGAAGGACGTGCCAGACATCCACGCGCTGGATATTGCCAAACGGCTGATGGATTACGATTTCCATCCGCCCACAAACTACTTCCCGTTGATCGTGCATGAGGCGCTCATGATCGAACCGACCGAGACCGAAAGCGTTGAGACGCTGGATAGCTTTGTCGACGCGATGTTAAAGATCGCCGAAGAAGCCCGCACCCAGCCTGAGCTGCTCAAGAACGCCCCGCACAACACCCCCGTCAAGCG
>DJGU01000133.1 GCA_002432795.1 Anaerolineaceae bacterium UBA5838
GATTATTTGTGAGGCAATACGCGCAGCACGTTTGCCTGTGTTTTATCAAGTATAATTTTTTAGTTAATCACGATATTTTTGGAGTTATCTTATGTATCTAAGCGGTAACCAGGTACGTCAATCTTTCCTCGACTTTTTCGCTCAGCGCGGGCATACGGTTGTGCCCAGTGCCTCGCTTGTGCCTGGCGGCGATAGCACCCTGCTCTTTACGAATGCCGGTATGGTGCAGTTTAAAGACGTCTTCCTGGGCACCGAAACCCGCCCCTACACCCGTGCGGTTGACTCCCAAAAATGCCTGCGCGTTTCGGGCAAGCATAACGACCTCGACACCGTCGGTCGCGACAACACCCACCACACCTTCTTTGAAATGCTGGGCAACTGGTCTTTCGGGGATTACTACAAACAGGAAGCCATCAGCTGGAGCTGGGAACTGCTCACCAAAGTCTGGGGGCTTGATCCTAAGCGGCTATACGCAACTTACTTCGTCGATGATCAGGGCGACCTGCCCTCCGATGAGGAAGCCCGCGATGTCTGGCTGGCACAACCCGGATTTGTTGCCTCTCACCTCGTCAGTGGTGGACGCAAAGATAACTTCTGGGAAATGGCTGAGACCGGTCCCTGCGGTCCCTGCACCGAAATCCACTACGATTTCGGCCCAGATTTCTGCAATCTGAAAGACGTGCCAGGGCATGTCTGCGAAGTCAATGGTGACTGCGCGCGCATTGTTGAGATCTGGAACAATGTTTTCATCCAATATAACCGCACCTCCCCCACGGATTTCCAACCGCTGCCCAAACGCCATGTGGACACCGGCATGGGCTTCGAACGCATTGTCTCGATCATTCAGGGCGTGCGCGGCAACTACGAAACCGACCTGCTCAAGCCCCTGCTGGATGAAACCCAGCGGCTCGCCGGGCAGAGTGACGCGGAACGCGCAGCCAATCTGACACCCTACCGGGTGATTGCTGACCACGTGCGGGCAGCCGCTTTCCTGATTGCTGATGGAGTTATCCCCGGTAACGTTGGGCGCAACTACGTCTGCCGCATGATCATCCGTCGTGCCGCCCGTTTTGCCCGCAAGATCAACCTCACTGAACCTTTCATGGCACAGGTGGCACGCCTTGTGATTGAAAACTACCAGGCTGCCTACCCCGAACTGAAAACAAATGCAGAGCTGATTTATGAAACGCTTACGGCTGAAGAACAACGCTTTGCCGAGACGCTTGATGCTGGTTTTGCCGAACTGCAAAGCCTGGTGGCACGCCTGAAATCCAGTGGAGAAAGCCAGCTGGACGGCAAGACCGCCTTTAACCTTTACTCCACGCTCGGTTTCCCGTTGGAGATCACCCGCGACATTCTCGAAGAAGATGGGCTCACGGTTGACGAACAAGGCTTTTTTGAGGCGATGGAAGTCCATCGACTTGCTTCCGGCAAGGGACAGGCTTTCGTGGAATTGGGCAGCAGCAACACCGAATTTTACGCCGCCCTTTTAAGCGACCTGCAAGCCCAGGGGAAACTGCCCGCGGATGGCGTCCATTATGACCCTTACTCTTCGTTCACGACGGCTTCCAGACTTGTTGCAGTCCTGCGGGATGGAGAGATGATTCAGTCGGCCCGGGTTGGGGATGAAGTTGAACTTGTTTTCACCATCAGCCCCCTCTATCTTGAATCTGGCGGGCAGGTTGGGGACAAGGGCAAGGTAATTTCTGGTGAGCAGCCTGCCTGGGAGGTTGAAATAACTTCCGTTCACAAGCCTGTTTCTGGTCTGATTGTGCATTCGGGGATCGTAACGCGAGGTGCTCCCTGGGTGGACAGTGTCGCCTTGGTGAATGTGGACGTACCCTCCCGCCAGGCTACCATGCGCAACCACACCGGCACGCACCTGCTGCACGCCGCCTTGCGCCAGGTTCTGGGCGACAAGGTGCACCAGTCCGGTTCAGCCGTAGACCCCGAGCGCATGCGCTTCGACTTCAACTTCCCCCGCGCCCTCAAGGATAGCGAATTACTCCAGATTGAAGCCCTGGTCAACCACTATATCGCTGAGGAATACCCTGTAATCAAGCGCGTAAAGACTCTCGAGCAAGCCAAAGCCGATGGCGCAATGGCGCTGTTTGGAGAGAAATACGGCAGCGAGGTGCGCACAATCGAAATTGCTGACCAGCGCGGACGCGTTTCTTACGAACTTTGCGGCGGCACACATTTGGATAACACCGCTGAAATTGGCTCCTTTTACATCACAAGTGAGTCCAGCGTGGCTGCTGGCATCCGGCGCATCGAAGCTGTGACTGGAGAAAAGGCTTATGCCTGGGCTCGGGAACGTCTGAATCTGCTCAATGAAGCAGCCGCATTTCTTGAAACCAGCCCCCTTGAGCTGCTTATAAAAGCTGAATTGCTCGAAAGCAAGCTCAAAAATCTCGACAAAGAGCTCGAACTTCTGCGCGCGCAAAGAGCCCAGGCGGAATTCAGCAAAAAATTGCAGAACATACAGCAGGTTGCGGGCGTGCATGTGCTTAGCGCCATCATTCCCGACTCGGATGCCGATGCCCTGCGCAGCCTGACGGACCAGTTCCGCCAGCAGTATCCCTCCGGAGTCGTTGTTTTGGGCACCGTCAGCCGCGGCAAGCCCATGCTGATTGCAGCAGTCACCCCCGAATTGATCGCCCGCGGCATCAAAGCCGGCGACCTGATCAAGCGCGTTGCTGCTGTGGTAGGCGGTGGTGGCGGTGGCCGACCTGACATGGCTCAGGCAGGAGGCAAAGACCCGGATAAGCTTTCTGAAGCACTCGACCAAGTGGCCGTCTTCATCCGTGAGAATTTGAAGTAAGCTATGCCCCAGGATATTACTCCCCTTCGTCAACAATACCTGGATATCAAAAGACAGTATCCGGACACGATTGTCTTCTTCCGGTTGGGTGATTTTTATGAAACTTTTGACGATGACGCCAAGATCACAGCTGAGGCTCTGGATATCGTCCTGACCTCGCGACCGGTAGCAAAAGGCGTGCGCGTGCCCATGGCGGGCATTCCTTTTCACGCGGTGGACAACTACATTGGGAGACTGATCGAGAAGGGTCATCACGTCGCGATCTGCGAACAAGTTGGCGACCAGCCTGAAAAGGGGCTCTTTTCGCGTGAAGTTGTGCGCGTGGTCACCCCCGGCACGGTGGTGGAGTCCAACCTGCTCCCCTCGGGACGCAATAATTACCTTGCATGCGTTTACACGCTGCAAAACATCGCGGGTTTGGCTTACGTGGACGTGTCCACAGGCGAATTTGCTGCCACCGAGCTGACTGATCAGGACGTTTTCGTCCAGCTGCGGGCAGAGCTCAAACGCCTTTCCCCTGCTGAAATACTGGTCTCGGATGCGGTCAACCTCCCCGAAGACATTGACGGCAACCTGACCGTCATTCCCAACTGGTATTTTGAGCCAGGTCGATCCGAAGAACTGATCAAGACTCGCTTCCAGGTCAGCAGCCTAGAAGGATTGGGGCTCAGATCCCTGCCATTAGCAACGCGGGCAGTTGGCGCGCTGCTCAAATACCTGCAGGAAACCCAAAAAAGTCTTGCGGAGGTTCAGTTTAGCTTCAGCACCTACAGCCTGAATGATTTCATGGTGCTGGATGCAGAAACCCGCCGCAATCTGGAACTGACCGAAACACTGCGCGATAACAGGACCGATGGATCCCTGCTCGGTGCCCTGGACCGCACCAGAACCCCGATGGGCAAGCGCATGCTGCGAGCCTGGGTCAACAAACCACTGCTTGACCTTGAGCAAATCAATGCGCGCCTGGATGCCGTTGAATTCTTTTATAAAAATGGCGTCCTGCGGCAGAACCTGGAGATTCTGCTTGCGGAACTCCACGACATTGAACGGATTGTTGGGCGTCTCAATAACGGCAGTGCCCGCCCTGGCGATTTGGTGGCACTGCGGGAAGATCTGAGCAGCATTCCCCAACTGAAGGCGCTGCTGCCTGACAATGAAGCTGCCCTTAAGCCACTGCTGAGTGCCATTGGGAGTTTTGAATCCCAACTGGAACTCCTGGAGCAAGCCATCACAGAAGACCCGCCAGCCACAACCGCAAATGTTGGCATCATCCAGCCTGGTTTTTCAACTGAGCTCGATGGTATCCTTGCCAGCTCAAAACACGCCCGGGATTGGATTAGCGGGCTCGAGAGCGCCGAACGCCAGCGCACAGGAATCAAGACCTTAAAAGTGGGTTTCAACAAGGTCTTTGGATACTACCTCGAGATCTCGCGCGGCATGGCTGACCAGGCGCCCGAAAATTACATCCGCAAACAGACACTGGTCAACAACGAACGCTTCATCACGCCCGAATTGAAAGAGTACGAGTCGCTGGTTCTGAACGCCGAAGCTCAAATCCACGAGGTGGAACTGCGCGTCTATAAGCAAGTTTGCGCCCAATTGGCTTCCTCTTCAAACGAACTTTTGAATGCTGCCCGCGCGATTGCCAGCCTGGACTGCCTGCTTTCATTCGGCAGCGTTGCGGCACTCAATAAATACACCCGACCCCAGCTCAACGCAGCGAAGGGACTGAAGATAATCGCTGGACGTCATCCGGTGGTTGAGCGCATGCGCAGCGAAACCCGCTATATCCCCAACGATGTGCTATTCGAAGATGGCGAGATCGTGCGCCTCATTACCGGGCCCAACATGAGCGGTAAGTCTACCTATTTGCGACAGGTGGTGTTAATCGTGCTGATGGCGCAAATTGGCAGCTTTGTGCCTGCAGATGAGGCAAAAATTGGGCTGGTAGATCGGGTCTTCACCCGGATCGGGGCGCAGGATGCCATCCACCAGGGGCAGTCGACCTTCATGGTGGAAATGCTTGAGACTGCCAACATTCTCAACAATGCCTCCTCCCGCAGCCTCCTGATCCTGGACGAGATTGGTCGCGGAACCAGCACTTATGATGGGCTCTCGATTGCCTGGGCGATTGTTGAGCACCTCCACAGCCACCCAAAACTCAAACCGCTGACGCTCTTTGCCACCCACTACCATGAACTGACAGAGCTGGCTGAGCTCTACCCGGGCGTGCGCAACTACAACGTGGCTGTTACGGAGGCAGATGGTACGGTCGTTTTCCTGCACAAAATCGTACCCGGTGCGGCTGACCGATCCTATGGCATCCACGTGGCGCAGATGGCGGGCTTGCCTTCTTCCGTGATCACCCGCGCCAATGAGATCCTTAAGCAACTTGAGCAGTCTTCTGGCACCACCCTGCCGGATGCCGCGGCCACACAGGACCAGATGCGCCTCTTCCCGGAAAATAATCCGATGATCGAGGCTTACAAAAAACTCGACCTTGAAACCCTCTCCCCTATCCAAGCCCTGAACCTGCTCTACGAGTGGAAGAGAAAATATTTCTCTGAAGATTAGGTAGACTCGATAAGAAGGTAAGTTGCCGTCAGGGAATTTCAATCAATGACCATTTGGTTACAATCAACCGATCACAAACGCACACGGGTATGTAGTGGAACCAAACCCCAATCTCACGATTTTTTTCCTGTAGGTCGAAATAAAATCTCCCAACAGACTCTATCCGATATTCACAGCTTGCGGGCTTACTCCGACACACATATCGATCTTATCGGAGTTGGAGATTTGTTACTTGGTTGCCCACTACAAGAGTTTAATTTCAATCCACTCAACACAATAATTATCTAAAACTTGAGGATGAATTTTCCTATTGTAGCTCCTATAAAAAATATTCTGCTAGAAATCTTAGGTTCTATTAAAAAGGTATATGGCGGGTAATTCGTATGATGACTCCACTGCAAAAAGGTATCTCAATTAGACAAAAACCGAAAACTTTAATAAAATCAAG
>DJGU01000110.1 GCA_002432795.1 Anaerolineaceae bacterium UBA5838
TCTTCCACGCCAAACATTGTTTCCCTGTTGGTTGATGGACCCAACAAACCCACCCTGATCGGTCAGCTGGATGCCCACAGCGCTGAATGGCTCGTCCATCCCCAGGCTGTCTATTTGCATGAAGCAGAAACGTATCTCGTCAAAAATCTCGACCTGGCGCAAGGGGCCTGTAATCTCAAACCTGCCCAACCGGACTATTACACCCTGCCGACTATCAAGACCACAATCGAAAACTTCCAGGAACGTTCCAGCCAGCCGGTCGGTTCCTCCACCGTCAGTTGTGGACCGCTTTCACTTTCCATCAGGGTTGAGGGATTCAGAAAGATCCGCTGGCAGACCAATGAGACCCTTGAACGTCTGCCGCTGGATCTGCCGGCACGCGGTCTGGAAACCGAAGGTGCCTGGTTTTCCATCGGTGACAACCTCATCAACCATCTCAAAGATCTTGCCTTATGGAACTCGGATCCAAATAATTATGGTCCAGGCTGGCTTGCCCTCAGGCAAAAAATTCTCGCCAGGGATCAATATAAATGTGCTGCCTGTCATCAAACCTTCGCCCCCGCCGAACTTCACGTTCACCACATCCAGCCGTTCAAAACCTTCACCGATCCGCTGCAGGCTAACACACCAACCAACCTCGTCACCCTGTGCCACCGCTGCCACGCGATCGTCGAAACCCGTGTGCGGGTTATCTCGGGCATGGCGGGCGCGAGCCACGCGTTGCGCAACATTGCTCCCCTGCTCATCATGTGCGATGATGCCGATATCGCCATGCTCTCTGAGCCAAAATCGATCCTCAATGACGGCCTGCCAGCCATTCTGGTTTACGACACAATTCCGGGAGGTGTGGGACTCTCTAATCAATTATTCGAGGATCATCGCTTCTGGCTTGCGCGTGCTGCTGAGATGATCAGCGATTGCCCCTGCGAGGATGGCTGCCCCGCCTGTGTTGGTCCTTTTGGCGAGGAGGGTTACGGCAGCAAGCGGGAATCCCTGGCTTTGCTGGAGGGGCTGCTGCATGAGTGATTGGAGCAATCTCTCTGACAGGCTGAAACATCTGGGGGTCCAATGGGGCATTTCGCAGCCTATGAAGCAAAACGCGGGCAAAGCCAAACCCCTCGAAGAACTTGTGCCCGGCCGCAACCTGAAAACCATCTACGGCGAAATCTTTTCCCTCAATCACGCATACCCCGAAGATCTCCGGCACGGACATCTTCCCCTCAAGCCGCTAACTGCGCATGATTGGCTTGCCCAGTGGGCTAAAGCTTCATCCACACCCAACCTAAAATCGCTGGTCTTTCTGGATACCGAGACCACCGGTCTTTCCGGCGGCACAGGTACCATGCCCTTCATGATTGGTGCCGGCCGTTTCATAGAAAACCAATTTGTGGTTGAACAATTCTTTGTCCGCAACCCTGCCGAGGAAACCGCCCAACTCGCCGCTTTATCTGAGTTTGTTGAAGGCGTGCAAGGCATCGTCACCTACAACGGAAAGTCATTTGACCTGCCAATCATCAACACGCGCTACATCATGCAGCGCCTCTCCAATCCATTCACCGCAGTCGCGCACTTTGACCTGCTTCATTTCACCCGCCGCATCTGGAAATCCCGCCTGGGTCAGTGCAATCTTGGAAATATCGAAACCCAAATACTCGGATTTCAACGCGAGCAGGCGGACATCCCAGGCTACCTGGTTCCTGATTTTTACCGCGAATTTCTCTTCACTGGCGATGCCACCCACATGCCGGGCATCTTTTATCACAACGAAGTTGATGTACTCAGCCTCTCAGCGCTCTTCAGTTGGCTGGCAGCCATCCTTGAAGACCCTTCCGACGACCGTTTCACCGAGCCTGGCGATTTACTTTCGGTTGGACGCGTTCTGGAAATCCTGGAGCGTGAACCCTTGGCCGACCAGGTCTACTCCTCTGCAAGACTTCAGCAACTTGAAGAGACGGATCGTCAAAAAAGCCTTCTTTTGCGAGCGAGGCTCCAGAAACGCACAGGAAATCTTCAAGAGGCCAGCAGACTATGGCAGGAAGCTGCCGCCTTGGGCAACATAGACGCTTTGATCGAACTGGCTAAGTATTATGAACATCATCTCCGACACTACGAAGATGCTCTGCGTTTCACAGACCAGGCATTATCCATTTGTTCTGATGCTCCTATGACTGATTCCCTTTTGCACCGCAAAGCGCGGCTTGAAGCAAAAATAATCAAGACCAATTCTTTTGATGAACATTAAAAAAGTGAAACCATGCGCTTTCTACACTTTTTACTTACCGCTTCCCCAATAGTTTTGGTTTTTGAAAGGAAACTTGCCAGCTTAATAGTCTGATTTTCGGATCTGTTTAATAACGAAATTTATGCAATTAACGTGAGTTGCTGAAGTTTCTGTTGCTGAAGTTACACCGGTTTGGGTGTAAATGGTGTATAATTGTTATAGTCATGGATTTTCGAGGTTCAGCATTTTACAGAAAGAATGTTACACCAACTTCATAGTACCTTGATCCGGAGGATTATGAAATGAAAATACACAGATGGTCATTTAATTTTCACGTGTCATTTTTTACAATTGTTTTAACGGGAATGCTGATTTTAATTTATAAGCCTAGTGCAGCAAGCTCTGGCATTTTTTATGTTGCTCCAGAAGGTGACTGTGGAGGACAAACTCCTTGTTTTGCCAACCCACAACAAGCTGTCGATGCTGCGCTAAGCGGGGATGAGATTCGGGTTGCTGCTGGTATATATACAGGTGTCAATAATATTGGCGGTAAGTCCCAACATTTGTATATAAATAAAGATCTTTTACTGAGGGGGGGGTATTCCATTAGCGATTGGAATGTGCCAGACCCAGAAATCAATGTCACTGAATTACAAGCTCAAGTACAGGGTCGAGTTGTTTTCATCACTGGAGACACAACCACTGTAACCATCGATGGGTTTCACTTGACATTTGGCGATGCAAGCGGTTTAGGAGGACACCCTTACGGTAACGATTCCGGTGGAAATATATTTATTGACAAAGCTTCTGTAAATTTATTCAACTGCGAGATAACAGATGGTGCTGTGCCTTCAGACGGTTATGGAGGAGGGTTGTATATCAAGGATGGCACTCTGAAAATAGTTAATACCCTTTTTGATACTAATGAAGCGGGCCATGGTGGTGCAGCTTATATTTCCGGATCTGAAACAGACATTGACTCATGCACTTTCACTAACAACCGAACAACTATGATGACTGGTCCAGGACCAGCCATTAAAGTAGACGGGGGTTCTTTTGCTATGAACAAGAGTGTGATCAGCGGCAATGTCGCTGTAGGAAAAGCTCCTAACTCAGCAGCACTTGATATTAACGCAAGTCCTTTCCAAATTGACAGATCTTTGGTAGAACTCACCGTTTCCAGTCCTGGAATAAAGTTAAGTGGAAATGGTTACATAAAGAATAGTGAGATTCATGACAATCAATACGGAGGAGTTTCCATCAGCGATGGGGTGGTTACAGTTATAGGTAATGACATTTACAATAATGGAAGTTATAGCCCATACGCCGGGGCAGGCCTTTCAATTGATGGCATTTGGGATTTGACTGCAAACATTATCGCAAATCATATTCACGACAACCACCATTATTATGCTAATAGTAGTGGTGGTGGAGTGTATGTTGATACAGCTATAGACGGATTAGTTAGTTTAATAGATAACCTGATCGAAAATAATTGGGTCGGAGCGTCAGGTCATCCTGGTTTTGGAGGGGGGATTATTATTAATGGTGATAGTGTGATCTTAAGCCGGAATAGGATCCAAAATAACACGGCTGTCGGATGGATCGATCCGCTTGGCAATTATCTGGGAGGGCAAGGAGGAGGAATTTCAATAAAGGGAGATGCTCTGCTTATGAACAATATCATTTCCAATAACCATGCAACTTTCAGTGGATCTGGGTTATCCATTACAGGATCTGCACCTGAGCTTTATCACAATACCATTACCTTTAATAGTTACGCCGATGAGGGAACTGGTGTTTATGTGGCAGAAGCTTCTTCATCTGAACGAGCTGAACCCAAGCTTTGGAACAATATAATCACTAACCAACTTGTGGGAATATACGTAAAGGGTGACGTGACTAATAATGTTGTGATCTCAGATGGAATTCTTTGGTATGAAAACAATGCCAATACTGGTGGTACGGGCACCTTCTTCCTTAGCCATGAATACACAGGGGATCCCATGTACATTGATGTTGCTGGCAACAATTTTCACATTGCTTTTGATTCAGCTGCTATTGATCACGGCGTATTAACCAATATTAACTCTGATATTGACAAGGAACCACGGTTTGGAATTGCGGACTTGGGTGCAGATGAATACTGGGCTCCTGGTATATTAAAGCACTTGTTTTTACCGCTACTGACAAAATAAACACTCACTAACTCTCCACTGCACTTCCTCCGCGGTCGGCTCAAGTGTAGTTTTTCTTTCTTTTTGCCTTCAAGACACCACTTTCTCTCATCAGCCGATGGATGGTCTCATTGCTAAAGCGGATATCTTTTTTTATTTCGAGTTTCTCTGTCATCAAAGTTGGCCCAAATCCTTGCATGGTGGGTTCACACACAAATTCTCTCACCACATCCCGGGTTTCTATGTCTATCTTTCGATTGCTTGGCTTCCCGCGTTTCCTCGAAACTAATCCTCCATTTCCTTCCTGGCAATATCGTTGCAGGATGCGTCGAAATTACCGTTCACTGATCCCTAGTAGTCTGTCAAGGCTATAAGTTTGACATGGCATGAAGTTTGCAACCTTTTTTGGAAATTATACTCAGATAAAGGACAAACCCCATGAACCAAAAATATCCTGTCAAACTAAGCGAAACCGAACGTTACCAGTTGAAGCAACTCGTTTCTTCCGGTATAGCACCAGCTAGAAAATTACGTCGAGCACAGATATTGTTGAAGTCAGACAGTAGCACAAATGGAGCGAATTGGAACTATCAGGCTATCTGTGAAGCATTCGATGTGTCCAATGTAACGGTGAGCAAGGTTCGTCGAACCTATATAGAAGGGGGGTTAGAAACCGTACTCAATCGCAAGAAACCAGATCGCATCTACAAACACCGTCTGGATGGTGAAAATGAGGCGCACCTGATTGCGTTAGTCTGCAGCGAAACGCCAGCTGGAAGAGATTGCTGGACTTTGCGTTTATTGCGTGACCGATTTATTCAACTCGGGTATGTAGAAAATATTTCCCACGAGACGATTCGTACCATCCTCAAAAAAACGAACTTAAGCCTTGGCTAAATGAGGAGTGGTGTATCCCTCCCAAAGCCAATGGCGAGTTTGTATGCAAGATGGAGGACGTTTTAGAAGTTTACACTCGGCCTTATGATCCCAAACGACCACAAGTCTGCATGGACGAAACGAGTAAACAGCTCTTGGCGGAGGTTCATGATCCTCTTCCGATGAAGCCCGGTCGTCCAAGGCGGTATGACTATGAATATGATCGTGAAGGGGTGGTCAATTTGTTCATGTTTTCTGAACCACTGGCAGGCAAACGCCATGTCAAAGTGACAGATCACCGCACGAAAAAAGATTGGGCAGTCGCGATGAGAGAGCTTTCCGATGTGCATTACCCGGAAGCAGAAAAAATTGTTATCGTGATGGACAATCTCAACACGCATTCACCGGCATCGTTTTACGAAGCATTTGCACCTGAAGAAGCACGAAGGCTGACTAATCGATTCGAATTCCACTACACACCTAAACATGGTAGTTGGCTGGATATGGCTGAAATTGAATTAAGCGTGCTGGGACGCCAATGTCTGAATCGCCGTATTCCTGATAAGGCAACTCTGATAACTGAGGTGAACGCCTGGGTGGAAGAAAGAAATGCTCAAATTGTTAAGGTTCTTTGGCGGTTTACTGCTGCTGATGCTCGGATAAAGTTAATAAGTCTTTATCCTAAGATTGAGATTTGACAGACTACTAGCTTTTCTGCGGCCTCTCATTAGGTGATCCGATGATCTATCGCCC
>DJGU01000098.1:0-3035 GCA_002432795.1 Anaerolineaceae bacterium UBA5838
AGAGGTCAATCTCGTTCTCCAATAAAAAATGGGCCCGGAAGGATTCGAACCTTCAATCGGGAAGCAAATAATTAAACTCCATCCAGGTAACTTTGCCGCGTCTAAATTGTGTAGTGGTCTACCTGGTCGATCAAATCTACTTTGTCCACTTGGCTTGTTTCTTCCGTTAGTGTTTTCTTGGACCACTTTCTATTAAATACTTCTTCATCGCTCATTTCATTAATAAGAGAGACCAACGTTTTGCTTCTAATAAAATTCCTTAATGTCGAATGGAAATGACCTTCGATAGAGATGTCAATAGGGGGAAGAATGCGTGACCAAACTTCTTCTGGTTGAATAAAAATTAAACCGTTATGGAACAGAAGAGCCTTCTGCTCCCAAGGTATCTCAGCCTCTATGCCATCTATGTCCAATACTAAATATGCATACCCCTGATTTGACATCATTCTGATATTTGTATACTGCATACAAACCTCTACTATATTGAGCAGAATTCTCTATTCGAAGCAACTTAATAGTTTAGTTGTATCGCTCAGTCAAGTATTTTATGTACTCAGAATGTTCAGCACGATAGTCTCTATCAAGATTGGTAATAAGTTCTTGATAGGTCATTGCAAGGAAGTTGATTCCATCCGATTTAGCGATCTTAGTAAAATCTTCGACCTCAGCCCTGTGACTTGCTCCTTCATTTCCCAAAACATCGTACCAAAGATAAAGTAACTTGAATTCCTTACTCTTGTATTTATTTTTAAGTCCCAAAATATGCTTAATGAGTTGTGCAGCATCAAGATAGGAATATCGTTTATTATCAAGGTTTGTTTCCCTGCCTAATTCATTAAGGGAACTTAAGTCAGTCCACAGATCTTTATCATCAAGATACTTTGACTTAAGACCAGCATGAGCTCTTCCCCCATATGCTTCTGAGAATTTACACTCAACGGCGAACGATTTACATGGTGAAGATTCATTGTTAATAAAAACAACATCAATATTTGGGGGAATTCCTGGTATTGAATCGATTTTGAACTTTTCCTCAAAAATGATGCGTTCCGAATAATTGCTTGTGCGGTCACAGAAACCACAGGCCGTTGCAATTTCTCTGACCGATCCTCTTTTTTGCCAATACTGAAATATATTTACCCCCAGGGCTGAAGATGAATGCAAAGCCTGCATCTTTGCTGGGCTTTCCAGAGATCCACGAATTTCATGACCATCGCCACTTGTAAACTTCTCTTCATTTTCCTTGAGAAGCGGTTCAAATAAATTTCGATCTAGACACCGAGTATAGGTTGGTCGACCTCTCTCACCTTTACTGCCAATCAAAGAAATATTATTATTGTTAGCCCACTGAATTTGCTTGGAGACGATATATTCCCATCCAGATAACATCAAAACTCCTCTAGTTCGCTAATTTTGAATCAATTGTACCCCCAAATTTTCCGAAGAAAATATGTCACAATGCCTTGACCTCATGGTCAAAATATGGGCCCGGAAGGATTCGAACCTTCAACCAAGCGGTTATGAGCCGCCTGCTCCGCCATTGAGCTACAGGCCCTTCAGGTGTTAGATTTTACCACAGGCTGCGCTCCGGTTAAGCACAAGAGCCGGACTTTTCTCAACCCATAGCCCAGGTGGTGCCGCCCCTGCCCCTGAGCTTGATCCGGTTGAACTATCTGAAGACTAAAATGCCCTCCGGCTGCTGAAGCAAGCCCACTCTGCTCTTATTGCGGTGGGTAGGCTATAGCCAAATGTGCGTCCTGTAAATGCTTCATGACGCCTACCCGCCTACCATTTTTATCGCAGTTGTTTTAATTCTACAGCCAGAGCGGAAGCGATTTGCGCCCCGACCAGGGCATTGTTGTAGACCAGCTCAAGGTTGGCTGCCAGGCTTTTGCCTTCCGTTCTTTTTGTGATTTCGTTGAGCAAAAACGGGGTGATGTGCTTGCCTGTAACGCCCTGCTCCTGCGCTGCCCGGACGGCTGCTTCGATGACCTGATCGATAAATTCATGGTCGAGGGAGTATTCTGTGGGGATCGGGTTGACGACCAGCAAACCGCCGCCCATTTCGAGTTGGTCCTTTGCAAGGATAATTTTGGCGATCTCTTCCGGCGATTCGGCACGTTCGACCAATTGGATGTCGCTTTTGGCGCTGAAGAAAGCGGGCAGCACATCGGTTTTGTAGCCAATGACGGGAACGCCCTTGGTCTCCAGGTATTCCATCGTGCGGGGAAGATCGAGAATGGCTTTGGCTCCGGCGCAGATCACCACGACGTCCGTCTGAGCGAGCTCTTCCAGGTCGGCAGAAACATCCATCGTCTCTTCATAGCCGCGATGAACCCCGCCGATCCCACCGGTGACAAAAACCTTGATGCCAGCCAGATGCGCGGCAAACATAGTAGAGGCTACAGTGGTGGCGCCCAGTTGCTTGCGGGCAATGATACCGGGAAAATCGCGCCTGGAGACTTTAACCACGCCCCTGGAACTGGCAAAAGTCTCTAATTCCTGGTCCGTGAGCCCAATTTTAATCTTGCCGTTCATGATGGCAACAGTGGCTGGCACAGCCCCGGCGCCGCGAATGATGGACTCCACTTTTTTCGCCATCTGGACATTTTGCGGGTAGGGCATGCCGTGCGAAATAATGGTCGATTCAAGCGCGACTACCGCTTTGCCTGCGTCAAGCGCAGCTTTTACCTCGGGTTGGATATCTAAAAGCGAATTATTCGTCATGCTGATCTCCTATAATTTTTCATATTTTAAGCGGCTGGGGTTTGAGGGGGCGAACAAAACATGGATACTGCTCCGCGATGTTGAACCACCTCACCGGCCAGACTGTTACCTGATTTGAGCCAATTTTCCGGGGCTTCGTTGCGCAGGAATGACGCCAGAAAACCAGCGTTGAAAGCATCCCCCGCCCCAGTCGTATCCACAGCCTGGACTTGAATTGCGGGAACCTGAAAACAGAGGTCTTCGGCAAGCATTTGACCATCTGCGAATTGAAAACTTTTGCGGATCGACATCCAGGCGCCCTTGTGACC
>DJGU01000098.1:3133-6243 GCA_002432795.1 Anaerolineaceae bacterium UBA5838
TTCTTCCCCCGTCAGGATGGCTAATTCCCGCAGATTGGGCAGCAAAATATCCGTGAGCCCGAGCATCCTGGCGCGAATATTTTCCGGCACATCCCCGATCAGTGGGGACGGGTCAAGAGCCACGAGATTACCCTGCGCTTGAACGCGCTCCGCGATGGAAAGAACGACGGATGCCTGGTCGGGATAGAGCAACTGGTAGCCTGAAGTGAGAAGAACCCGGGAGGTTATTACACTGTGGAGCAGCGCCGCATCCGTCGAAAGAGCATTGGAGGACGCGCCGCGAAAAGAAAACATGGTGCGCTCAGAACTTTGATCGATCATGGTGATGGTGAAGCCAGTGACCTCGCCAGATTGAATGCCGGAAATATCCACACCTACTGCCTGCATTTTCTCGAGGATGAGATCGCCATCAAGATCACGCCCGATCGTACCGTAAAATTTAGTGGGCGCGCCCAAATAGGCTAATCCGATTGCTGTATTGGCGGCTGAACCGCCAACATTCTTCGAGGTGGAAAGAATGACGGTGTCTTCTCCAGGATTGGGCATGCGGTCGATCCAGTATTGATGGTCGATCAAGGCATCGCCAATGACGAGGATCTGGTTGTCACCTAGGGTGTGATTGTTGGGATTTTGGGAAACAACTTCCATTTACTCAACCTTCTGATTTCATGGCTAAGCGATGGTGTCAGCAAAAAATGACTTCATTCGGACGCCGGAGGAAATTATACTATGATGGCAATTTCAAAATTCCGCAAGAGCATTAGCCACGATGTTGGGCGGACGGAATGGCACATCCTGCTCACTACGCGCTCAGGACAGGGAACATTCGACACGGTGTTGGTTGGACGGAATGGCACATCCTGCTCGCTACGCGCTCAGGACAGGGGCCATTCCCTGCAGAGTTGGTCGGATGAAATGCGCAAAACCTTTTGCCACAGTGTTGGCTATTTATGCAATTTAGCCCAGCTATCGACCAGCCCAATCGTGCGGTTGAAGACCAGTTTTCCGGGCTGGCTGTGGACGCTATCGAGCGTGAAGTACCCATCGCGCACGAACTGGTAAGCCTCTCCAATTTTTGCATTCGCCAGGTCAGGTTCAAGGTAAGCCCTCAGGACCTGAAGCGAGTCATGGTTGAAATAATCCAGGAATGTTTCGCCCTCAGGCAGATCTTCGGGGTGCTGATCAAGGAACATCTGATCGTAAATGCGCACCTCTGCCTCAATGGCATGCGCCGCTGAGACCCAATGAATGGTGCCTTTGACCTTGCGCCCATCCGGCGCGCTGCCGCCCTGAGTGTCGGGGTCATAGGTGCAGTGGATTTCAATCACTTTGCCTTCATGGTCTTTTACCACATTGGTGCAGGTGATGAAGTAGGCATTCATCAGGCGAACTTCCTTGCCCGGGGAGAGGCGATGATACTTGGGCGGTGGAACTTCGGCAAAGTCATCGCGTTCGATCCATAGCTCGCGCCCAAAAGGCACCTGGCGGGCTCCCCCAGCATCTGGAATGTGAGGGAAGTCAGGAATCTCAAAAAACTCCACTTGCCCCTCAGGGTAATTTGTCAGCACGACTTTGAGCGGCTCGAGCACCGCCATGCGGCGTTTGGCAGTCTGGTTTAGCTGGTCGCGCACGATGTGCTCCAGCAGTTCCACCTCAACGAAGCTGTCGGATTTTGCCACGCCGACGGTGTCGATGAATTCGCGGACTGCCGCTGAAGGGTAGCCCCGGCGGCGCATGGCTGAGAGCGTAGGCATGCGGGGGTCCGTCCAGCCATCCACGTAGCCCTCTTCCACCAGGCGGCGCAGTTTGCGCTTGCTCATAACGGTATGGGTAAGGTTCAAACGGGCAAACTCAATCTGCTGGGGATGGAAAATGCCGAGCTGATCCAGGAACCAGTCATACAGCGGGCGATGGTTTTCGTATTCCAGCGAGCACATGGAATGCGTGATGCCTTCCAGCGAATCGGACTGGCCGTGCGCGAAGTCATACATGGGGTAGATGCACCAGGCATCGCCGGTGCGGTGGTGCGTGGCGTGCAGGATGCGATACATGACCGGGTCGCGCATGTTGATGTTGGGCGATGCCATGTCGATCTTTGCCCGCAGAGTTTTGCTGCCGTCCGGGAATTCGCCGTCGCGCATGCGCTTGAACAGATCGAGGTTCTCTTCGATGGGTCGGTCGCGCCAGGGGCTGTTCTTGCCGGGCTCGGTCAGGGTGCCGCGATACTCGCGCATTTCATCCGGGCTGAGCTCGTCCACATACGCAAGACCTTTTTCAATCAGCTGCAGAGCCATTTCGTAGAGAGGTTCAAAGTAATCCGAGGCATAGTATTCGCGATCGCCCCAGTCAAACCCCAGCCAGTGGATGTCTTCTTTGATCGCATCCACGTATTCGACGTCTTCCTTGACCGGATTGGTGTCGTCATAGCGCAGGTTGGTCAGCCCGCCATAGTCTTCAGCGATGCCAAAGTCGATGCAGAGAGCCTTGGCGTGACCAATGTGCAAGTAGCCGTTGGGTTCGGGTGGAAAGCGGGTGTGCACCCGGCCGCCGAATCTGCCTGTGCGGTTGTGTTCATCAATAATTTCACGAATGAAATTGGTTTTAGTCGGATTTTCTTCAGTCATAGTGATGCTCCTTGATTGCGATAGAAAATTATACCTTAGGGATGCGGGGACAGAGGACATTGGTCCACAGAGGCGTAAAATCTGCTGCTGAAAGAAAGAATCAATAACCACCCCCTTTGCCCCCCTCTCCATTCCGCTGCGCTACAGGGATCTACGACCATCGCTTCGCTGGAGGGGGTTGAGAGATTACACCACGCCTCATTGCTGATAGTTGACTAAGATGTACAGGCTATTTTTAACTAGAAATTGAGCAGATTCGAACTACTATGCACGTACAGATACAATTCACCCCCTCGAGGGAGGGGAACGACACGAGTAACCCATCCCCCTCAGTCCCCACTTCAGATGGGATAAAAATGTTGGGCGGAATTTGCTTTTTTTGCGCATTCCTCCGGAATTAGGCAAAAAAATGTGATCTACCATCCAGGCTGCAGCTGGAGCAAGCCCCAGACGTACGGAGGGACTTTAGTCCCTCCGCCACTGACA
>DJGU01000098.1:6289-6429 GCA_002432795.1 Anaerolineaceae bacterium UBA5838
GCCCCAGCCGTACGAACTCACAGACCTGGGCACGATCTGGCGTTAAATGACCCACCCCCTCAGTCCCCCTCCGCGGAGGGGGTTAAAAAAGCCGTAACTGTGGCTGGAGTGAACCCTAGACGTACGGAGAGGCTTTAGTC
>DJGU01000098.1:6524-10775 GCA_002432795.1 Anaerolineaceae bacterium UBA5838
GCCCCAGCCGTACGAACTCACAGGGCACGATCTGGCGTTAAATGACCCACCCCCTTACTCCCCATCCCCGGAGGGAGTAAAAAAAGCCGTAACTGTGGCTGGAGCAAGCCCCAGCCGTACGAACTCACAGACCTGGGCACGATCTGGCGTTAAATGACCCACCCCCTTTGTCCCCCTCCCATCGCTTCGCTGGAGGGGGTGAATGACCCAGGGCAACTAATCTCATGATGGCGGAGTGAGGTGGATTTAATAAATTCGCGACAACCAGCTCTTCGCCCACCTCATTCCGCCCTACGAACTGCCCAAAAAAAAGAGCTTTGCAAAAATGCAAAGCTCTTTTTGAGAATCAATAGTAATGGCTTATGCCTGCAAAAATTCCCGGACGCCGGGGAGTTGACCAGCGCTGTTCAGATATTCGTTCTTGGCTGCGATGAATTTGGCATACTCAGCCATGAAGACCTTGCCCGGGTCGCGCAGATCAAATTTTTCGGGATGTTGCAGGAAGTACTCGCGATGCACGCGCGTCCAAACCAGGCGACCATCGGTGTCGATGTTGATTTTGGTTACGCCGAGTTCGGCTGCACGCCGGAACTGTGTGGCGTCCACACCCTTCGCGCCAGCGATCTTGCCGCCAGCGGCGTTGATGCGTTCCACCTCTTCCTGCGGCACGGAGCTTGAGCCGTGCATGACCAAGGGGAAGCCAGGCAGACGTTCCTGGATCTGAGCCAGCACATCAAAATGCAGTGACTGGGAACCAGAGAACTTGAAGGCGCCGTGGCTGGTGCCGATGGCAACCGCCAGGGAATCACATCCACTGCGCTCGACGAATTCGCGAGCCTGCTCCGGGTTGGTCAGTTTGGCATCGGATTCGCTGACGGAGACGTGTTCCTCAACACCCCCGAGCATGCCCAATTCTGCTTCGACAACAATGCCCTTGGCGTGGGCAGCGTCAACAACACGCCGGGTGATGGCGATGTTTTCTTCGAAGGGGTGGCTGCTGGCATCAATCATGACCGAGCTGTAGAAACCGGAGTTGATGCAGTCATAGCAGGTGGCCTCATCGCCGTGGTCCAGGTGAACCGCGAAGATGGCTTCAGGATAGACTTCATCAGCGGCGCGGATCAAACCCTCAAGGAAAACCTTATCGGTGTAGCTGCGAGCTCCCTTGCTGATCTGAATGATGAAGGGTGCCTGCGAGTCGAGGTTGCCGCGGAATAAGCCGACAATTTGCTCGAGGTTGTTGATATTATAGGCACCAATGGCATATTTTCCATAAGCGTGCTCAAATAGTTTCTTGGTTGTAACAATCATGATGGCTCCTTTTTGATTTTGGATTAAAACAATTATACACTCCCGCAGAGAGAGTCTCAAACATTTTTTTGCTCAATGTAAGGTTTACGCTAAAGCAACCGAAAGGCAAAACTGCTTATGCCAAGGCAGCCCGGTAAATCTGGCGCAATCTTTCCGCGTAGTCCTCTGGACTGTGCTCAACCCGGATGCGCTCCAAGGCTGCCTGACCTTTTATGGCTATCACGGACGGATCGGCAATGATGGAGCGGATGGTATTCTCAAGACCTGCCTGAATTTGCTGACTAAGATTCTGGCGATCTTCGGTCGTCGTGTAGATCGCTTCACCAAGTTCATCTTTGGGCACTCTGATCAACCATCCAACCCGATTATTGTTGATTTCCGGAAGGGCACGCACGTCGGTGGTGATGACAGGGCATCCAGAAGCCTGAGCTTCCAACACAGATAGCCCGTAAGTGTCCGCCCAGGTTGGGAGCAAACCCACATCAGCGGTTTTTAAGATTTCCAGTACTTCAGAGTTTGTGAGCTCCTGATAGTATTCCAGCCATTGCGGTTTGCCAGCAATGATCTGGCGTGCCCAGGCGACATCCTCTTCGGTTTCCTGGGCAGCATAAGGTTCAATTCGCAGCGAGCTAACCACCACCAGGCGGATTGGCAAGCCCTCCTCACCAGCCAATTTTTGAAAAGTCCGGAAGAGTTCACGCCCTCCCTTACGGAAAAAACCAGCTCCCACAAAAACAAAACGGATTGGATGCTGCTGGTCGTACTCTTTGGGTGTGACACTGTCCACCAGCACGTCCTGCGCCGGATGAAGAACGCGCAGTTTTTCCAGGATCGGTGTGCTGAATTCACTCGAAATTTCACTCAAGAACTTTCGTTGAAAGTCAGCAGCGTTCTCAGACCAGGCAATAATTTGTTTGCAAGCAGAGCCGCGCAAGGCATCAAGCCCTTTCAGGGTCAGGCGACCCGGTTCGAAGTTTTGCCAGTGGGCGTTCTTCGCCTGGTTCAACAGCTCAGTGAAACGCGGCAAAATCGTTTCAAAATGCGATACCCAGGGGGTTTTACCATAGCTGATTCCATTGGAAAAATGCAAGAGATCAACTCTGTTGAGGTCGAAATCCTCGAATTGGTTGTTCAAATCAAAGGTCTGAAATAGTGGTTTACCAATTACGCGGTTCATCTTGAGCGCTAATGCCCGCCGATAGGAGAAGATGTCCTTTACGGGGATGTAATCTGCCTCCGGAAGCTGATTCACGATAACCCGAAGGTTGGTATAGAAGTCCATGCGGTATGCGAGGACGCCTATTCTCAATCTTTCCATCCAAATCTCCTTAATTTGCTTGTGTTGCGGCCTCGAAAGATTCAGCGTTCGGTATTGAGGGCTTCCAGAGCAGCATCATTACGATAGCAATCGTCGCCAGCCCAGCACCAAAAAAGAAGGGAGCGGAAGGTCCAAAGCCCTGCCAACTTCCAGCACCACTCCAGAGCAAACCCGCGATCAGCGAGGCGGGAAAATCAAGAATCCCAAGCACGGCGTTATATGTGCCAAAGGCAGTCCCGCGTAAATCTGCTGGAACTAAGTCCGAGAGCATCGCTTTGGCAGTGCCGTAAGCCATACCGTAGTACAGACCATAAGCCACATAGAGCATCCAGATGTGAGTCACATTTTGAGCCAGGGCAAAGCCAAGGTAGATCAGGGCGTACATCGTCCAGCCGCCGATGATCAGCTTTTTGCGCCCGATTTTATCGGAGATCATGCCTGCAGGTGTGGAGACCAAGGTATAGACCAGGTTAAATACCGCTAACATGAGCAAAATGTGCAGGGTGGTCATGCCGCGTTCCTGGGCGCGCAGCACCAGGAAGGCATCCGACGAATTACCCAGGTCGAAAATGCCCACGATGAGCATGAAGAACATGAAGTTTTTTCCGAGTCCTTTAAAACTAATTTTTGGCGCCTGAGTTTCACCTTCCGGCTTCTTTTCGCGGGTCATCACTGCCAGAGAAATGACAGCCAAAATCGCAGGAATGATGCTGATCAGCACAATTGTGCGGAAGGTGCTTTCCTGCAGGGAAGAACCGGCAGCCTGGACCTTCCAGACTACAAAGGCAGCAATCAAAATGCCAAGCATGGCGCCAGCCGTGTCGGCAGCACGGTGAAGACCAAAAGCCAGCCCACGCTGTTCAGGTTTGACGGTATCAGCCACCAGTGCATCGCGAGGCGCGGTGCGCACGCCTTTGCCAACCCGATCCGCCCAGCGGATTGCTCCAATCGCTTCCCAACTGGATGCCAGGTAGAAGAAAGGCTTCGCAAGGGCGGAGATCCCGTAACCAGCAACTGCCAGCCACTTGCGGCTGCGAAGTTTATCGGAAAGCCAGCCAGAAAACACTTTCAAAACGCTCGAGGTGGCTTCCGCAACCCCTTCAATAATGCCTATAATGTTGGTCTTTACTCCCAGTACTGAGGAAAGAAACAAAGGCAGGATATTCAGGACCATCTCACTGGAGATGTCCATGAAGAAACTTGTCAGGCTGACTGCCCAGATGTTGGGATGAAGATCGCGAATGGGGTTCTTTTTCGGTTTGTCCATGTTGGTATTCCTTCCAAGGCAAAATTATAGTCTCGTTGGCTGTTTTTTGCCCAAAAAGTGTAAAAAAAACACCCTCAAACAATCTGATTTTCTCATTTTGGCAAAAAAACGCGATTTCAACGAGGAAAACTCTCTGATTCAAGGCACTATGAGGCAATTCATTGATAGGACAGAATTTTAATTTCGTTTGCAAAAAAAAGCAGATTACAAGGCTCAGGTTCTACTCCTCAATCCAGCACTTACCATAAAATTGCTTTCACAATGGCAAGTAATCTGGTGCCAGAACGAAGATCTATCATTGCGAACTTCATTTGTGAAGCAATCTAAAATGATGGAATGCAATAAAAGCTGGAGG
>DJGU01000048.1:0-3071 GCA_002432795.1 Anaerolineaceae bacterium UBA5838
CGTGCGCACCGTCAGGTAACCGGCTTGCGAACGAATCACAAATCCTTCAGTATATTCACTTTGGGAACCAGCAGAAAGCAGCGGCTGAGAGACGCCCAAGTTCAATCCTCTTCTGGTACTGCTGGCACGTAGGGACTTTCTTCCCAGGGCATGGTGCCGCCAGAATTTTGCCCATCCGAGAAGTACAGGGAAACCGCCCGCCTGAAGAGAGGGGCTGCCATTTCAGAACCTTCGCCAGCATTCTCCAGGATCACAGCAATGGCAATGTCGGGGTAATCCGGGTCGTTCTCGAAGGTGTAACCCGCAAACCAGGCATGTGACTTTCCAATCGGGTTTTCAGCAGTGCCAGTCTTGCCGGCAATGTTATAGGGATAATTCCTGAATTGGAATTGTGCCGTCCCGCTTGAGTTAGCTACCACCATGACCATGGCTTCCTGGATGGCTTCCAGGGTTGTCGGCTGGACATTCAGATCATGTACGACAATTGGCTCAAAGGAGTAGACTGGCTCCTGACCGGTCAGGCCGATCCGCTCGATCAGCGTTGGCTGGTAAAGCGTTCCGCCATTGCCGACAGCCGCAATGAAAGCGGCAACCTGCAACGGACTCACCTGCATGGTGCTCTGCCCAATCGCCATTTGTACATATTCGCTGATCTCAGTTGGGGTCGGGTTGATGCTGCCAGCAAATTCCGGGATTTCGATGCCGGTCGGCTTGCCCAGTCCAAAATCAATCGCCAGGTCAGGGATTGAAGTACGATAGCCCTCATTCCACAAAGAATAAGCGATGTGCCAGAACCAGGGGTTGCAGGACCGCATCAGCCCTTCCTGCAGGGTCAACTGCCCTGAAGCTCCAAACCCACGGCTTACCGTCCAATCCTCGCCTACCCAACCTTCCAATTCTCGCCAGTAACTGTCACAATAATAGGAAGAGTCCGGTTGATAGACGCCCGTTTCAAGCGCCGCCGCCATCGTGATGACTTTGAACACCGAGCCCGGAGGGTAGACGCCCTGCGATGCCCGGTTATACATGGGGTTCAAAGGGTTCTGAGTGATCTCGGCAATCGAATATGACGTGTAATAAGGCGCGATGAAAACATTCGGATCATAGCCTGGGCTGGAGACCATGGCAATCACCTTACCGGTGTCGCGCTCCATCACCACAATCGCGCCGACCATGTCGCCGAAGCTTTGCTGCAGGCGGTATTGATAAGCGCTGTTAATCGTGCTGTAGATGGATTGAGCCGGTTGGGCAGGAACACTGGCAATCTTGGTCAGCACCTGACCCTGGGGATCTTTTACGTAGAGATCCGCGCCGTGGGTTCCAGCAAGATACTGCTCACCCCAGGCTTCGAGTCCGGAAGCGCCAATCTTCTCCTCGCCGGTGTAGCCCAAACGCTGGTACTTTTCCAGTTCTTCAGCCGGCACAGTCAAGACAAAGCCGGTCACGTGCGGCGCGATGCCGCCGTCGTGATAAAAACGCGAGCGGAAGTCAGAAAGAGAAATCGCGTCATAACGCGAGAGCCGGTCATAATACTGATTGGCTGTAGCCAAAGTGACATCACCAATCACAGCATACTGATAATCAGCCGTGTTTTCATATTCAGCGTAAATAGAGACTTCTGAGCGGTCGAACATTTCGGCCAGCAGCGAAACCATCTGCCCCTCACTGTCGGGGTTAATCTGACCGGGGGTGACCATGACGGTCACAGCGTCTTCAAACGAGACCAAGGGATAGTTATCCGAGGCATCTGATGAATAAATATTGCCGCGCGCAGGAACTTCGATTACCAGTTCAAGGTAATTCCCGCCCGCCAGTTCCGGCAGCATCATGCCGGCTTCCCACTGCACATGCCAGGCGCCGTCCTCCAGCCTGAGATTCATAATGGTATTACGGGAAATCTCATTCATCAATGCCGTGCTGTAGCGGATCTCATAGCCAATCTGTGCGCTGGTGGGGTTGACCATTTTTGAGAGAATGGTGTAATCCATGCCCTGCATTGTGAGCTTGATAGCTGTATTGCGGTGGCTCTTTTCAAAATCTTCCAGCGAGACCGCGTCTTTGGTCAACTGGCTGAGCCTGTCGTACATGGCCGCGTAATCTTCAGCCTTCCAGAGGTCAAAGTAGGCTTTTGCCGCCTGCTCAACATCCGGCACAGACTCAACATTGATCACGGGTTCAGGCAGCCCTGTGGTTGGGGTCAGGGTGGGAGCGGGTTCTGTGTTGCTGCCATTGCAAGCGGAGAGCATCGTCGCTGCAATCAGGAACACAAAAAGCATCTTGTTGAAGGATTTCATCATCTTACCCTGTGGTTTCTTTACGGTAGATCTGCGGATAGACTTCACACGTTATTTCATTGTACCGCTGACAGGCCTGGGGCACGTCCACCTCCAGTTTTATGCCAGCCGACTCAAGCAGCATGGCAAGGTGGCAGAGCGGAAGCCCCATCACGTTTGCGTAGCAGCCCTGCACGCCGGTGCAGGGGTGAAACTGCCGATGCTGGATGGCATATCCGCCGGCTTTGTCGCGGTAGTCTTCGCTGGCGATATATGCCGCCAGTTCTTCTTCTGAATAATCGCGCATAAAAACGTCAGTGGCACAGAGCGATTCCATCGTCCCACCGCCATGTTCTATGCGTAAGCATAAGGCGGTGTAGACCTTGTGCCCGCGAGCGCGCATGGCACGCAGGACCTGATAGGCTTCTGCTTCATCTGCCGGTTTGCCAACGACCTGTCCATCCAATACCACGATAGTATCCGCGGACAGGATCCATTCACCATCAGCATGCAATACTGCCAGCCCTTTTTCCCGCGCCATCTGGCGCACATAGCCAACCGCATCCACATTATCGGGATGAGTCTCGTCAGCATTAGAGGGACGCATTTCGAAGGGAATCCCAAGCAAACGCAAGAGTTCATTCCTGCGCGGCGAGGTGGAAGCTAAGATCAATTTCGTTTCAAACATACAAATTGGGATTCTAACATGAAAGCACGGTCAGCCTTTGCAGCCAAAAAGGCTCATTCCGGCTGTTCGGGCTTGCGGACTTCAAACCGGTCGAAATCATTGGCAAGATA
>DJGU01000048.1:3164-3469 GCA_002432795.1 Anaerolineaceae bacterium UBA5838
GCCAGGTAGGTGGCTTCGATCACCATCATATCCGCCCCTGCCACATGCTCCCGGAGTTTATCGAGTTTGCCTACATCCCCAACAATTGCCAGGCTCACTCCCGGGCGTTCTTCGCCCAGGACATCCTCAGGCCTGATCAGCCTGCCATCAGCCAGAGTAATTGCCTGTCCTTGGATGAGGTCGCGCCGGCAAGGTCCATTGGGCACGCCCAGGGCTTCTGCTATATCTGAAAGGAAGGGACGGTGACTTTTTTCTGTGAAATGGTAGCCCAGCGAGGATGAGCCGCGATGGTCGACCGGAAAAGC
>DJGU01000048.1:3536-4268 GCA_002432795.1 Anaerolineaceae bacterium UBA5838
CGGTCCATCGTATGGCGGCTGGCGTAAATGTTGACTTCCTCAATGGCCTCCCAGCGCATGAAAGTGGAAAGCAAGCCTGCCAGACCGAGGATATGATCCAGGTGCCCATGGGTGAGCAGGATGTGGTTCAGCCGCTTGAAACCAACTCCGGATTTCAGGATCTGCCGCTGTGTGCCCTCACCACAATCCACCATGAAACGAAACTCGTCATGTTTTACGACGAGTGAGGACAAACCGCGTTTGATGGAGGGCGCAGATGCGGATGTGCCCAGGAAGATTAGCTCAAACAAGAGTCGTAACCTCCGGGTTATTTCTTGTTTTGGCTGATGCTGGTGATTTGTTTGAGAACACCGAGCGCCGTCAATCCCACTTGCAGACCTTGCTGAGCGGTGATCGGCAGGCTTTTATTTTCCGCTTCAGATTGCTCAATGAAAGTCATGGCAGCCCGATAGCCGATGAAAGCGCCAGCCAGGGTTCCAATCACAAGAGTCAGTGTTCGAATGTTTGGTTTCATAAGTTTTATCCTTTTTTTGAGAACCGGTCGGTCAGACTGGCCCCAATTTGTTGAATCTTCGCATTAAATTCGCGCAGCGCCATAATTGGTTTTGCAGACGCATCGCCAGCACTACGTATAAATTGCTGTCCCTGGCTCAGGTAGCCCCGCAGGGCTTTGCCCGCCTGGGGAACAAGCTCGTGTAATTTGATGACGCCAATGCTGAGCGCGATCAACAC
>DJGU01000135.1:0-332 GCA_002432795.1 Anaerolineaceae bacterium UBA5838
AAGCCCATTACCGAAGCGCGAACACGTCTTGGTGACAGTTTTGAGGCCAGCAGCATGACCCACGCGGAGCTCTTGGAGCTCTACTGGAAGCGCCAGCACATTGAGGATAAAGACGAGCGCGAACGCCTGCAGAAACTGGCAGAAGAACTTATCTCCCAGTCACAGAGCAGCTAAGGCAATCTTCCTGTTCCTCAGGGCGTCCACTCATCGTGGATGATTGCCATCAGGTAATAAGCCCCATCCCCGCTTTGCTGAAAGCCCAGGCGCAGCGATTGCCAGTCCAGGTAACCATACTCTTCTGTTCCCGGTTGGAAGTACTCAACATAATGCCC
>DJGU01000135.1:374-2690 GCA_002432795.1 Anaerolineaceae bacterium UBA5838
ACCGCTGCCTGCCTGCACACCCCAAAGGTAAACTTGCTGATTGTTTCCGAATGCCGCCACTTCTTCCCTGCTAAAGACCAGGTCCGTTTCCACATTGACATAGCCATAAGGAGAAATGCGCACTCCCAGTTCAGGGTGAATGAAAGGCGCTAATGCGGCAAAATCCTGGCTTTGAAGGAGAGGGAAAATTTCAGCAGCCAACGCCTCAAAAGAGAATTCAACAGGCTCCAACGGCTCACTCGCATTTTCGAGGTCTGCAATTTGGGTTGAGAGGGTGTTGATTTGCTCCTGCGCGGCCAACAGTTGCTCAGAAAGCAATTGGTTTTGCTGCTGGAGCTGCTCAAGTTCTGTGCTGTTGCCCGGGGCAGCCGCCAGGCAGCCTGTTAGCGTCAGAGCGAATGCGATCAACAAAGAGAAGAGATTTTTGTTCATAGATCCTCCGGATCGAGGCGTAGAATCACGCCTATTTTACTTAAGACGAAGTCACAGAAAAAATGTTCCCATCATTGACCGTTGGAAATCATTAACAGCGATTATCTGCTTGAATTTGAGCTTTGATCAATTTTGCAGCAGCTGACTGAAACGGATTGCGTCCAGCATGCGCGCCAGGCGCACCGTTTCCCTCACGTCGTGCACGCGCAGAATGTCTGCCCCGTGCAGCACACCCCAGGCGTTGGCTGCCAGGCTGCCCTCCAGGCGTTCTCCCTGCGGCAAATTGAGCGTGTGCCCAATAAAGCCTTTGCGTGAGATGCCCAGCAAGATCGGGAAGCCCAATTCGCGCAGTTCGTCAATATGCTTGAGCAGGAACAGGTTTTGTTCGGTCGTTTTGCCAAAACCGATCCCGGGGTCAATAATGATTCTATCTGGCCTCACACCTGCCTCAATAGCTGACTCCGCGGCCTCCGCCAGCCACTCGCGCACCTCGGTTACGATATCCTCATACTCTACGCCTTCATAGCGTCCACCGAGCTCACTGGTGACTGCTTGCGCCCCTTGCGTGCGATTGTGCATCAAAATCGCGGTAGCGCCAGCCTCGGCTACCGTGCTTGCCATGGCTGGGTCATAGCGAAAGCCCCAGATGTCATTGATGACCTGCGCCCCTTCCGCCAGGCATGCCCGGGCGGTTTCAGCCTTATAAGTGTCAATCGAGAGAATGACATTTGGCATTTCTTCGCGCAGGGATTTCACTACGGGTAATAAGCGGTTTAATTCTTCTTCCGCGCTGATTTCCACCGCTCCGGGGCGAGTGGATTCTGCGCCTACGTCGAGGATGTCGCAGCCATCCTGCATGAAATTCTCCGCTTGCAGCATTGCCGTGCGGATATAGTCGCGCTCTCTGAGCAGCCCATCGCCCGAGAAACTGTCGGGGGTCAGGTTGATAATGCCCATTACGTACGTTTTTTTGCCGAGTTCTGGCAGCAGTTCATTTTTCATATTCACCTCAGGGAATGTTGGCGTGCGCTTCAACGAACAATTTCAAGTCTGTGATCTCCCCCTGCATGGCATAAATTCTAAAAGAAAATGGAATGGAACTGCTGGTGGAGAGCGGAACTTCTGCCTCCCAGCGGCGCAGCCCAAGCACCTGACCGTCCAGGTCATAGACCACCCCCAGGACCCAGACGTAGTCGGCTTCACCTTGCGCAATGTTCACCCTGCCCGCTGCTTCCGCAAAGCTCGCGCCGGCAGCGATGGCTGGCGGCTCTGCTGCGATTTCTGCCTCCAGGTAGCGTGCGTCATCCGGCATGACCGGCAGCCAGTCTGTAATTTGAGCGCTGACTTCAAAAGCTTCCGGAATGGGAGCAGAGAAATAAGCCACGGTGGGCATCGTCTCCTGGGCTGGCAGGATGTTGAGCGGCAAAATGCCGTCCATCTCCAACGTGCTGTCTGCGCTGCTCAGAGTAAAGCGCACAGAGGGATTTTCCACGGGCGATTCGCTGGTGTTTTCAAGCTGCGCAAAGCAGTAAGCACCTCCCAGAGCGTCCTGATAACAGATTGGCGCCATAGCTATTTGCAGAGGGCTGAAGGGGTCTGGCGTTTGGACGGGGAGTTCTGGGTTGGTGCCTGTTGCGGGTGGTGTGGGAGTGATGGGGATAATTAACACAGTCCCAACGCTCATCATGTTGGGGATCACGGTCGGGTTGGCGGCTTTGAGTTCATCCAGTGAGATACCGTATCTGAGTGCCACACCAAACATATCGTCTTTCTCAGTGACGGTGTAAGTGACCGGTGCGGGTGTTGGAGTGAGTGTGGGGCTTGATGTTGGGCTTGGCGCGAGCGTATCAGTCGGCAAGGGTGTCGCGCTGGGGGCTGGCACAA
>DJGU01000018.1:0-756 GCA_002432795.1 Anaerolineaceae bacterium UBA5838
ACTAAACTTCAGACCGGGGTTACAGCTCCCGTCTTTTTATCTGGAATCCCTTATAATTGTTGAACAGGAAGGAGTCCTGATGAGTCTTTTAAATCGCATTTTTGGTGAGCCTGAAATCCGCGCCCTGGACGCGCACAGCAAGGCTGAGGTCAAACAGATGATTGAAGAGCTGCTTAAAATTGGCCGCATGGATGACTTTATTTCGATTACTCCTGGTGGGCCTTTTGACATCCAATGCCACCACCGCGACGCCAAGCAGATTGGCAGAAGGCTGAATCAGATGGGCGGAGTGCCCTTGATGATGGCAGCACGGCAGACCGTCAAGTACAAACTCAAGGACGTCCTGGCAGAGCATCTCGACCACTGCTGGAAAGGCATTGGAGACTGGCAGGTATGAATAGCTGCCAGGAAAACATAGAACCATGCAGCTCAATGAGTTGACCTGAGGATCAGCAGAGATTCTCAATGTTATAATTCCTGCACTACATCCTGAAAAGAGGTAATTATGAGTTGTTGCAGCAAACGGGAAGTCGTTACTTGCTCAGACGCCCCCAAGGCTATCGGACCTTATTCAGTCGCTATCGCCACAGATACCCTGGTTTTCGTAAGTGGTCAGCTCGGAATTGACCCCACCAGCGGCTCAATTGTGGAAGGCGGCATTCAAGCCCAAACGCGAACCGCCCTCACAAACCTGAAATCCGTGCTCGAAAGTGCCGGCTCCAGCCTTGAACAAGTGGTCAAGACCACTGTTTTTCT
>DJGU01000018.1:793-2243 GCA_002432795.1 Anaerolineaceae bacterium UBA5838
GACTATCCTGCCCGTTCAGCCATCCAGGTGGCTGCGTTGCCAAAGGGCGGCATTGTCGAGGTCGAAGCGATTGCGGTGCTGCCGTCTTAGCGCCAGCCAAAGAACAACTGCTGACAGGAAAAAACCAGGTACCCCGGAATATTATGCCCACAAGTGTTTCTGTGATCATTCCCTGCCGGAATGAGGAAAAAACCATCCACCTTGTTTTGGCTGCCCTATACAGCCAAAGCTACCCCCGCGAACTCTTGCAGGTGGTGATTGCGGATGGATTCTCGGAGGACCTTACCCGCCAGAAGGTTGCGGACTTTAAGACTGCTCACCCCGGTTTTGACCTGCTGGTGGTGGACAATCCGCAGCGCATCATTCCAGCTGGGCTGAATGCCGCAATTCACGCTTCCAACGGCGACATTATTGTTCGCATGGATGCGCATTCCATCCCAAACCCGGATTACGTTGCGCTTTGCGTGGATGCCCTTGAGAGAAATCTTGCCCAAAACGTCGGCGGCGTGTGGGATATCCAACCCGCAAAGGATACCTGGATCGCGCGTTCAATAGCCGCGGCAGCAGGCAATCCTCTGGCGGTTGGGGATGCCCGTTACCGCTTCACGGACAAAGCAGACTACGTGGACACCGTCCCTTATGGCTCCTACAAGCGGGATCTTTTTGAGCAAATCGGGCTCTTTGACGAAACTCTGCTGGCAAATGAAGACTATGAGCTTAACACGCGCATCCTCCAAAGCGGCGGAAAAATCTGGCTCGACCCCAAGATCCGCTGCACCTACTTCGCCCGCGCCAATCTGCGCGCGCTCGCGAAACAATACTATGGATATGGCTATTGGAAGGTCCAAATGCTGAAGCGCTACCCAGAGACCTTGCGCTGGCGCCAGGCTCTGCCGCCTGCGTTTCTCTTGGGCTTAGTGGTTACATTACTGGCAGGGTTTTTCTGGAAACCATTCCTGGTTCTCTTCGCATTGGTGTTGGGCTTGTATCTTCTAATCCTTCTCAGCGTTGGCACACACATTGCAATCAAAAAAAGAGATATACTGATGATGATTGGCATACCACTTGCCATCATCACAATGCATTTTTGCTGGGGCGCCGGCTTTATTGCCGGTGCATTCGGTGTTCGGAAGAATAAATGACAAACAAAAACGCTGGAGCCTACAATACTAAGTTTCGCCTTAAGCCCTCAGATCTACGTGTCATTTTGGTTCTGGGTGATCTTTTGGCTGCTGTTATAGCTCTTGGGATTTCTCTTTATGTTTGGGCATCGGGGGATAGTTGGTATCAATTTTCCGTGGAATTTCTGAAGTATCGTGCTCCGGCCTGGTTCTACCTCCTACCCTTTATTTGGATCATCCTGCTGGTAGACACCTATGACACCCAGAAATCAGCAAATTTACGTCAGACACTGCGCAGTATCGGGACGGTTTTCCTGGTATCTGCCATT
>DJGU01000018.1:2334-5145 GCA_002432795.1 Anaerolineaceae bacterium UBA5838
TTGCAAGCCAACAACGCGTCCTGATCATCGGCGCAGGCAAAGCCGGCTCCGCCCTGGTGGAGGTCATCTCCGAACTCGATCCGCCTCCCTTTAGATTGATCGGACTGATTGATGACGATCCCTCCAAACTTGGCACCGCCATCCAGGGCTATCCAATCCTTGGCAATCACGAAAGCATGGTGGAGATTATCGCCAACCAGGGTATAACCGACCTGATTTTGGCAATTTCCAATGAAATGAATCACGGGATGTTTCAAAGCATCCTGACTGCGCAGGAAGAGGGCATCAACCTGACCACCATGACAGACACCTACGAGAGTCTCTCGGGACGTGTGCCAATTGACCTGCTCGAATCGGATTGGGTTGTGCGCGCTTTCCTTGACCGCGCACCTACCAGCGGTTTTTACCGTCTTGGCAAGCGCCTGATGGACCTGGCGCTGGGTCTGATCGGACTTATCGCGCTGGTGATCCTGTTCCCTTTGCTTGCCCTCGTAATTCTGCTTGATTCCGGTCGGCCAATCATCTTCACTCAACAACGCCTGGGAAGAGGTGGAAAGCCGTACACCATCTTCAAATTGCGTACCATGAAGTCTAATTCGGATATGGAAAAAGAAGCACTGGTGACTGCCACCAATGATCCTCGCATCACGCGCATCGGAAGATTGTTACGAAAAACCCACCTGGATGAATTGCCTCAGATCATCAACGTTTTACGCGGTGAAATGAGCTTTGTGGGGCCCCGTTCCGAGCGTGTCGAGTTGGTGCAAGTTTTCCAGAAGGAAGTACCCTTCTACCGTGCACGCATGCTGGTCAAACCGGGTATCACCGGATGGGCTCAGATTCACCAGGCTTATGCTGAGACGATTGCAGAGACCGCCACCAAACTACAGTACGATCTGTATTACATCGAACATGCATCCATCTGGATGGACATCAATATCCTGCTGCGCACCGTTGGCTCCGTTTTGGGGTTCAAAGGGCGCTAATTTATGAACGAGACCAGCCAGGCAACTTCCAAAACACCCCATCTGCTTCAGAGCCCTCTCTGGGGGCAGTTTAAGGCTGAGTTTGGCTGGGAGCCCGAAGTTTTTAGCAGTCAAAGCGCCCAGGCACAAGTGCTCTTTCGCAAATTGCCTTTGGGTTTCAGCATTGCCTACCTGCCAAAAGGTCCGGTTGGCAAGAATTGGGCCTCCCTTTGGGATCAAATAGATGCTGCCTGCAAGCAGCACCACGCTATCTTCCTGCAGGTAGAGCCCGACCTTAGTGAAGGCGATTTGACTACAGAACTTGCTGAACAAATGCAAGGTTTCGCGGTGGAATCCCACACCATCCAGCCCCGCAGCACAATCCTGGTGGATCTGAGGGCTGATGAAGCAGAGCTATTAGCGAACATGAAGCAAAAAACACGCTACAACATTCGCCTGGCTGAGAAAAAAGGCGTGTTGGTCCGGGAAACGAATGACATTCAAGGCTTCTACAACCTGATGCAGACCACTGGCACGCGTGATGGTTTTGCCGTGCATGACATTTCCTATTACCAGAAAGCTTTTGACATCTTCTCGCCATCTGGAGCCTGCGTTTTGCTTGGCGCCTTTCATGACGAGAAACCCCTGGCATATCTGATGCTCTTTCTTTCAGGGGAGCGTTCCTGGTATTTTTACGGCGCATCCGATGACGCCAGCCGCAACCTGATGCCCACCTATCTGCTCCAATGGGAAGCCATGCGCTGGTCCAAAGCCCACGGTGCCAGAACTTACGACCTGTGGGGCATCCCTGATGCCAGCGCTGAAGAGCTTGAGGAGCAATTTATCCAGCGCAGTGACGGGCTTTGGGGAGTCTATCGCTTCAAACGCGGTTTTGGTGGTGAGGTAGTGCGTTCCGTGCCGGCTTATGTTCGGGTCTACAAGCCGCTTTTATATCGTGTCTACCAAAAAATTCGAGCTGGAAGAGTGGCAGACTGAAGATGATCAGGCTGGAAGAAGATCAAATTCCGGATTGGAACCAGCTCCTGCTGCAGTTCCCCGACGCGCATATCCTGCAAACGTCACAATGGGCAGAAGCCAAGAAGCAAAACGGCTGGAGTCCCATGTACTTTTGGGAGGGGAGTGATCCACAGGCTCCTGAAGGGCTTGCCCTGATCCTGCGCCGACAGATGTCTCTGGTAGGTTTGAAATTCACCGTGCTCTACGCTCCAAAGGGACCGGTCTTGCATTGGCAGGACCAGTCTGCGGTTTCACGCATGTTTGACGCCTTGCAGGACATCTGCCGCCAGGAAAAAGCAATTTTCATCAAGGTTGATCCGGACGTGCTGCTTGGCACAGGCATTCTTGGTGAAGACGATGAAGTTCCCGCGCCGCAGGGGCTCGCGCTGCAAGAAGAGTTAAAGAGGCGTGGCTGGCAGTATTCCCAGGATCAGATCCAATTCCGCAATTCAGTCTTGCTGGATCTGACAAAAAGCGAAGAGGACCTCCTGGCTGCGATGAAGCAAAAAACGCGCTACAACATCCGCCTGGCAGCCCGCAAGGGTGTGCGGGTGAGGCTGGGGGAAATCGCTGAGCTGCCTATGCTCTACAAAATGTACGCTGAAACAGCAGTTCGGGATGGTTTCGTAATTCGCCACGCGGACTACTATCTTAATACCTGGCGTATGTTCATTGAAGCAGATATGGCGAAGATTCTGATTGCTGAGGTTGAAAATCAGCCGGTGGCGGCCTTGATTCTCTTCCACTTCAATGGCAGCGCGCGCTACATGTTTGGCATGTCCACTGAGAACTGCCGCGAATTGATGCCCAATTACCTGCTGCAGTGGGA
>DJGU01000018.1:5265-5430 GCA_002432795.1 Anaerolineaceae bacterium UBA5838
TATCGCCGCTACACCGAAACACTGCCCAAAGTGCTCAATCTGCTGCGCCGGCGTGGATTGAAAGCCAACAAAAGGAGCCTGAATGATTGAGCGCATGCAACTTGCCCAGCTACCCACCCCGATCGAAGCGTTGCCCCACCTCACAAAGCTGTTGGGTGGTCCCCA
>DJGU01000018.1:5513-7253 GCA_002432795.1 Anaerolineaceae bacterium UBA5838
GCTGCTGCGAAAGGCTGCCAAACCCTCATCAGCACTGGCGCGGTGCAGTCCAACCACTGCCGCCAGGTGGCTGCCGCTGCTGCCAAACTCGGCATGGACTGCATTTTGGTGCTGGCAGGTGATAAACCTGAACAGCCCCAGGGCAATTTGTACCTGGACCTGCTCAGCGGTGCCGAGATCACCTTTGTGCCAAAAGAGCAGCGCGACCGGGCTCTGGATGAGATCACGAAGAAAGCTGAGGCAGAAAACCGCAAGCCCTATCTCATCCCCTACGGCGGCTCCAATGCGATTGGTGCTCTGGGTTACCGCCAGGCAATGCTTGAATTACATGAGCAGGATCTCAACCCGGATTGGATCGTTTTTGCGACTTCCTCAGGCGGAACACAAGCCGGTATGCTGCTGGGCGCGCGCGAAACCGCCAGCCATGCAAGGATTCTTGGTATCAGCGTTGACAAACCCGCGCGAGAGTTTTCTGAAACAATTGCTGAGATCGCCAATGCTGGCGCGCAGTTACTGCAACTTGAAACTCGCTTCCGCCCTGAAGAAATCCTTGTAAATGATTCCTATTGCTCCGCTGGTTACGGCGTGATGACCCCCGCGGAAAAAGAAGCTATCCTGCTCTTTGCCCGTCGTGAAGCTATCTTGCTCGATCCGGTCTATACCGGCCGCGCTGCTGCCGGCTTGCTTGACCTCATCCGCCAGGGCTTCTTTAAACCCTCTGAGAAAGTACTCTTCTGGCATACCGGCGGCACCCCCGCCCTTTTTGCTGAGCCTTATATAGGGGAATTAGTTTACTAATTAACCACCCCGTCAGTCGCGTTCTGTTATTCCAAGGTAGATCCTGTATTTTCTGGGATTAGATCCTGTATTTTCCGGGATCGTATCCTGTATTTTCAAGGATTATCGATTTTCCAACGCGTCCAGATTGAAGCGCGCCAGATCCTCAATAAACTCTTCATCCAGCGGCATGGAGTAGGGAATCTGGATGGCGCCCTTGCTGGTCCGGTAACCCTCAAGCCTCGCCGCAAAATGCTCAATGGCTGCTGGGGTCGGGTAGATGCCGAGGTGCTTCTTCTGAGCCGCAAAATGAAAGACTGCCTTGCCGTGCTTCTTGAAGGTCGGCATCTGGTAGCTGAGGGTCTGCGTCAGCTCCGGATCGACCTCAAGCACGAGCTGCCTGACGCGGCGGAGGACACCCTGAACCTCCACCGATGCTTTAGTGATATAAGCCTCTGTCAGGTCTTCCATTTCAGTTCCTTTTGATTATTACGCGTTGATAAACCCTGCTTGCAGGAGATTGTTCCAAAGTCAATTCTACATGAAACACTTCTGCGAAGTTTTCAAGCTGTCAATCCCTGCTATAATCCAAAAAATGAACGTAGACATCCGTTCCACGATAATCGTCATCAGTATCATGGCAGCCATCGCAGCAATCTGGCTGGCTTTCAGTGCGCGCAAGGCCTTCCGTACTGGTAAAAGGCTGCCTTTCTTCTTCAAGAAACGCCAGCAATACGAACTTGGCGCACGCCTGTTGCTGGGCGTGCTGTTGCTGCTTGTATTTGCCTATGCCAACCTGCGTTGGGGCGAAGGCTTCGCTTACCGCTACTTCCCGCCCACCCTTACCCCCTCGCTGACCCCCACTATCACGCTGACTCCCACCATCACCCTCACACCCACACTCACATTGACCCCCACCCTCACCAGCACGCCATCGGTAACCGGTACGCCCTTCATCCCCGA
>DJGU01000018.1:7292-13697 GCA_002432795.1 Anaerolineaceae bacterium UBA5838
TTCAGCCTGATCCAGTTTTCAACTGAAATTGACGATGACCTGCAAGCTATCGAACCCGCTATCGAGTTTGAAAACCCACTTGAGACGATTTATGGCACCTACAGTTACAACATGATGGATCCGGGCGTGCAGTGGACGGAAATTTGGGTACGGGATGGGGAGATCGTGCACTACAACAGCGGAACCTGGCAGGGCGGCAGTGGCGGTTATGGTGCGGCTCTGCTGGAGCTTGCGCCTGCCGAATGGCTGCCGGGAAGCTACCAATTGCAGTTTTTCATTGGGGAAAAGTGGATCACGAGCGGTCACTTCCGCGTCCTCGGCAATCCCCCCACCAGCACTCCCACCATAACACCGACTCCATCGCGCACGCCAACCTTCACTCCCAGCCCAACCGCCACGCTGACGCCAACCAGAACGCCCTTGCCTACTGCGACCCCCTTGCCGACCGCAACTCCGCGCCCCAGTACCACCCCTTAGTTTTGCGCTCAGCTCCTGTGCAAAACGCTGCAGGGTGCTCCTGGGATAGGTAAAACCTGCCTGTTTGAGACGGTCTCACAGGGAGGCCAATTCATAATCTCCGGAGGTGCCTTTGCAAGACAAGGTACAATTAGCAAATGACAGCAACCAAACACACCACCCCGAAAAAACGCTGGGTCATTGCACCCCTCATCCCAAACGACGTCAAAAACACCCTTAGAGATTACCCGCCATTCCTGCGGCAACTGCTCTTTAACCGCGGCATTACCACCGCGGAGGTTGCCAGGGCTTACCTGGGAACTGACTCTCCCACTTCAACCGATCCTTTCCAGATGCTCGGCATTCGCGAAGCGATCCAAGTTATTGAACAGGCGCTTCAGGAAGGCGACAATATCACCATCTATGGCGACTATGATACCGACGGCGTAACTGCCTCCTCGCTGCTGTTTGAGTTTTTCAGCCAACTCGGTCATGAGCCGCGCGTTTACATCCCTAACCGTTTTGATGAGGGTTACGGGCTCAACTTGGACGCCGTCGAATTGCTGGCTGCCGAAGGTACGCAGCTGCTCATCACCGTCGACTGCGGTATCCGCTCTTTGCAGGAGGTACAGCGGGCTAACAACCTGGGAATGCGCGTGATCGTCACCGACCATCACCAACCCGGCGATCAACTCCCGCAGGCTGATGCCGTCATCAATCCGCACCAGCTGGCTGACCCTTACCCCTATAAGGAGTTCGCGGGTGTGGGGCTGGCATATAAATTGGCGGAGGCATGGCTTCAGACCCATCCAAATCCTGCCGTTGACCTCAACCAATGGCTCGACCTGGTAGCCATTGGCACAGTGGTGGATGTTGCTCCGCTGACCGGAGAAAACCGCTCCCTGGTCAAGCGTGGTCTTGCGCTGATGCGCCAGCCGCGGAGGCAGGGTTTGTTTTCACTGGCACAGGTAGCCTCCATAAATCCCGCCAAATTTAACGCGGGGCACCTTGGCTTTGTCATTGGTCCGCGTCTGAATGCTGCCGGGCGCCTCGAAAGTGCTTTGGATGCCTTCCGCTTGCTCACCAGCAAGGATGTTTTTGAGGCTGGCGTGCTGGCACAGCAGCTTGATTCGCTCAACTCCAGCCGCAAGGAAATCACCAACGAGATTATCGAATCGACCATGCTCAGCATCGCAGAGCAAGACCCGGACGTTCCGATATTGTTCTCTGCCTCGCCTGATTACAACGCGGGCGTGGTAGGTTTGGCTGCCGGGCGGCTGACGGAGGCGTACTACAAACCCGCCATTATCGGTTCGGTCGAGGGTGACCTCATCAAAGCTTCCTGCCGCTCCATCCCCGAGTTCGACATCAACCACGCTCTGGACCAATGCAGCGATTTGCTGGTGAGGCACGGCGGACACCCGATGGCAGCCGGTCTTACTGTACGCGCCGAAAATGCCCTGGCATTCCAGGAGCGGCTCATCAACATCGCGCGTGAATCTTTCAAGGGGATCGATCTGACCCCCGTGCTTCACATCGATTATGAAATTGCCCTCGATAAATTACAGGCTGAGCACTTTCCAGGTATCCTTGACGCGGTTGACCAACTGGAACCCACCGGCGCTTCCAACCCGAGCGCGCTCTTTTCCAGCCGTAACTGCCGCGTGCTGCGCGCGAATGCGGTCGGCAAGGGCGAACACCTCAAGCTGCTGCTTGGGGCGGGCAGCAATCAGCTGGATGCCATCGCCTTTCGGCATGGTGCTCTGCTTGAAAACTTGCCTGATTATGTGGATATTGCTTACACCTTTGAGATCAATGAGTTCAACGGGCGCAGCACGATGCAGCTGAACGTGCGCGATATTCAGCCTTCCGCCGCTTAGACTGGCTGCCTCACCGGGTCGATTACGAAATGCTTTTCGCCGGTTTCAAGTCGTCCGTCCTTGTAGGTTACGACTGAACGGGCAGTAATCCGGACAAGCTTGCCCGCAGCATTTGCCTTTTTCAACAAGGATTGCAGAACCTTGATCCCTTCTGCTACGCGGCTCCCCTCTTCCAGCCCAAAGCGGTAGGTAAAAAATGCCGGGTTAACCTGCAGATACTGCTGCACCGTTGCCAAAGCAGACTGTACTGCATGCGAATTTATGCTTCCGGGTTGCTCATACAAGGCCCCTACCGGCAGCTTCAGATTAATTTTAAGACTGTCTAACAACACAGGTGAGTGCAAAAAATGCGCGATCGCTGAGCCCCAAGACAGATCTGGGATTTCCTCACCCTCAAGGTGCAGTGAGAGCGAATAACGCGATTCATCGGGGATGAGATTTTTCTCTTCTTCAGTAATCAGTTCATAAACCGCGTCCATTACCTGGCGCGAATAGCCCATTAACTGATCTTTGTCAGCAACGCTGTCTGAGGGCTTCAGAGCTGGAATTGCCTTACCGACTCTCATCAGGAGCTTGGGCTGTTTCAGCTGCATTACTCGCTGGAAGGACCCCTGCAGCCCGCTGAAGCCAATCGGCACAACTTTTGCGCCGGTACGCTGACTGAGCAGCGCCACGCCGATCTGAGGCTGCATCTTACCCGGTGCCCAGGTTCCGCCCTCAGGAAACATGCCGATCACACCATCCTGCTTGAGCACATCCAGCGCCTGATACAACCCCTTGCGATCCAGGTTGCCGCGGTTAAGCCGAATGAAGCCATAAAAAGACGTAATGGTACCAATAATCCCCTCGAAGGGCAGATCGCCCGCCCCAATTGGTTCCACCATGCGCTTGGAGTAGACAGTGATCAATATTGGCTCAATATAAGCGGCGTGATTCCCTGCCAGGATGACCGGCCCCTCAGTGGGGATATTTTCAAGTCCTTCGATTTTTGTGCGGGTCAACAGCTTCAGCAAGCCGCGCGCTAAAAAACTCAGGATCTTGCGTCTGACCTGTAAGCGGGGGTAAGGAATGCTATAGGAGGGCTTAGATTGGTTCATGGTAGCTCCGATTAAATAAAGAGTGCCCCCACAGGAATTCGAATCCTGGTTTTGGCCTTGAGAGGGCCGCGTCCTGGGCCACTAGACGATGGGGGCGTCAGAGAAAAATAATATCACGCAAAATACGATGCGTCAACAAATTGCCAGACCCACCTATGCCAATAATATTTCTACATTTATCTAAGGCTGTCGTTACACTTTTGACCAGACCTAGAAAAAACCACAGCCCAAAGACTGGGTAAATGTCATGAAAAGAAAAACGAGCAAAGCTCGTCCTGCTTTGCGCAAACCAAGAAGTTTATACGTACAATTCCGCATTTACATTGCATAATTGTACATTATTGTTATAATATGGATAAGACAATTAGTATATTTGATTAAAAAGTTTGGAGTGTCTTTATGATAGAAAGAACCCTTGCAACTAAGATTACGTCCCTGAGCCAGAAATTTCAGGTGATTACGATCACAGGACCACGCCAGTCTGGAAAAACAACCCTTGTGAAAGCTACTTTTCCTTCTATGCCTTACGTCTCTCTGGAAGAACCCGACATCCGGCAGATCGCGCTAACAGACCCTCGCGGCTTTCTCTCCAATTACCCCGATGGCGCTATTCTGGATGAAGTTCAAAATACTCCCGAGTTATTTTCTTACATTCAGAGGATTGTGGATGAAAACCGCCAGATTCAATTTATCCTGACAGGATCTTCTAATTTTTTGTTATTGGAGAAAATCAGCCAGACGCTGGCAGGTCGTACCGCGGTCCTACATCTACTCCCCTTTTCGCTTCAAGAACTTGAACCTTTGACAGTAACCTACGAAGACTTGATCTTCAAAGGTCAGTACCCTCGCATCTACGACCGAAAAATTTCCCCTACTGATTTCTACCCTTCCTATATCCAAACCTATGTGGACAAGGATGTACGCTTGCTTAAAAACATCGGGGATATCAACGCCTTTATACAATTTACGCAACTGTGTGCCGGCCGAATTGGACAGCCGCTCAATTATGCTAGCCTGGCGAATGATGCAGGCATTAGCCCAAATACCGCTAAATCCTGGCTCTCCGTACTGGAAAGTTCGTATATCCTGTATCGCTTACAACCTTACTATCAAAACTTCAACAAGCGCCTGGTGAAATCACCCAAGCTGTATTTTTATGATACCGGAGTAGCCTGCTCACTGCTTGGCATCCGCGAACAAGAACAAGTCAATCTACATTATCTAAAAGGTTCACTCTTCGAAAACCTGATAATCAACGAATTCATTAAACGTAATTACAACCACGGCGAGAACCTTCATCCCTATTATTGGCAGAACAACCACGGCAAAGAAATTGACTGTTTATTAGTAAAGGGTAATAGAGTTACTCCGATTGAGATTAAATCTGGAAAAACAATCTCAACCAGCTATTTTGATAATCTTAAATACTGGTCGTCTCTAACTGCTTTACCTGAAAGTGAAGGTTATGTGGTCTATGGCGGGGAGCAATCCATGCAAACAAGTGCTGGTGCATTAATCAGCTGGCAGGATTTGGAACATATTCCGTACTAAACTAATAAAAGCATTTCAGCGTGGTATGAGACTGCGTTTACCAGATAAAATGGGTAGTCCCCCCGCTATTTGAGCAGCCAGAGGTGGTCAGGTGGATGGACGCATACTTAATTGCTCCAATGCCAAAATACACCCTTTCATTTGCATCCCACTCGTATTTCCCTATAATTAAGACAAGGAGTAAAAATATGAACTATAGAAATTTAGGAAAATCTGGATTAAAAGTATCGGAACTCTCTTTCGGTTCCTGGGTCACCTACGGTAACCAGGTGGACATCGAGCTCGCCAAGACGCTGATGAGCGCTGCCTGGGAGCGTGGAGTCAACTTTTTCGATAACGCCGAAGCCTATGCCAATGGCGAAGCCGAGCGCGTGATGGGCAAAGCTCTCAAGGAACTCGGTTGGGCGCGCGAGCAATTCGTGGTCTCCACCAAGATCTTCTGGGGCGGGCAAACCCCCAATGAGAAGGGCTTGTCCTTCAAACATATTGTCGAAGGCGTTAATCGCTCACTGCGGAACTTCCAGCTCGAGCATGTGGATCTGGTCTTCGCCCATCGCCCTGATTACGAGACCCCGGTCAGCGAGACGGTCAGGGCATTTAACCACGTCATTCAACAGGGCAAGGCTTTCTACTGGGGCACCTCCGAATGGCCAGCTGAGCGTATCCTGGAAGCGGCAAAATTCGCGGAAGAAAACTACCTGATTGGTCCGACCATGGAACAGCCAGAGTACAACCTGCTGCACCGCACCCGCTTTGAAGAGGAATACGCTATCCTGTACAAAAAACTTGGGCTTGGCACCACCACCTGGAGCCCGCTCAAATCGGGCATGCTCAGCGGCAAGTATCGCGGTGGGGTCTTCCCCGAGGGCACACGCGCCAACCTGCCCGGCTATGAATGGCTCAAGAAGATGTTCAGCGACCCCGCGCGCATGCAGGCAGTCGAGAACCTTGCCCTGATAGCCGACGATCTGGGTGTAAGCCTGGCGCAGTTGTCCATTGCCTGGCTGCTAAAGAACCCCAACGTCAGCACAGTCATCACCGGCGCCAGCCGCCTGGAGCAGCTTGAAGAAAACTTCAAGGCGCTGGATGTGGTGGACAAGCTCACGGACGATGTGCTCGACCGCATCGACGACGCCCTGGCCAACTACCCGGACGACACAGCTGTAAATTAAGCTATTCCAAATGCTTTCAGGGTGGGATATCACAAGATTCCCGCCCTGTTGCATTAATAAATCACAGACCCGCAGATTCTCCTTTTCGATATTTTTTGAATATTCTCTCGTTGAGAGACTGTTTTCAGGGCACCAAAATGAGAAACTCCGGAGGCTTTCAGTTTAAATTGCTTTGTATCTCACTATGACGGGAAAGGTCTTATGGAGACCTTCGGTCAATTCCCGTGCATGGTTACCCTGGATAAAAAA
>DJGU01000003.1:0-18605 GCA_002432795.1 Anaerolineaceae bacterium UBA5838
CTGCGATCGCATTTTCCGATATTTTTTGAATATTCTCTCCTTGGGAAGCTGTTTTCAGGGCACTAAAATGAGAAACTCCGGAAGGAAATCCGCCGATCAGCTGGTTTAACTGCAGATCACCACGCCTCTCAAATGACTCCGTGTTGACAGATTCACCATGAGGGGACTTTGCAGTGGCCTTTTGCAAGGTCACAGGTATGGAAGTCACAGGAGTGATCTTATTGGACTACTGGGTGTATCGACAGATAAAAAGGATTTAACAATCGTTAGTTTATTAACAAAATAATGCCCGAGATGGACCCAGGTTTAAAATTTTTGTCCAGTATAAAAACAAGTTGGGAGCTGTCACAACCCCGCCGTGATTCTTCCTCCGCTATTCCGGAGGAAGAATCTAATCAGCACTGTCAGGAGATCCTGATTGAATTGCTAACGTTCCGAGCGTTTGCTCAGTTCGCGTCTTACAAACGCGGGCAGCGTGATGTCCACATCGCTGGTGTAGATATAATCTTCCTGCTTGTTCGTCTTAGCTGGCTGTTGTTCACGAGCGTTCTGTGCCCGGGTATCGTTGATGCTTAGCCGCTCCTGCTGTTGACGGGGATGTTCCTGGCGAAAAAAAGCGGGCTCCGCCTCCTGGGGAGACGCAGGGCGATCAAATCCAGTGGCGATCACGGTGATGCGGATGTTATCACCCATGTTCTCATCGATAACGGCACCAAAGATCAGGTTCACATCCTCGCTTGCGGTTTCCTTGATGATCGCGGCAGCCTGGTTGACTTCGAACAGGGACAGATTGGTTCCACCGGTAACATTGAACAGGATACCGCGAGCGCCATTGATAGTGACGTCCAGGAGCTGGCTCGAAATCGCCTGTTCAGCCGCAATCTTGGCACGATCTTCACCAGAAGCCTGACCCACAGCCATCAGTGCTGCGCCGCCTTCGGACATGATTGTGCGGACATCCGCAAAGTCGAGGTTGATCAAGCCGGGGATGGTGATCAGCTCTGAAATGCCCTGGATACCCTGGCGCAAGACGTCATCTGCCATGCGGAAAGCGTCGTTGAGACCGACGTTTTTGTTGACAATTTGCAGCAGGCGATCGTTGGGGATTACGATGAGCGTGTCAGCGTGTTCTTTAAGCCGCATGGCACCTTGCTCGGCTGAGCGGGAGCGATGTGCGCCTTCAAATGAGAAAGGTCGGGTGACCACGCCGATGGTCAGGGCGCCAATTTCCTTGGCAATCTGCGCGACCACTGGCGCAGCACCGGTGCCGGTGCCGCCACCCAGACCTGCAGTCACGAAGACCATGTCTGAGCCCTTGAGCACTTCGTATAATTCCTCGGCTGATTCTTCTGCTGCTGCCTGGCCGATTTTTGGATCGCCGCCAGCACCCAAACCGCGGGTGGACTTGTCGCCGATGCGTACCCGGGTTTCAGCCTGCGATTTGAGCAGTGCCTGAGCGTCTGTGTTGATCGAAATAAATTCGATTCCTTGCAGCCCTTCGGCAATCATGCGATTGACCGCGTTGCAGCCGCCACCACCAACGCCTACGACCTTGATTCTTGCGAATGATTCAGTTTGTTTTGCTTCCATTTTGATCTCCTCTACTTGTGTGCTTGTTTGATTACGGCAACATTCGCTTGAGCCACTGAACAAAGCCATCCGCTTTGGCGTTGTTATTAGCTCGCTGCGATTTTCCAGGTCGCTCAGGAGCGATCTGGGTTGTTTCACTGAAAAGGATGCCCCAGTCCAGCAGTCCTACGCTGGTCGCGAAGGCGGGGTTCGAAATTTGGTCGGTCAGACCAACCATGCGCTCTGGCTTTCCAATCCGGGCAGGCAGACCAATGACCTTGCTTGCCAGTTTGCGTATACCAGGCAACTGACTGCCGCCACCAGTGAGGACTAAACCTGCTGGCAGGAGTGAGTCGTAGCCTGAATGTTTGATTTCCTGGTGGATCATCATGAAGATTTCTTCCACGCGGGCTTCGATAATGTTTACAAGTTCGCGACGCTCAACCTTGGTGCTTTGTTCAGAGCCGAAAGTAATCACATTAAAAGACTCGTCCTCACGGATATCTTCGAGGACGGCATAACCATGCTTTAGTTTGACTTCTTCTGCCACCTCAAGCGGCAAGCGCAGTCCCTGGGCGACATCAGATGTCACCATGTCGCCGCCGATTCCAAGCACATTGGCGTGGAAAACATCGCCTTTGACGTAGATTGCCACGCTGGTGGTGCCGGCACCCAGGTCGATGACTGCCACGCCCATTTCGCGTTCGGTCTCTGACAGGATGCTCTCACCGGAGGCAAGGGGATTAAGCACAAATTGAGAAACATCGATGCCCGCCATTGAAATGCACTGGCGCAGATTTTCCATCGAAGAAGCAGCACTGGTGATAATGTGGGCTTCGACTTCCATGCGGAAACCGTGCATACCCACCGGCTGGCGAATGCCTTCCTGCCCGTCCACACTGAAACCGCGCTGAATAACATGCACGATTTCACGGTTGTGGGGGACGGCGATAGCCTGGGCAGAATCCAACGCGCGATAGACATCTTCCTGGTCAATCACGCGTCCCGAGATGCCAACCGCACCCTTACTAATGGTGGATGAAACCTGCATTCCTGCGAGGTTGACAATTGCCGAGTTAATCTCAAAGCCAGAAGTTCTCTCAGCTTTCTCGATCGAACGAGCAATGCATTCTGAGGCAGCCGTGATATCGGTCACGATCCCTTTGCGGATGCCCCTGGTGGGTTCGATACCCACACCCAGGATGCGCAGGTTGCTGCCATTCTCAACTCTGGCTACCAGGCTGCAAACTTTTGCAGTTCCAACATCTAATCCAACAACAATCGGTTCTTCTTCCATAATTAAGGCTCCAAACGATAATAAGGTGCGTGTAGAAATTCCATGCTGATTAAAACTGGTTGCAAGTTTCTATCCAGAATTGTCTCTACAATCCTGGCGTACTCAAGCAGTTTCATGTCGATATTTTCATCGTCATCGCCAAAGAAAACTTGCCAGCCATGGGGATCAACCCAACCCAGCCCGTTCTTTTTGTCGTACAACATAAGGCTTTCCGCAGGCTTGATGCCATTCAGTTTCTGAACTGTGCTTACAAAGGCAGGGTCCACCAATGGCGGGGTTTCGTCATTTTCCGCTGTGCTATCTCCCAACTGGAGTTGAGGTTCCACCCATCCCAGGGGGTGGGGCGGTTCACTGTTGGCGTAGACGCGGATGGGCAGTGTGGCTTCCCCGCGCACTGTGAAGGCGTAGCCATCCTGGTCGATCCAGTAGACGATTTCCTCATCCTTTAGCCACAACAGGGCTGGGATGCGTTCCTGGATGACGATCTCGATAGCGGCTGGCATCTTTACCTTCACTTCAGCTGCTTTGATGTCCGGGAATGCTTCCAGGATCTGGCTCTCGATTTGGCTGGGTATGACGCTGATGATTGATTCACCCTGAAGGTCAAGTTTTTGGCTTACTTCTTCAGCAGGAATGCGTATACCGCCGCTCAGATTTACCTGGTCCACTGCGAAAACGGTTGAAGTTCCCATCATGAATAGCAGGACGAGCATTCCGACAGCGATCAGACCTGAGAGCAAACGCCAGCTGAGATGGAACTTGGGCAAGGCGGGCAGGCGAACTTCGCTGCCTGGCGTGCCGGTGGGCATGTAAACGCGACTGCGGTTGCGCGTAGCAGCTGAGCTGGTGTATTGGGTACTCGTATAGGCTCGGCGTGAGACAACCCTTGAGGCGTTCTGGGCGTCTCTGGAGACGCGCACAGAAGGGTTGCTCGGGATGGGTTTGCGCCGCACCGGTTCGATTTTCCGGCGGGCTCGCACCTCATCTGCCCTGGTTGTTCTTTTAGAACCGCTCGCCATCTTATTCCTCAAACTTCCTGATGGTCTCATCCTGTTCGGCTTTGCGCTCAAGCGCCAGCTCAATCAGCCGATTGACCAATTCGGTATAGCTCAGCCCTGAGTAGAGCCAAAGTTTCGGGTACATGCTGATTTCAGTGAAACCTGGCATGGTGTTGATTTCGTTAAAGTAGACTTCGCCGCTGACTTTATCAATCAGGAAGTCCACCCGTGCCAATCCTGCACCATCGACTGCCTTGAAAGCATCGATGGCATATTGCTGCAGCAGAGCTGTCTGGGCTTCTGGCAGGGGGGCTGGAATGGCAACCTCGGGGTCTCCGGACTGATATTTATCCTTATAAGTGTAGAACTCATCTCCCGGAACGATCTCCCCAGGCACGGTGCACTGCGCCTCGGTGTTTCCGAGCACACTGATCTCGATCTCTCTGGGGCTAATGCCGCGTTCCACCAGGATGCGGCGGTCAAACCTGGCTGCCAGCTGCAGCGCACTGGCGAGTTCCTCACGGTTGCGGGCTTTGCTGATGCCCACTGAGGAACCGAGATTGGCTGGCTTGACAAACAGTGGGTAAGGGGCAACTTGTTCAGCTGATGCGATGGTTTCCGCTAAATCCGCCTGGACTTCACGGCGGGAAAAAACTGCATATTCCAAGACTGGAACACCGATCGATCGCATGACATGCTTGCAGACAGCTTTGTCCATCGCCACGGACGAGCCGAGCACACCCGCGCCAACATAAGCGCAGTTCTGGATCTCAAACAAACCCTGGATGGTTCCATCCTCCCCGAATGTTCCATGCAGGACCGGGAAGATCACGTCAATCGGGGTGATGCTCTCAAGGTGGTTTCCTTCACGGGTGTACAAGTATGGCTTGCCGTCATCGCTGAGGATCAGGGCTTCCTGGAGTAATTCGAAGCTGCCATCACGAAATGCTTGATGCGCGTTTGCACCGTAGAGCCAAAGCCCTTCGGTCGTGATGCCAACCTGGAAGACCTGGTATTTGGTTTCATCCAGGGCGGCAAGCACAGATTGCGCCGAGCGCAGTGAGACTGCGTGTTCGCCAGAGCGTCCGCCAAAGATCAAGACGAGATTCAGCTTATCAGTCATCTTCAAATTCACCCAGCAATTCGATCTCAAGAACAAGACTGACATCAAATTGCTCTTTCACAGTTTTTTGTGCCAGGCGGATCAGCCTGTAGTAATCCTGCGCGGTCGCCTCGCCGTCGTTGAGAATGAAATTAGCGTGTACTGTGCTGATGGAAGCATGCCCTGATGCGACCCCTTTCATTCCGGCGGCTTCCAACAGACGACCAGCATAGTCGCCCTTCGGATTCTTGAAGGTTGACCCAAATGAAGGGCCGACAGGTTGAGTCTGGCGTCTTTTTGCTGTTAATTCTTCCAGCAACCGCTGGGTAACTTCCTTTTCTACTTTCGTTCCAAAGAAGCTGGCGTTCAAAATTACGATCTCTTCGCGATTGCGCTTGAATTTGCTTGAGCGGTATCGGAAGCCCATGCCCTCACTGTCGAGACTTTGCTCGCCTTCGTTTTTGGTGATGACCTGCGCCACGATCATGCTCGTGGAGATATCCGCACCATGCGCGCCAGCATTACCGTAAACTGCTCCACCAACCGTGCCGGGAATGCTATTAGCCCACTCAAAGCCAGAAACACCACGCAGGCTGGCCTGGCGGGAGACTGCGCCGAGATTGGCTCCGCCTTCCGCGAAGATAACAGCTTGTTCGCTCTTGGTGTCGATGCGCACATTGTGACAGCGGTTGTGCACCATCACGCCCATGTATCCGGAATCACTTACCAACATGTTCGAGCCGCTACCCAGAATTCGGAACGGTACGTCGAGTTCCCATAAGATCTTGACCGTGCGGCGCATCTCATCGGCGGTATAAACCGAAATCATTCCGATGGCAGGTCCTCCCACGCGAGAGGTGGTGTAGTTTGCCATGCGCACGTTTTCCTGCAGTTTTTCGCCAAACAGGGCTTGTAGTTTTCGCAGCGGCAGCTCAGTCATTCTGCCTCCTTGCGTCCAATTTCTGGCAAAGCATTTGCGCAAACTCAGGACCCTTTCCAGCTGAAAAAACGATCACCACGTTTAGCCCATTGGCTTGTTCTGCTACAAAATCGGCTGCTTCAGCAAATCCTGCGAAGCAGGACGCCTTCGAACCCGGAATATCGTCCGCAATCCGGCGGGGAGTGTCGGTTTCGACGGTCTCCCTGGCGGCATAGGTCGGCAAAATTACAACCCGATCTGCCCGCTGCAGTGCTTTTGTGAAGGCTGTCCGCATTTGATCGGTCCGCGAGTAGGTGTGAGGTTCCCAGACTGCCCAGAGGCGATGGTCGGGGTAGAGTTCGTGAGCAGCTTCGAGCGTGAGGTCCAGCTGGGTGGGGTGGTGCCCATAATCATTGATCACCACGGTATCTCCACTGTGGCAGACCTGGTCGAAACGGCGCTCAGTGCCTTTGAAATTGGCAAGGCTTTCTCGTGCTCCGGCGGGGTTTATGCCTGATTGGTGGAGCACAGCCAGTGTTCCGGCAGCATTGAGAAGATTATGCCGGCCAGGAATTTTCAGTCGAAAATCACCCATTTTTTGTTGAGAGGGTGTGTGGATCAGGCTGAAGTCATAACCATCACCATTCCAGTGCGGATTTTCAACCCGGTAAGTGCATTCCGGGCTGTAGCCATATGTCAGGAGTTTTATACCCTCGAAATCTTCCTGCGCGAGGAGCTTGCGTATGCCTTCATCTTCGGTGCAGGCAATCACCGTTCCACCTGGCTGGGTGCGGCGGATAAAGGCTGCAAAAGCCTGGTTGTAAGCTTCCGGTGTGGTGAAAAAGTCGGGATGGTCGTATTCCACATTGGTCAGCAAACTGATCTTTGGGCTCAAACCCAGGAACATATGGTCATACTCATCAGCTTCGATCACGAACAGGTCGCTTGAGCCGGCATGCGCGTTGGTGCCCAGCGGGCGAATTTGCGCACCCAGGATAAAGGTCGGATCCATGTTCACCCCACGCAGCATCGTCACCAACATGGCTGTGCAGGTGGTTTTGCCATGAGAGCCGGCAACCGCAAGCGTTTGATATCCAGCGGTCAGATTTGGCAGAAATTCATTGCGCTTAAGCACCGGGATTCCCTTTTCGCGAGCGGCAAGGACTTCGGGGTCATCGTCACGCACGGCTGAGGAACGCACAATAAGATCCGCTTTGAGCGCCAGTTCGGGGCTGTGCCCAATGAGGGTGTAAGCACCTTTGGCCGTGACGGCATCGAAGTAGCGTGAAGCAGACTTATCAGTACCACTGACCTGCCAGCCTTTTTCAAGCAGCAGCAGAGCGATGGCTGATATGCCCGTTCCGCCTATCCCGATGAAATGCACTTTACTCATCAAATCATCACTCCAATGACGATTAAAACTGCGATCGCAATCGCCGCATAAAGCCCATTGCCATTGAGTAATTGCGGCACCATATTTTGGAGAAGTTCAATCGCCTTCTGACCTGCTTCAGTTGCCGCGTCTGGGGCTGTGATCCAAGGGAAGGGATAACCTGCTCTATCAATAAAATACCAGGCTGAACCCACCAGCCAGTAGCCGTTGAGAGCTCCAAAGACTGCCCCCAGTATAATTTCGATGGGGGTATCCCGGTTGAAACGTCCAGACTCGGAGAAGCGGCGGAAAGCGGGGGTCTGATAGCCCAAAAAGCCGCAGACAAACAGCACGATCAATTCCAGAAGGAGGGCTTTTGTGCCAGACAAATCACCCAGCAGGCGAGGCAGAACCTCCTGGATCGTGAACAATGCCAAAATTCCCGAAACGACCACCACCAGTTCCTTGCGCAAGCCGCGTACTGCTCCGATTACTCCAAAAAGCAGTACAAAGATGGTGAATAAGACGTTTAGTGAAATCATATCAGCCTCTATCCCTCCGCCATTTCATAGAGCAGGCTGGCAATTCGCTCGGCTGCCTGAGGCTGCGCGAGAGCTTTCATTGCCCGCTGCATGTGCTGCAGCTTTGCCCGGTCATCAAGGAGCGTGTCGATCTGCGTCAGCAGTTGGCTCTGCAGATACTGGTCCTCCAATAAAACCGCGGCTTCACGTTCCACCAGGTAATCGGCATTGACCTTCTGATAGCGCCATGCGTAGGGATATGGCACCAAAATGGCAGGCAGACCAAAGAACGGATACTCACCCAGCACAGACGCGCCGGCTCTTGAAACCACGAGGTCTGCAGCAGCATAAGCCGCTCCCATTTCGTGCAGATAGGGGAAAGCCTGGTAACTCTGGGGCAGATTGGATGTGGCCGTTCTGACCGTCTCCCAGTCAAGATGCCCTGTCAGGTGGATCACCTGGTAGCGTTTGAGGAGTTCGCTCAGAATGGCAACAACGGCTTTATTGATGGAGCGCGCGCCGCTGCTTCCGCCAGTGAACAGAATCACAGGTTTTTTGCTGGTAAACCCAAAGTAAGCCAGGGCATCAGCCTTGGTCCACTTCATCAGGTCCTGGCGCAGGGGGTAGCCGGTCACTTTAATTTTCTCCTTCTTGTTGAAAAACCTGGCCGAGTCGTTCACACTGACCGCGATTTTGTCCGAATAGCGGGCTAAGGTTTTCAGTGCCAATCCGGGTTCGATATCCGGTACGAACAATAAGGTGCGAACTTTCAGACCAGCCAAAGCCATCGGGATTGCCACATACCCGCCCGTGAACAGGATCACATCGGGTTTGTAATCCTTTAGAATTTGCTTTGCCTGTCTGTAACCTTGCCATAATTTCACCAAATTACCAGGCAATTGCCTGATTGAAACGCCATGGACCCCGGCTGCACGAATGCCCCGGTAGGGGAGGTTCGCCCGCCCAACCAGCTCGGCTTCCATGCCGCCTTCGCTGCCGACCCACAAAACCTGTGTGTCATCATTCAATCTCTCCGTAACGGTTAGCGCCGGATACACTCCGCCGCCCGTCCCGCCTGCGCAAATCAACAGTCGCACTGGTTGTACTCCTTTCCGAGGCTGTCTTGTTCGTTCCCTGACGGGCAACATTCATGACGATCCCGATGGCAGCCATCGTTGCGGCCATGCTGGACCCACCTGCGCTGATGAAGGGCAGGGCGTTGCCGGCAAAAGGCAGCAAACCAACTATGACCGACACATTGATCAGGGCTTCTATGACAATCCAACTTGTCAGACCGAACGCCAGGAGAGATCCCAGTTGATCCGGTGCGTTGCGGGCAATTTTGAAGCCGCGCCAGATCAGGAGAACATAGAGCGCAATAACGATCATTGAGCCCACAATGCCGGTTTCTTCAGCCAGGACAGCAAAAATACTGTCAGTGTGGGGTAGGGGCAGTCCGGTAAACTTGGTGTTTGCCTTGCCAAGCCCCACACCAAAGACGCCGCCTTTGATGATCGCTTCGTAGGTACGCCGGATATGATAGGAACTTTGGGTGGGATTCTCAAGTCCAGTCAGGTACTGGGCGAAACGAATGCGCCCTGTGGGCATTACACTGATGAGAAAGACAGAGCCCAAAAAACCAACCAAGACCACAATGGCGACATGTTTCCAATCACCACCCGCGAGGAAAAGGAGCATGATTCCCAATATCAGCACGGTGAGAGCCGCGCTTAGATCAGGCTGTGCGAGGATCAAGGCTACAATGAAGCCGACGCCAAAAGACAGCGGCGCAAGGTAATTTTTAAAATCCTTGAGCATGTCTTTCTTGTTGGTGAGCCAGACCGACAGGTAGAGGATTGAGACCAGCTTGGCGAACTCCGCAGGCTGGATCGATCCTTCGAACAATGACCGGGCTGAGTTGTAACGTACCTCACGAATTACCAACACCGCCAGGAGCATTAGGATGACGATAAAAATCATTGGAACTACCAACTTGCGATAGCGGTGGTAATCAAAGTAGCTAAGCACGGTCGCGCCAATTACTCCCAGCACCACCCAGAGCACCTGCCTCAGGAAAATGGAATTCTGACTGTCGCTGATCGTCATCGAAACGTCCCAACTGGCGGAATAGACCATCAACAAACCGATGACCAACAGACTGGCAACGATCAACAGCAGTCCCACATCAAATGAGAGAGATTGCACGTTGGAGCGGCGGCGGGTTTTGGGAGTGGTTGCGTTAATCATAGTTCGTTCACCCAATTTCTAAAGGCTTGACCTCGTTCTTCAAAATCCTTGAAGGCGTCATAGCTGGTGCAGCCAGGCGATAGTAAGACCACATCGCCTGCTTCAGCCTGATTGTGCGCGGTTTTGATCGCTTCCTGCAGGGTGGCGCAGCGGACAACTGAGTGCATTGCCTGCCCCGGCTTTTTGGGACCGATGGCTTCCGCGATCAGATCACCTGCCTCACCAAAGATCACCACCCGTGAAACACGTCTGCGGATCAGTTGAGCGAGTTTGTCCCAGGGCAAGTTTTTATCGCGCCCGCCCAGCAGCAAAACAATGGGTTCCTCAAAGGAGTTGATCGCGGCAATAGTGCGTTCGGGGGCTGTGGCGATCGAGTCGTTATACCAACTGACCCCATTCAATTCACGTACAAATTCCAAGCGGTGGGGTACGCCATCAAAAGTTTCGATTCCCAGTTGAATGCCCGGCAGACCAATTGTGGCGCCTGCCGCAATAGCACAAGCTGCCAGCGCGTTATAAAGATTGTGCTCGCCGCGCAGGTTGATCCACTCTACCGGCAGCAGTTTGAGTTTGTCGTTCCCAATCTGCAGCATGATCTGACCTTTGTCCACGTAAGTGCCATTTTGACGGTATCCAGGGGCTTTCATCCCAAAACTGATCACGTCTGCATGAGTCTGATCCAGCAGATCCCACGAACCTTGGTCGTCGCGGTTCAGCACAGCCACATCGCCCTGATGCTGGTAGCGCAGGATGCGTGATTTGGCTTCAACATAGGCTTGCATTGAGATATGCCGGTCGAGGTGATTGGGTGTGATGTTTAAAATTGCCGCAACCTGGGGTGAAATTGTCATCAGCTCCAGCTGAAAACTTGACAGTTCCATCACAACCAGGTCATCCTCGTCCATCTGGTCAAGGTTTTCAATCAGGGGATTCCCGATATTACCGCCCACCCAGGCGCGATGGCTGCTATTTTTTACTTCAAAGTGTTTTTGCGCCATCAATCCCACCAGGGCGGTGGTGGTGCTTTTGCCGGCGGAACCGGTGATGCCAACCACGGTCGCAGGGCATTCCTCCAGAAAGATCTGCGAGTCGTTGCTGAGTTTAACGCCCTGATTTCGCGCGGAAACCAGGAGAGGAATGGTCAGTGGTACGCCACCAGAAACGCAAACCAGGTCAGTTCCTTCGAGTAAGCTTTCAGGGTGACCACCAAAGGCAATTTCCACCGGCAGATCAGCCAGGGCAGCACTCACGGAGGCAAGTTCTGCTGCAGGTCGGGCGTCGGTCAGTACAACCTGTGCGCCTTTATTTGCGAGAAAGCGTGAAATTGCCAGGCCCTGACGAGCAGCACCGACTACGATTACTTTTTTGTCAGAATAAATTGTTTTCATCAGCTCATAAATGCCAAACTAAGTCCCAGCATGGCGCCAATCAGCTCAACGAGCCAAAAACGCATCACGATCTGGTTCTCTTCCCAACCGATCATCTCAAAATGATGATGAATTGGGGTTTTTTTGAAAATACGTTTACCACCGGTTGCCTTGAAGTAGAGCACCTGGATGATCACACTCAGGACTTCAGCGGTAGGAATGATTGCAATTAAGGGCAGGAAGAGCCAGCGACCAGTCATAAGTGCTATCACTGCCAGGGTGGCGCCTAGAGCCTGAGAGCCTGTGTCGCCCATGTAGAGAGCGGCTGGTTTGCCATTGAACCACAGAAAGCCAGCCAGGGCTCCGATGATGGAAAAGCAAAAACGTCCGAGGTAGATTTGACCCTGCATAAGGGCTATGATGCCGTACGCGCCAAAGGCTCCGATGGATATCATGCCAGCCAAACCGTCAATCCCATCGGTCAGGTTGATGGCATTGGAATAAGCGACGATAACGAATGCAGCCACAACCAGGTAGAACCAGCCTAAGTTGAGGGGTATAGGGGAAGTTGGCCAGAGTAAATGGGGAATCAGCAAAATTTCCTTGAGTGCATAGGCTATCACAAGCGCCACAAGGCATTGCAGTAAAAACTTGGTCTTGCCACGCATTCCGAGTCCGCGCCTTGGTCCGCGGATCCCTTCCCAATCGTCAATCGCACCGATCGCCGCAAAGCCCCACATGGCAGCCAGAGGAACAAGAATCGAGGAGCCAATCAGCCGTGAGCCAAAAAGCGAAACCGCGTTCAGGATGACCGTCAGCAGGGTGATCGGGATCAAGAACATAAACCCGCCCATGGTGGGAGTGTTCATCTTGGCCATGTGCGATTCAGGCACATCTATGCGGATAATTTTTCCGATGTTCAGTTGCCGCAGCATGCGGATGAATGGACCGCCCCAGATGACAGTTAGCAGGAAACTGATGCTGCTGATCGCAATTGCCAGAGAAGAGCCGCGCATTAGACTACCTCCTCCAGGGCTGAAACGATTTTTTCCATGTGCATACTGTGGGAACCTTTGATCAGGGCGATATCACCTGATTTCAGAGTTTCGCGCAGGTAGGCTGTTGCACCATTGTGATCACTGAACCAATGCACCATATCAGCAGGAAAACCGTTCTCGATGGCTGCGTCACGCGTGATCAGACTGCGAGTGCCCACCAGAACGATTTCATCTGCCACTTCAGAGGCACGCATGCCCACTTTATTGTGTCCGGCTTCTTCGTAGCGTCCCAACTCAAGCATATCCCCGAGCACAGCCACTTTTCGACCTTTGAGGTCGTCCAGCAGATTTAGGGCTGCCATGGTTGAGTCAGGCGAGGCGTTATAGCTATCGTCAATCAAGACAGCTCCAGATGCTGTTCTTACAGTCACGATGCGCAGCTGCACACGGTCATCCTTGAAGGCGTCAAAGATCGCGCCCCAGTCCATCCCGAGGTTGAGCGCTACCGCTGCAGCCCGCAGCATGGTGTACACAGAGTGCCGCCCAATCAGGGGCGCTGTGACGTATAGGCTCTCATCCTGGTAATGCATCCTGCAGCGGACGCCATCCAGCCCACGGCTTTCGACTTTATCCGCCCAGAGGTCTGCCTCAGGACTAAGACCATAGTAGAAGACGCGTGCCTGGGTTAGATCCGCCATATCTTTTACAAGAGGATCATCATAATTGAGGATTGCCAGCCCTTCCGGTGAGGCGGGCAGTGATTGCACCAGCTCAACTTTTCCGCGGGCAATTGCTTCGATACTGCCCGCGCGTTCGGCGTGCACTGTTCCTATGTTGGTTACCACGCCAATCTGGGGCAGGGCAATGTCGCACAAGAGTTTGATCTCGCCTGCCACATAGAAACCCATCTCGAGTACAGCCACCTTGTGTTTTTCATTCAAGGAGAGCAATGTCAGGGGCAAGCCAATTTCATTGTTCATATTGCCCTGATTTTTCAGGGTTTTCATCCGGCTGGATAAAACTGAGGCAGCCAGTTCCTTAGTTGAAGACTTTCCAACACTCCCGGTGATACCAACCACGGTCAGGTTGTGCTGCTGCCGCCAATACTTCGCCAGAGCCTGTAAAGCCAACAGCGCGTTGGGTGTCTGCAAACTGAAGGGGGCACTTTTGGGCAGTTCAAAACTATCCTGACTCAGGTCAACAACAGGGTAATCGCTCTCGAAGGCATGGTCGGTCAGAGCCAAAACTGCCCCATTTGCGAATGCCTGGTCAACAAACTCGTGGCCATCGGTGTTCTCACCTTTTAAAGCCACGAAAAGCCCCTTATCACTGACACAGCGGGAATCAACATAGCCGCAGGAAATCTCAAAATCCTGTGGGATCTGATAATTCGCAGCGGGTTTGAGAGCTTTGAGAACGTGGCTCAGGGTCAACATCGTGCCTACTCCGTTCCTGCAATACTGGAGGTACCCAACTTATCCGCCAGGCGGATACTGTCGGGGGGGATGTTCATCAGGACGACCAGGTCGCTGACCAGATCTGAGAAAACGGGGGCTGCGACTTCGGAACCCCAGATGGAAATTTCAGGCTTCTCCAGCCAGACGTAAACCAGGAATTCAGGATCATCAGCCGGACCCCAGCCAACAAAGGAGGTGTTGGTGGAGGAGTTCGTATAGCCGAGCGGAGTGGCAATTTCACCCGTGCCGGTTTTGCCTGCCAGGCTGTAACCTTCCACAAGGGCGTTCGAGGCTTCGTTTTCGAGGGAGTTGACCAACATGGTGGTCAGGGTGTGTGCTGTCTCTGCTGAAACGGGAGTGCCGACCACGACGGGGTCAATGTTGTACTGCTTACCGTCTATGACCATTGCCTTAACCACGTGAGGCGCCATCATTTTTCCGTCATTTGCGATCGCGCCAATTGCAGTTACCATTTGGATGGGGGTTACCGATATACCCTGTCCAAATGAGTTGGTTGCCAGGTCAACTTCGTACCACAGGCCGTCACCGGGCAGCTTCAGAGGCCAATGACTTTCTCCACCCAAATCGATTCCGGTGTTGCGGTCAAAGCCAAAGGATTTCATGTAAGAATAGAAGCGGTCTGGTCCAAGCTCCATTCCCAGCCAGGCAAGACAAACGTTCAAGGAGTGCTGCATGCAGCCGGTCATGTCCACTTCGCCCCAGCCGCCCATGTTCCAGTTGTAGATAGTTGCTCCGCCGACGTTAAGGGAGCCAGTGTCGTTAAAGGTTGTAGTTGCTGTGACGACACCCGAATCCAAACCGGCCGCCATGGTGAGAACCTTGAAGACAGATCCAGGTTCGTAAGTGCTGCTGATCGCGCTGTTGAAAGGCTTTGGATTGGGGAATAGTTCGGAATAATTCCAGTATTCGTTGGGATCCAATCTGGGCGCTGTCGCCATGGCGATGATTTCGCCAGTTTCGGGGTTGTAAACAATGATGGTTCCGTTTTCAGCACCAGACCATTCAATTGCCTCATCCAGTTTCTTTTCGGTCATGGCCTGGATCTCGCGATTAAAAGTCAATTGCACTGTGACACCTGGAGGGACTTCTTCCAGGGAGGTCAGCAGGTTGGGATCAATGGCGGAGTAAACCTGTTTGGGCTCACCAGCCATCAGATCGTCATAGGCTTCTTCCACGCCAAAATAGCCAATGCCATCTGTGCGGTCGAGAAAGCTGTAGAAGCCCAGCATGTTGGAAGCCAAAGTGCCTTCGGGATAGCTGCGTTTGTTGTTTGCGGTCCAAACCAGGCCGAGCAGGTTGGGGCGACCCTCGCCGCGTTTGGTGCTGCGGTTGGCATAGTCTTCTTTTATGGACTCTAATTGGGCGATTTTGTCCTTGCTGACAAAGCCATCCAGCACGATAAAGTAAGGATTGCCATTTCCCGGAGTCATTTGCGCGTAGCCAAGAACCCGGGAATAATCCAAACCCAGGACGCTCGAAGCGACTGAGGCTACGGTTTCAGGCTGTTGAATAGCTTGCAAATCCAGACCGACCTCATACACCACTTCGTTGCCAGCCAAAAGCCTGCCATCCGAGTCGTAAATACTGCCGCGTTCGGGATAGATCATGCGGTTGATTCCCTGGTAGGCTTCACTATCAGCCAGAATCTGTTTTGCGCCCTCAATGTTTTGGATGCGGATCAACTGAATCCCAGCCACACCAGCAATCACACTTGCCAGCACGCAAATAATAAAGAAACGATTCCAATTTGTGGTTCTCATGGAGTCACCTCTGTCGGAGCGGGTGAAATAAGCCCGGTATCATTACTTTCGGTCGATTCTGTGGATAGATTCGGTTCAATAAAAACCTGCAGTCGTAGCCAATCCCATAAGGAAGCAGTAAATTCCGGCAAGAGCACGGGAGTGCTGATGTCTTCAACGGTGGGGGGAGGTGCCAGTGCTGGCTGGGAAGGGGGTACGTAGCCGGGGACTTCAATATACATCGCCTTGAGAGGATCCAACAAAGTCATGTTCAGTGCTTCTGCTCTTTCGCTTAAGGATTTTGCGGAGGACACTTGCGCGTACTGAGTCTTGAGATCGTTGATTTCCATTTCAAGAGCGCTGATTTCAGCTTCCAGGCTCTGAATACGCCTTCCGGTGGCGGCAGCACGCCCGCTGATCATCAGGTAGACGCCGGCAACTACCGCGACTCCAACCAGGACCAGCAAGAATATGCCAATCCACTGGATTTGCGTTCGCCAGGGGGCTTGTTTATAGGCTTGTACGAGATTCTTTTTCATAGCCTTTTCCGTGCAGTTTCCGTGCCATTCCTCTATAACTTCTCGACTACCCGCAGCTTTGCACTGCGGGAACGCGGATTGTTTTCGACCTCTGCCATTGATGCTGTGATCGGTTTGGAGGTCAATAACCGGACGCTGGCTTTATGTCCACAGGTGCAGACGGGCTGCTCAGGAGGGCAGATGCAGTCGATGCTCTCGCGTTTGAAAGCCTGTTTCACCAATCGGTCCTCCAAAGAATGGAAACTGATGACAGCAAGGCGTCCATGTTCGTTTAAAAGTGCAATCAGGCTTGGTATTGCCTGTTCAACGGTCTTGAGTTCGTCGTTGACCGCAATTCGTAAAGCTTGAAAGGTTCTGGTGGCAGGATCCTGCTTTTCTTTGCTCCTGCCAATTGCATTCCGCACAACCTCTGCCAATTCCCCCGTAGTTGTCAAGGGTCTGGCTCTCAGAATTGCCCGCGCGATGCGCCTGGAGAAGCGTTCCTCACCGTAGCGCCAAATGATGTCTGCCAGGTCAGCTTCCCCCAGTTTGTTCACCAGATCAGCGGCAGTCTGACCCTGGGTAGGGTCAAAGCGCATATCCAACAGACCGTCGTGTCTGAAGGAGAAGCCGCGTTCGCTCTGGTCGAGCTGCATGGAGGACACGCCCAAATCCACCACAATCCCGTCAACGCCCTGCCAACCAATGTTTTGCAGGATGTCGGCACTCTGCAGGTAAGATGCGTGCACCACCTGCGCGCGATCGCCGAATGGACTGAGGCGTTGCCTGGTAAGTTGGATCGCCAGTGGGTCGAGGTCCAGTGCCAGGAGTTCTCCGGAAGGAGCGCTCTCGGTCAGGATGCCTTTAGAATGACCGCCAGCTCCGGCAGTGCAATCCAGGTAACGCTTCGGGCTCGAGGGAGCCAGATATTGAATTGTTTCTTTGTAAAGTACCGGGCGGTGCGGGAAGGGGTCCTCGCTCACCGCTTTCCTCAATTTCCTCTGGTATTGATATTGAACATTGCCCAGCGTTCAGCATTGGCTTTCGGGTCGCTGTTCGCGTTTTCTTCCGCGTCAAGCTGTTCGGGAGCCCAGATCTCAAAGCTGTCTCCTACGCCGATGATGACCACTTTTTCCTCAATGCCGGCAAACTTCCGCAAGTGTGTCGGGATGAGGATGCGTCCAGCAGTGTCATAAGTGAGTTCAGCTGAACCACCCAGGATTTCACGGCGCATGGAGCGCAAGCGGGGATCCGTGATGGAAATGCTGTTGATCGAGTCAGCGATGATGTCGAACTTGTCTTTGGAATAGGCCATCAGATTACCGTCCAGCCCTTTGGTCACGCAGACGAGATCGCCGACGGTTTGTTCGCGGTAAGTGGAGGGAACAGTCATCCGGCCTTTCTTGTCAATATTGTGTTCAAACCTTCCATAAAACATTTGTTCTAAACTCCCTTTAATTGCCGAAGCGCCGGTTCACCAGCGCTTCTTTTCAGTTTTGTGACACTTTCTGACACTTTATGACAATCTTGCACACATTATAGACCTCAAATCCCAAAAAAGCAAGCAATTGGGCATGCAATTTGCAAAGAAATATTGATTTTTCGCATTTTCAAGGGGTCAAATTGAGATGTTGAATCTCAATGCGCGTAGCCACTTAATGGAGAGAGTTTTAAGGAAAGGTTTTGCGGTCTTAAACAGGGGATCTGAAGCCGTGCAAAGAGAATTGGTCATCAGTATGTACAAGGTCTGCGAATAAGTATGTGTGTTGACAGCCTTATGCTGTTAAAGGGAAGACGGAGGATCACCTGTAAGCCTTACCCGAGCCTTACCCGAGGCTGACGGCCTTTTGATTTGCATTATAATGGCATCGTATGAGCACTCTCGGCATCCTTAATGATCGCTACCAACTTGAACAAACGCTGGGCACGGGCGGCATGGCTATTGTTTACAAAGCCAAAGACCTGATGCTTGAGCGTTATGTGGCGGTTAAAGCCCTGCGTGAAGATTTCTCGCAGGATGTTGCTTTTCGCGAACGCTTCCGACAGGAAGCCAAGGCAGCCGCAAACCTCTCCCATCCAAACATTGTCACTGTGCACGACTTTGGTCTCGACCAGAAGCACCTTTTCATCGTGATGGAATATATGCCAGGCACCGACCTGAAAACACTCATCAAGCAAAAGGAGCGTTTCAGCATCACCGAGGCACTGGAGTTGATGATCCAGGCTTGTGGTGGGGTGGGGTACGCCCACCGCGCCGGCTTGGTGCACTGTGATATCAAACCCCACAACATGCTGGTCACACCGGAGAGTCGCCTTAAAGTGACCGATTTTGGCATCGCGCGCGCCTTGTCGACCATCTCGCCTGATGAACGCAGCGAAGTCGTCTGGGGTTCACCGCACTACTTTTCGCCAGAGCAAGCCAGCGGGATGCCGCCTTCTCCGGCTTCGGATGTTTACTCCCTGGGTGTGATCCTGTACGA
>DJGU01000003.1:18743-29111 GCA_002432795.1 Anaerolineaceae bacterium UBA5838
AAGGTGCTCTCCAAGGAGCCTTCTGCCCGCTATCGCACTGCCGATCAGCTCGGCAGACTGCTGATGGGTTTTTATGAAACTGAACGGTCAGTTTCCTTTCCAAACGAGAATCTACAGCAACTTCCCAAGCTGGAACAGGTGCGGCCAAACCCGGTGCCTGTTGGTGAGCCTTCCGCTCATACCCCCACGCCCACTCCAGTCAAAGAATCTACACCACCAGCGGTGGAAAGGACTCCCACAAATCCGGCCTTTCTTTCGCAAGCGAACCAATCTACAGAGGAAAACATGGAAATCCTGGCAGAGGAACGGGTTAGAGCGCCTATTGATTGGAAGACCTGGTCGCTGGGCTTGTTGGCAGCGATGTTATTGCTGGGCTTAATTCCTTTTTGGTTTTACGTCTACTTGTTGCTCAAACCCTGATGCGAGGTGTTATGGCTGCTTTGATTTCCCCTTCAATCCTTTCTGCTGATCTCACTCAACTTGGTTCAGATCTGCAAGCCTGCGAAGCAGCTGGCGCGGATGCCATTCACATTGATGTCATGGATGGCAGGTTTGTCCCGAACATTACCTTTGGTCCTGATATTGTCGCGGCTTGCAAGAGGGCAACCTCACTGCCATTAGACGTGCATTTGATGATCGTTGAACCTGAGAAACATTTGAAAACCTTTGCTACTGCTGGCGCGGATTACCTGACGGTTCATTACGAAACCTGCCCGCATATTCACCGCACCCTGCAGATTATCCGCGAACTGGGCGTGAAACCCGGGCTGACCTTCAATCCGGGTACGCCTGTTGATCCGCTGGAGCTTTTGGCAGATATGGTGGACTTAGTGTTGATCATGTCGGTTAACCCCGGCTTCGGCGGCCAGACTTTCATTCCACAGGCGATCGACAAAATCCGGCAAACCCGGGCGATCCTGGACGCGCAGGGGTCAAAGGCGATTATCCAGGTGGATGGCGGCATTACGGCTGCCACGATCGGTGCTAATTATGAAGCTGGCGCGCGAAACTTTGTAGCTGGGACCGCAGTTTTCAAACATCCCAATGGTATCGCCGGTGGGGTGCGTGCTTTGCGAGATGCACTGATTTAAAATCAAAAAAGCCGCAAACGCGACTTTTTGATCGTTTGTGGGTTAACAAACTAGTTGTAATTTTTGGTCAAAGTTTTGATGCAGCGTGCGCAAAGGACTTTACGAACTTTTCTGCCATTCTCCATCACAGTAACGCGCTGAAGATTGGGCAGGAATTTGCGCCGGGTTGCTACCAGCGAGTGACTGCGATTATGACCGAAAGTTGTGGTTTTACCACATTGACTGCACTTTGCCATCTTGTTACCTCTTATGTATTATAATTTCAGGCTGCATGTGTGTTCATTACAACACACGCAAGAAATTATAATAACAGATAACGAGAAAAGAATCAAGCATATTTTGCGGAGAAAGAGGATTTCTATGACAACTCAAAGTAATCAACAAGGCAGCATCTTCATCCTCCCGCAGGCAATCAAGACGGTTGCCCGCAATGCCGCCTTGCAATCTTATGGCGTAATCAGCCTGGCGCCAGCGAATCCTGCCGAAACTGTCTCGCGCTTTTTCAAGAAAGAAGCCGATGTGGGCATTTTGGTCATTTCGGAGGAAGACGGGGTCACTCTCGAGCTCAATCTGATCATCGAATATGGTCTCCGGATTAAATCGGTGGCGGATTCGGTTGCAGAAAGCGTCAAGTATAGTGTCGAAAAAACCATGGGAATCCCGGTTAAGCGGGTAGATGTCCATGTCAGGGGCTTGCGAATAAGTAACCCGGATTAATAAAATGTTGATAGGTGTTGAATGAACGAAATTTACCGAACCCTGCCTGATGAGGCTGAACGCCACCGGCTATTGCAGTCTCCCATTAACGGCGATGGGTTGATGTTACTCTTTGAAGCTGGTTTGCTCTGGCTAACAACCAACCAGCAGTATGTTAACTCATTAAACGTCTTTCCCGTGCCTGATGGCGATACCGGTACCAACATGGTTCTCACAATGCAGGCGGCCTTTGCTGAAGCCGATCAAAATCGCTCGACCAATGTGGGCGAAACAGGTCGTCATTTTGCGCAAGGCGCTCTGATGGGAGCCAGAGGCAACAGTGGTGTCATCCTTTCACAGATCTGGCGCGGGTTCTCACGCGCGCTTGACCATTATGAAACGATGGATACCGGTTTGCTGTTGCGCGCCATGCAAGAAGGCCGCAACACCGCCTACAAAGGCGTTGTTCGCCCTGTGGAAGGCACCATCCTGACCGTTATGAAGGATATGACCACTGCAGCAGAGGAAGCTCTGAGGGAGGATTCCAACCTGAGCGAGATGTTGGTGGCGATTGTGGCAGCCGGCGATGTGAGTGTGAAAAATACCCCTGAACTGCTGCCAATCCTAAAGCAGGCTGGTGTGGTGGACTCGGGCGGCATGGGTTTGTTCTACATCTTCGAAGGCATGCTGCGCATGCTTCAGGGACTCTCTCTGGATCCATCCGGCGCGGTGTTGCGACCCCTTGCCGAGCTCGACCTGAGCCACGCCCTTGAAAACGTTGAAGAGGGTCAGGACTATGAGGTTGTGATTGACTTTACTCCCAACGGAAATTTCGTTTTGGATCACTATTATGAAGGGCTGACTGAGATCGGCACAAGCATCCAGGTGGGTGAGGGCGATGGTATTTACCGTATGCACATCCATACCGCCCTGGACAAAAGGTATGAGCCGATTGCCTACACCGAAAGCCTCGGTATCGTCAAGAAAATTATGATGGAAAACCTCCAGGAGCAGATGAACGGCCGCAGCAAAGAAGACGCCAAATTGACCCTGGCAAAAGTCAATCCTGGCGAGGTGGCAGTGGTGGCGGTTTCTCCGGGAGAAGGTCTCTCGCGCATCTTTGCCAGCCTCGGTGTTGCAGCCATCGTGCAGGGCGGGCAGACGATGAACCCCAGCGTCAAAGAGCTGGTTGCGTCCTTTGAGAACCTGCCAACGGACAAGATTGTAATCTTGCCGAACAACAAAAATATCATTTTGGCTGCCCAGAACGCGGCCAAGGTGAGCGTCAAGAAAATTGCCGTCATTCCAACTCGCAATGCTCCGCAGGGTTTTGCAGCCATGCTGCGATTGATGCCAGATGGCAGCCTTGAGGAAAATGAAGAATCCATGCGTGAGGCGATTACCGAGGTGCATACTGGCGAAATCACCATTTCCACCCGCTCGGTAGAGATCGAAGGGGTGCAGGTAGAAAAAGGACAGGTCATTGCTCTATACGATGGCAAGCTGGTTTCATCCGCGGCGACGATTGAAGGAGCGCTGGAGGAACTGTTCCAAAAGGCAGACCTGGAGGATATTGAACGGATAACCTTGTTCTACGGGGAAGGCATAAACCAACAGCAGGTTAACAAGCTTGGCGATCAGATCCGCGAGGAATACCCGGACAAAGAGATTGAAATCCACGAAGGCGGTCAGCCGCATTACCAGTTGATCATTGCCTTTGAATAGGATTTGCAGTGAGATTTAGAAACGGTCGCAAGGCCGTTTTTGTTTTCCTGGCGATCACAAATAGAGAGATTGCTGGTATCAGATGTTAGTAACCGAATTCCCTTCTTTGTGTTTAGACGAGACATCGTGGAATTTTTGCCTGTCATTGCGAGGGACGAAGCAATCTAAACTTTGCACCTCAGGGACCACTGGTGGTTTCCAATGATGCCTAATCTAAACTTTTTTTTGTGCGAAGAAATGACCTATCTACTTTCGGCATTTTGTGTCTTGATAGAGTTTAGATTTCTTCACAAGGAATGTTCGCAATGACAGAGAGGACCTCTAATAGGCAGCTGGTCAGGACACTTACAAGCGAAACTCAGCGGGATTTGGAGCACGGTCGAAAGATCGTTTTGTTTTCTCTAAAACTCCTTGTAATCCTCCAGCGAGCAAACCAACTATAGCATTTTAAAATAAATATTTATTGCGCGTAGAATAGAACTGTTTTACTGCCTTTGATGGTTTTCCAAACCGAGAAATGGGGTCAATTATGGCGACTGAGCTGCTGGTATTCGTGGGAAAAATGCTTTAAATCGATTATGATTAGGCCAGAGATATGGTTTCTGATATGGCTAAAGTTACAGAAAAGTATGCGAATTTCATCAAGCTGGAACGCAGCAAAGGCTATCAAAATACAGCTGTGGTGGGTGGATTTGGCGCGCTTGCAAATAACTGGCCAGCCGAAGCACGCGAGTCTGGATTATCAGAGCCCCTGATTGCAAAGGTTTCGCAGCTCTTGCGCAAGTACGAGGGAAAATCCCCGGAGGATCGCAGAAAAGACCTGATCGAGCTGACTTCCTGGTTGGGATTGACAGAGATTGGCAATTTCCCTCCAGCCCCTGGTGCCGAGCCAGGCACGAAACCTTTCACTCAGTCAGCCTCCAAACCTTCAGCTGCACCCGCCGCAAAAAAAGCAGCGCAAACCAGCCAGGCAAAGAGTTCGGGTAAATCAGAACCACCAGCAAGACCCAGCCAGCCGCAAATGGGTCTGGACGCATCCGTCAGCGTGATTCGCGGTGTGGGGGATAACCAGGTAAAGAACCTTGCCAAGCTCGACATTTTGAGCATACGCGACCTGCTCTACCATTTTCCGCGCCGCTACGATGATTACTCAAAGTTGAAAACCATCAGCCAACTGCGTTTTGGCGAAGATGCAACGATTGTTGCCAGTGTGAGCAGTATTGTCAGAATTCCGACCCGAAAAGGCCGCACTCTGATTGAAGCAGTTGTTACTGACAGCACCGGCAGCCTGAGGTTGCTCTGGTTCAACCAGGAGTGGCTTCTACGCAGTTTGCGCCAGGATATGATGATTTCCATCTCCGGAAAGATAGACATTTATATGGGGCGTCCGGTCATCTGGCACCCGGAGTATGAGCCCCTTGACAGGCAGCAGTTGAACACCAACCGCATTGTACCGGTATACCCTCTGACCGCAAAAGTCACTCAAAAATGGCTGCGCCGAACGATTTTTTCAACGCTGAAGTACTGGGTGCCCCGCATGGAAGAAACTCTGACAGAACCGATCCGTCAGCGTGCCAGGGTAATTGGACTGCAGCAAGCCCTCAACGAGGTGCACTTCCCGGACGATATGCAAAATCTGGCAGCCGCACAAAGGCGGTTGGCCTTCGATGAGCTGTTCCTTCAGCAGCTTGGGATCATTCAGCAGAAAAGGCAGTGGCTCGAATTAAGCGGTAAGTCCTATCCGGTCGCGGATGATTGGCTGCAGGCTCGGATTGACGCACTTCCATATGAACTCACCGGTGCCCAGATGTGCACAATTAATGAGATTCGCAAGGATGTCTCGAGTGCGCATCCCATGAACCGCCTGCTGCAAGGGGATGTCGGCTCTGGCAAGACTATCGTCGCCTTGGTGGGAATGGCAATGGTCATTTCTCACGGCGCGCAGGCGGCTTTTATGGCACCCACCGGCATCTTGGCAGAGCAGCACTACCAGACTTCGCTGCGCTTGCTGACCGAAAGCAGTGGAAAGCAGGCAGCATTCCTTGAACCGGGACAAGTGCGCTTATTGACCGGAGATAGCTCCCAATCCGATCGCAAGGAAATTGCCAAAGGACTGGAAGATGGCTACATCAAACTACTGATCGGCACGCATGCTCTGATCGAGGATCCGGTCAAATTCCACAACCTGCAAATTGCAGTCGTGGATGAGCAGCATCGCTTTGGCGTTGCCCAAAGGGCTGCCCTGCGCAACAAAGGCGACAATCCCCACCTGCTGGTCATGACTGCAACGCCCATTCCACGTTCCCTCCAGCTGACGGTTTTTGGCGGGCTGGATGTGAGCGTGATGGACGAAATGCCCAAGGGACGCATTCCCATCACCACCAGCATTGCCTTCCCGACTGAACGGGAAAGAGTTTATGATCGCATCCGGGATGAGGTGGAGCTCGGGCACCAGGCTTTTATCATCTACCCCCTGGTGGAAGCCGGCGAGAATGAGGAGGTCAAGGCTGCTGTGGAAGAGCAGGAACGCCTCCAAAAGGAGGTCTTCCCTGAACTACGGGTGGGGCTGGTGCATGGAAGGCTCAAAGCGGTTGAGAAAGACGACGTGATGCTGCGTTTCCGCAAAGGCGATTTTGATATTTTGGTCTCAACCTCGGTGGTCGAAGTTGGGGTGGATATTCCCAACGCCTCGATCATGATCATTGAAGGGGCTAACCGCTTTGGGCTGGCACAACTTCACCAGTTCAGGGGTCGAATTGGGCGCGGTGATGCGCCTTCCTATTGTTTCCTGATACCAGACACGGAAGATGCTGCTGAAAATAATCGGCTCCTGATCATGACCCAGACCAATGATGGCTTTGCACTGGCAGAGCAGGACTTGCGAGATAGAGGTCCTGGTGACTTCCTTGGTACCCGTCAGGCGGGTTTCAACGAGTTCAAAATGGCTTCGCTGGCAGATGTGCGCTTGATCCATCTTGCCCGGGAGGTCGCGGAGGAAGTACTTGAAGCCGACCCGAGTTTGGAATTACCGGAACACCTGCCTTTGAGACAGGCTGTTAGACAAATACTGCCATCGAGTGATGGTGAGGGAGATGTGAGCTGATGACAAAAGTCTTATTTCCTGGAACTTTTGACCCCATCCATTACGGTCATGTGGATATCGCCATGCGCGCCGCACGCCTGTTTGATGAGGTAGTCGTGGCGGTCTATGATAAGCCGCTGAAAAATCTGCTTTTTACCCCTGAGAAGCGCATCAGCCTGGTGCGGGAAGTGCTCAAGTCAGAGAGCAGGATTACAGTTCTGGGCTATTCCGGTCTGACGGTTAATTTTGCGCGTGAGATTGGTGCCAAGGGAATTGTGAGGGGTTTACGGGTATTTTCTGACTTTGAATACGAATTCCGCATGGCTCTGGCAAACAATCGCCTGGACGCGGACATTGACACAATCGCTTTGATCACAACTGAAGAAAACACCTTCTTGTCTTCTTCAACTGTCAAAGAAATTGCCTCCTTAGGTGGGGATGTCAGCAGTATGGTGCCGCCAATCGTCAACCTGGCACTCAAAGAGCGTTTTAAGGGTCTGGACTACGATCCCGCGCCTCAAACTAATCCATCGGAATAGTTTCTTGTGGGCGAGATTGAGGGCACCGCAAATGTTGTGAGGCATGAACCTATCGCGCCCTTAATCCGCCGATTATGGTGATCTGGCTGGCAAGACTCATTTACTGCGAATGATCGAAAGAGTAATGGTGGATTGGAAGTACGCCAGGGTCTCTGTATGTTGATATGTGCAGTACTTCCAATCCCGCCCTACAGGTCCGGTTTATTATTTTGGCAAGGGTTAACAGGCTAATCCCAACGAGCAAAGTGAGCAATACTTGCTTCCAGATCCACCACAAATTGGGGACCAGCTTGCGTACATAAGGTCAATAAATAATTTTGTGTTTAGTGATAAACTAAGGGGGAATCAACGAGTTTCACGGAGATTAAAAAATGGATATCTTACATCTTGTCGATCGCCTCGAAGAACTTTTCAATAATAGTAAGCCGATTCCACTCTCTCGCAATGTCGTGGTGGATGAAAATTCCTTTATGGACATCATCGACCAGATGCGCATTTCCATCCCGGACGAAATTAAAAAAGCCCAGCAAGTGATCGCTCAAAAAGACCGCATCCTGGCACAAGCGCAGGAAGAAGCCAATCGCACCGTCGCGCTGGCGCGTGAAAAGAGCGAGAAGATGGTGGAAAAATCTGAAATCTATCAGGCCGCGCAGGTCAAAATCGAAGAACTTAGTGAGCAGGCTCGCATCGAATCAGCACAAACCCAGGCGGAAGCAGACCGATATGTCGTTGAAACCCTTGGCGGGTTGGAACGCGAGTTGAAACATGTGCTGCAGCAAGTTCAAAACGGCATTAAAAGCCTGCAGCCCAAATCCGAAGATAGCAAGTAGCCCCTAAATTTATCAATCATCGGCTGGCACATCCTCTTTTTTGGGTGTGCCTTTCTTTTTACCTGCGCTTTGGGGTTTTGGCGACCGGCTGAAGGTCAATTTACCCTCAAATGCCTGCGCCAAAACTTCATCCATGTGATCAACAAAGATGATATTCATCTGATCGAGCGCTTGCTGGGGAACATCCACCAGATCTTTTTCGTTGCGGCTGGGTAAAAGGACCGTTTTTATGCCCGCGCGGTTGGCAGCCAGCACTTTTTCACGGACGCCGCCAATCGGCAGCACTCTCCCTCGCAGCGTAATCTCACCTGTCATCGCCACATCATGTTTAACTGGCAGGCAGAGCACCGCGGAAGTGAGGGCGGTGGCCAGCGTGATACCCGCACTGGGTCCGTCCTTGGGGATGGACCCTTCCGGAACATGCACGTGGATGTCCACATCCTCAAAAAAGTCCTCAGGGATGTTGAAGAGAGCTTCTTTTGACTTCAGGTAACTAAGGGCTGCCTGGGCGGATTCCTGCATAATGTCGCCAATCTGACCGGTTATCTGCAGGTTTCCTTTGCCGCTGATAACCAGCACCTCGATTGGCATAATTTCACCGCCGTTTTCGGTCCAGGCAATGGCAGTTGCCATCCCAATTTCATCCTTAGCTTCGGCGGTCATCGGGAAAAATTCAACCGGACCAAGCAGCTTCTGAACGAGCTCAGGGTCTATGGCGTGTTCAAAGGATTCTCCCTCTGCTTTCTTGATTGCCAGCTTGCGCAGCACGCTGCCGATTTGGCGTTCAAAGTTCCTGACGCCGGCCTCATAGGTGTAGCTGTTGATGATCAGCCTCAGGGCGTCATCAGAAATGGTGATCTCCTCCTCATCCATTCCGTTTTCCAGGAGTTGCTCAGGGATCAGGAACTGGCGGGCGATGGTCAGCTTTTCTTCTTCAATGTAGCCAGGGAATTCGATCACTTCCATGCGATCCAGTAAGGCTGGCGGAATGCTTGCGACCGTGTTGGCAGTGGTGATGAAGAAAACTTTCGAAAGGTCGTAAGGGACCTCCAGATAGTGATCGGAAAAACTGAAGTTTTGCTCAGGATCAAGAACTTCCAAAAGTGCCGCAGCAGGGTCGCCCTGGAAATCAGCGTTGAGTTTATCGACCTCATCCAGCATGAAGAGCGGATTGACTACCTTTGCTTTCGCCATGGTCTGCAGGATACGGCCAGGCAGAGCACCGAGGTAGGTTCGGCGATGACCGCGGATTTCGGCTTCATCATGCACACCGCCCAGTGAAAGCCGGATAAACTTGCGGCCCATCACCTCGGCAATGGATTTGCCCATTGAGGTTTTTCCGGTCCCAGGGGGACCAACAAAACAAAGGATTGGCTGGCGTTCTCTCTTTGGCTTCAGGCTGCGCACAGCCAGGAATTCGAGCACCCGGTCTTTGGCGCGTTTTAAGCCAAAATGATTGCGGTCCAAAACTTCGCGCGCACGCTTCAGGTCGAGATTATCAAGGGTGCATTCAGTCCAGGGCAGGTCTGCGAGCCAGCGCACATAGGTGGAAAGCATTCCGGTCTCGGGAGAGAACATGGGCATTGACTGCAGCCGGCTCAGTTCCCGGTCAGCAACCTCGCGCACTTCAGCCGGAAGGTCCAAGGCAGCAAGCTTTTCTTCAAGAGTTCTTATTTCCGGATCAGCTGAGTGTCCGTCATTCAGTTCCTTTTGGAATTTTGTGATCTTCTCTCGCAGGAAGACTTCCCTTTGAGACCGGTCCAATTCGCTCTGCACCTGGTCCTGGATTGAGTTCTCGAGACCAATCAACTCGTTTTCCTGGAGCAGCATGGCATACACCATGCGCAAGCGTGCCAAACCGTCAGTTTCCTGCAGCAATTCCAAACGCTGTGCGTCGGTCAGGTCTACTGTTGTGGCAATCGAGTCCGCAAGCACTCCAGATTGCTTGATTTCACTCATCAGGCTGGTAAGGTCGGGTGAGGAGGTACTGCTCAGGTATTGCCAGGACTCAACCGCCTTTAACACACTGCGGTGCAGCGCGAGGGTGGATTTGGCTTGACTGGTCTTTTCCTTAACAACTTCAGCCGTTCCCTGTACAACATCATCCGTGTTCAACCAAAGTTTCATCAGCCTGACACGCCTGCGCGCCTGGAAGAGGAAAATTACGGTGTTCTGGTCCGCAAAGATGGGATTTCCGACCGCACATTCCAGCGCGATGGGGTAGTAGTTTTCGGGTGTGTAAAGGTTTTCATCCTCTGTAAAAGCCATGATGAGCGTCTGATAAGTATCGGAGGCTTCGCGAATCACATCCAGGACAGGTGAATCTTTGCTGACCTGTAGAGCGGTCATTGATTCAGGCAAGACTACTCCTTCGTTACGGAGAATGATTTCAGCCTCAATCAGCC
>DJGU01000026.1 GCA_002432795.1 Anaerolineaceae bacterium UBA5838
TAAAATGAGAAACTCCGGAGGCTGGAATTTTTCCAGCTTTATTTATTTAATAACACCTAGTCTGTCATCCTGAGCTATTTTTGCGAAAGATCTTAACCAGCTTTGCTTAAAGATTCTTGGCTTCACTCAGAATGACAAACACAATGCGCCGGTCGGACAGAGTAGTCGTAGGTCGGAATGAGACCGCTTGTGGGTGTAGGTTGATCGTAAGTCTGGTGCGGGCTCACTCCGACAAATAAAATATCGACATCAATCTCTTTGGCGGAGTGCGCAAAAAAGCGCATTCCGCCCTACGATTAATGTATTAGATTCTTCACTTCGTTCAGAATGACAGATCAATGAGCGATGTCGCAGTAATATACCGATCAGAGTAGCTGAAATCGGCTTTTTGTTAACCAACTTGCGTGGTAAGATAGATAAAATCAATCTTTAAGGGAACAAGAATATGACCCCAATTCTTGAATTAAAAGGAATTACCAAACGGTTCCCGGGGGTTTTGGCCAATGACCATATCGATCTCTCCCTCAATAAAGGCGAAATTCTGGCTCTACTGGGGGAAAATGGTGCTGGCAAATCCACCCTGATGAACATTCTCTACGGTCTTTACCAGCCGGATGAAGGCGAAATCCTGGTAAACGGCGAAAAGGTGACGATCAATTCCCCCACTGACGCGATCAACCAGGGCATCGGCATGGTGCATCAGCACTTTATGCTGATCCCGGTCTTCACGGTCACAGAGAACGTGATGCTGGGCAATGAGGCGGTGAAAAAGGCTGGCTTTTTGGACCGCAAGAAGGCTGGCGATCGCATCCTGGAGATCTCAAATCACTACAACCTCAAAGTGAATCCGGATGACTACATCCGGGATCTGCCCGTAGGCGTGCAACAGCGCGTAGAGATCATCAAGCTGCTCTACCGCGAGGCGGAGATCCTCATTTTCGATGAGCCCACAGCCGTCTTGACCCCGCAGGAAGCTGATGAACTGTTTAAGATCATGCGCTCGCTGGTGGAACAGGGCAAGTCGATCATTTTCATTACCCACAAGCTGCGCGAAGTGATGGACATAGCAGATCGGGTCATGGTGATCCGGCGTGGGGCAATGGTGGGCGAAACCACCCCTGCCCAGGCAGATAAACAATCTCTGGCAGCCATGATGGTTGGCCGAGCGGTGAACCTCGAAGTTGACCGGACTGAAAGTACACCGGGAGAATTGGTTTGCTCTGTTGAAAACCTGACCGTAGCTGACAAATTCCAGAACATCGTTGTTGATGACATTTCCCTCGAAGTTTATTCAGGAGAGATTGTGGGCATCGCCGGCGTGCAGGGAAACGGTCAAACCGAATTGGTCAACGCGATCACGGGTCTGCAGAAATCCTTATCCGGTAAAGTCACGCTTCTGGGTGAGGATGTGACCAAATCTTCGCCAAGACAAATCACAGAACTGGGTTCGGCGCATGTACCTGAAGACCGCCAAGCTGACGGCTTGGTTCTGCCCTTCCCTGTAGCTGAGAACCTGGTGTTGTGCACTTACTACAAAGAGCCGTTCGCCAAGGGTGTGCTTTTGCAGTACCCCGTGATCCTAAAAAACGCGGAAAAACTGATTGAGGACTTTGACATCCGTACGCCAAACGCCTTTACTCCGGTGGGTTCTCTTTCCGGAGGCAATCAACAAAAGGTAATCATCGCGCGGGAGCTTTCGCGCCCGATCAAGTTTTTGGTGGCGTCGCAGCCAACGCGCGGCCTGGATGTGGGTTCGATTGAGTACATCCACAAGCGCATCGTGCAGAAGCGCGATGAGGGCTGCGGAGTTTTGCTGGTGTCGCCGGAGCTGGATGAAATCATGGAGCTGTCCGATCGGATAGCTGTGATGTACAGGGGGAAAATAATCGCGGTTGTGCCGAACAAGGGCATCACCAAAGAGTACATCGGTTTGCTGATGGCGGGGGTGGTGCCGGAAGAGCCGATTGAGTTCGATGAGACTGCAGTTGTGGAAGCAACCTTTTAGTTGTCCGGATGGTTATGAGATGAGCGAAGAAAAGAAAGATTTAGGACAAGAGATCCTCAAAGAAATTAACCAGGACCAGACGCCTACTGAGCACGTCAGGAAGCCTTTTTTGGGCAAAGCTGCCATTCCGCTTTTGGCAATCGTGACCGGTCTGATCATCGGTGCTTTACTGATCGCGATCACAAGCCAGTCGGTTTACGCGGCTTTTGGCGAGTCAATCGGAAAAGGTTTTTCAACAGCTTTTTCTGAAATTGGCACGGCCTATAAAGCCCTGTTCACTGGCGCAATTGGCGACCCGGTGCGCATGATAAACGCGCTGGGAGGAGATGATGCCAAGGAACTCCGGCAGGCGTTTAATCCTTTCCTCGAGAGCCTGGTGCAGTCGACCCCTTACATTTTTGCAGGTCTCGCAGTGGCGCTGGGCTTCAGATCCGGCCTGTTCAACATCGGTGTTGAAGGTCAGCTTTTTATTGGGGCAGCCTGCGCGACCTTTGTCGGCTACTCTATTACGGGCTTACCCGCATGGATCCACATGCCGCTGGCTTTCCTGGCGGGCGCCTTGGGAGGTGCGCTTTGGGGCTTTGTACCTGGCTTCCTGAAAGCCAAGACGGGGGGGCACGAGGTGATCAACACGATCATGATGAACTGGATCGCTTTCCGCCTGACGGAATGGCTGCTTTCCGGTCCGATGACTCGCCCCGGCTCGGGCGGGATGCCCATCAGCCCAATCATTCAAAAAACAGCTGAGATCCCTCAGTTTTTCCCGTCGCCAATCCGCTTTCACCTGGGATTTTTCATGGCCCTGGCAGTGGCTTACCTGATCTGGTGGCTCTTGTTCAAGACGACCTGGGGCTTAAATCTGCGCACGGTGGGCACCAACCCGCGTGCGGCGCGCTACGCTGGCTTGAGCACAACCAAGTCAATCATTCTGGCAATGTCTCTTTCAGGGGCTCTGGCTGGCATGGCAGGCGCGGTGCAGGTTTTGGCCGTCAACCGCAGCATGGCGCTCGGGCTATCCTCTGGATACGGCTTCGACAGCATCGCGCTGGCGCTAATCGGCAACACCCACCCTGCGGGTGTGGTGCTCGCTTCCATTCTGTTTGGCACGCTGCGCAACGGAGCCACGCGCATGATGGTGGTCTCGTCCATCCCGATTGATATCGTGGATGTAGTCCAGGCAATCATCCTGATGTTTGTGGCAGCTCCGGCTATCATTCGCTCCATTTATCATCTACGCAAACCAAAACAGGAAGAACAGCAGATCTTCCTGAGTGGTTGGGGAGGTCAATCATGACAACTGATTCCCGCGTTATTGAACATAAGCGTGTTGCTGAGATTTCTTCCACCAGGAAGATCATAATGGGGATCGTGGAAATCTTGATCGGTTTGTTGATCTATTTTGCTTTTACGGCAACAACAGCCGCAGAAGTTCTTACTAAATTTGTGATGACACCGGGCGGCATCGACCAGGGCATCATGGCGGATTGGATTTTGCCCTCAAAAGTCACCCTCACAATCCTTGCGGTAATATCTTTGGTGATTGGTGTCTACCAGGTAATCAAAGGGTTTGGGAAATGGACCAACTTGATGGTTGGCATCAGTGCTCTGAGCCTGATCTTTGGATTCCTGGTCTGGCAGGCAGCTGGCAAGCAGCTCAACCTGGCTGGGATGCTTTCCAGCGCGGTTCTGCTGGCTGTGCCGATCACGCTGGGTGCTTTCTCCGGCATCCTTGCGGAACGTTCCGGTATCATCAACATCTCGATTGAAGGCATGATGCTGATGGCTTCCATGGTTGCAGCAATCGTCGGCAGCGTCACAAAAAATCCTTGGCTGGGTCTGCTGGGCGGCATCTTATCCTCAATCCTGTTGGCTGTGATCCTGGGCGTGCTGTCGATCAAATATAAGGTGAACCAGGTCATTTCTGGCACGGTCATCAACATCTTCTCGGCTGGAATGACAGCTTTTATCTCGCAAAAATTCCTGCAGCACATCCAGGGGCTCAATAACCCCAAGATGTTTACGCGTGTACCACTGCCAGGACTGGCGGACATCCCTCTGCTGGGTCCGATCCTCTTCAATCAGAACATCTTTGTTTACTTGATGTTCCTGATCCTGATCATCCTGCAGGTGGCTCTGTTCCAAACACGCTGGGGGCTGCGCCTGCGCTCTGTGGGTGAGCATCCTAAAGCGGCGGATACACTGGGCATCAATGTCATTCGAACCCGCTATATGGGGGTGATTTTGAGCGGTTTGGTGGCTGGTATTGCCGGCGCGTTCTTCACGCTTGGCTCGGTTGGCAGATTCGATGAAGGCATGACGGCCGGCAAGGGCTTCATCGGTCTGGCTGCCATGATTTTTGGCAACTGGATGCCGATTGGCGCGATCGGCGCTGGTTTGCTGTTTGGCTTCGCTGATGCGATTGGCTCGAAACTGTCGCTCTTGGGCAGCGCGATCCCGCCTCAGTTCATGGCCATGGCGCCTTACCTGATCACCATGATCGTACTGGCTGGCTTTATCGGCAAGGGGCAAGCCCCTGCCGCTGAAGGCGAGCCCTACGAAAAAGAATGACGTTTTAAAACAGAACATTCCGACCATTAGGCGGGGAGCTGCGTAGGGTGGGTCATCGTGCTCGAAGAGTATGGCGTTAGCAGAAATCGGAATTACACACGCATTTAAAAGCCAACCCACCGGCAGCATGTCAGAGTTTGTGTTGGTCGGCTGGCTGTTGCAAGGCACAGGTAGTCACAAGCTCTGGGACGCCAACCCACCCTACGATCGCTGCGTTTCTTTACAAAACTCCCCATCATGTGGACGGGGAGTTTTTTCTTTTCGTAATTCAGAACTTAGAGGTGTAAACCCCTGTCGGATTCTTTTGGCAACTAAATCATCCACTCGCCATCTTGCAGCAAAACAATCTCCGTCCCGTCTGCTTTGATGCCAGTCACAGTCACATCCTTGCCGCCAACCATGAAGTCCACGTGGATGACAGAATCATTCATACCCAGTTTGCGGTTTTCTTCCTCGCTTCGTTCAGTCGCGCCTTCAAGGTTTTCACTATAGGCCGCGCCGAGAGCAAAGTGGCACGAGGCATTCTCGTCAAAAAGGGTGCTCTTGAAGAGCACACCAGTATTACTGATGGGCGAATTATCCGCCACCAACGCGATCTCGCCCAAATGGGTGGCGCCTTCGTCGGTTTTGAGCAGATCATCCAGGATCTGTTTCCCCACACCAGCATCGTAATCCACCACTTTGCCATCCTTGAAAGTGAAATGGAAATCGTCCACGAGCTGCCCACGCACGGAGAGCGGCATGGTGGCGCGCAGCGTGCCGTCCACCCGGTCCGCGTCGGGCATGCTGAAGACTTCTTCGGTCGGGATATTGGGGAAGAAGCGATCGCCTGCCTCACTGAAGCCTGAGCCACCTTCCCAGATGTGATCCTTCACCAATCCGACCATCAAATCCGTGCCCGGACCTTTATAGTGCACCCGGTCAAATCGGGCTTCATTGAGATACTGGCGATGGGCTTTGAGCCTGCTATCGTGCTCTTCCCATGCAGCAAGGGGGTCTTCCTGGTCGATGCGAGTAGCAAGGAAGATGTTTTCCCAGAGTTTCTGTATGGCTTCTTCCTCCGGCATCCCGGGAAAAGCCGCTTCAGCCCAAGCCGGGCAAGCGACAGCCACAATACACCACTTAACCTTGTTTTGCATGGTGTATTTCATGGTGCGTTTGTTCGCCATTCCCGCAACCTTCTGCCATTGGGCTATTCGGGTAGGGTCGGCAGGCTTGAGCAAGTCGGGGTTGGGCGCATGCAAGTTGAGAACATGATGGTTATCCAGGAAAAGGTTCTCGGAAAAATCGACCAGATATTCCGGGTAGGTTTCAAAGCTTTCCGCGGGAGCTTCCAGGAAGCGGTCGAGCGTGATGCTGTCATCAGTGAACATCAGCTGGATGTCACCCACTCCAGCCTGATAGGCTTTCCTGGCGACCAGGCGAGCCAGCGGCAGGGAGTATTCGCTCAGGCGGATGGTGAGGTTATCACCAGCGTGCAGATTGAGCCCGATCCGAACGATCAGGTCAGCATATTTTTCCAAATTCTTGTTTAAGTCCATAGTTTATTGTTCCTCCGATAGATATTGTATTATCAAAAGCCAAACTATGGGGGAATCCAACAATATCCGAAAAAACAAAGCAAATAATTGACGCCTGTCGAGAGGATATGGTATTATAGGAAATCAATACGCCGAATTAATATTCGTCTGTCACCGAAGGTTTTAGTAAGGAGAATAAGAAGATTAGTAGTAAACAAGATTATCGCATTAATGAACGCATCCGCAGCGACAAAGTCCGGCTGGTGGATGAAAACGGTGAGAACGTCGGCATTGTTGCCATCGAGACTGCTCTTCACCGCGCCAACGAAGTTGGTTTGGACCTGGTAGAGATTGCCCCAAATGCTGATCCGCCAGTCGTCAAAATCATCAACTTCAGCAAGTTCCTTTACGACAAAGAGAAAAAGGAACGCGAAGCCCGTAAAGCTCAAACCAAGATCGAGATCAAAGAGATCCGCCTGCGCCCCAAAACCAGTGATCATCACCAGGGTTTTAAGGTGCGGGATGCCCGCCGTTGGTTGGAAAGTGGCATGAAAGTGCGTGTCACCATCCGCTTCAGAGGGCGTGAGATCACCTACCCCGAATTGGCACTGGAAGATTTGCGCGAAATCGCAGAGGAGCTGAAGGATGTGGGTGAAATTGAACAAGCGCCAAACATGGAAGGGCGCACGATGTTCATGATGCTCACACCAAAAAAAGGTTAATCAAAAAAGCTAATCAAAAAAGCCGTTGACAGCGGCAATTTTCTGGTATAATTTTCATTTGGTTTATCGACCAACGGCTGGGTTGTTTAACAGCCGTTGGATTTTCTTAGAGGAGTTTGATCGTGCCACGTAAACAGAGTAGTGGAAAGTACAAATTGAAAACTCATAAGGCTACGTCCAAACGCTTCCGCACAACTGGTACCGGTAAAATCGTACGGACCAAGATCGGTAAGGGTCACTTACGCCGCAACACATCCAAGCGGACCAAGTATTTGCTCTCCGAAACGATCGCCGTCAATTCCAACGGGCTGGTGAAGCACATCAAGCGTCTGGCGCCCTATATGAGCAAGAAGGACTAAGGACTGTCCTGTCGTATCCGGTTTAGTGTGGCTGCTGGGTGTATTAACGAGAGTAAAATCTGACGCCCAGGGGACCGCAAAGGAGTAATGAATTATGACAAGAATTAAGAGTGGACCCTATCGTCGACGCCGCCATCAGCGGTTGATCGCCCATAACCGCGGTTATATGGGTTCCTACAATCATCTGTTCAAACGCGCGAACGAGGCTTTTCTGCACGCGCAGTGGTATGCCTATAACGATCGCCGCAATCGCAAGCGCGATTTACGCCGGCTCTGGATTGTACGCATCAATGCTGCAGCCCGTATGAATGGCACCACCTACAGCCGCCTGATTTCAGCCCTGCGAAAGTCTGAGGTAATTCTCAACCGCAAAATGCTGGCAGATCTGGCCGTTCGCGATCCAAAAGCTTTCACCAAAGTCGTCGAGACCGCGTTGGCATAAACAAACCCCCGAGACCAAAAACCCCGTGAGAATTCACGGGGTTTTTTAATTTTCAAGTCATTGCGAACCCCCGTTGACAAACAAACTAGAGCTTGAACATACCGAAAGGGAGTGTGGCAATCTGTTTTTTTTGGAAGGTAAAAGCCAAAAGGAGAGATCGCCGCGCTACGCTCGCGATGACAGATTCTTTGTCACTGCGAATCCTGTAGGCAGACAACTACCCTATTACGCTGCGACTTCGTCAAGTCGTAGATCGGGTCATCGTGCTCGTAGAGTATCCGCTGTTGAACCTGACATCACATTAATAGTTGGGAATGACCGCCTGTGCCCGCAATACCCTGCTACGCGGGCACAGGGAAGGGTATGCGCCATTCCATGCACCAAGCGGAACGGTACACTCTGTTCGCTTCGCCACCAGGGCAAGGCCACGTTCCATACAAAAAAACTCGTAGCAAACCGTAGGGTGGGTTGGCGTCAATCAGCCTCGACCTGCGTGAGACTGGGTATAACCAACCCACCGCACATGATCACGCAAGTCTCAATTGGTGGTTTGGTTATACACAATTGGTTTTCAACTTTGCACCCCACCGACACACCAACCCACCCTACGCCTGATTCGCAGGGAATGGCCGCCTCGGCCCGCGATGCCAGATTCTTTGTAAACCCCCAATATCAGACAACTACCTTATTATTGAGCAACCGCCTCAAGCATTTGCTGCCAGGTCAGTCCTTCCGGGCGCATGGAAAGGCCGGAAATTGCTGGCGGAAACATGCGTGGCAGGCATAGCGGCGCTGGATCCTGCCAGAAAGTGTAATTCTGCGTGATGGGCTTGGTCACCCCACCCCAGCCGATGGTGAAGCCCATGTTGAGCATGGCCTGCGCATCCTGGCTGCATACCTCGAATGGCCAGGCGAGCGAATAGACATTCAGACCGAGATTGTTCAGCATCGCTTGCCTGGAGGTCAGCCAATCGGTTTCAAGCTGCTCAAAGCCGACCGTGGAGAAGTCGGGGTGGGTTTGTGAGTGGGAGCCAAAGGTGAAATAGCCGCTATCACGCGCGTCACGCAGCGCATGCCAGCACGAGTCGCCATCGCAGGCAATTCCAGGACGCTCAAGCATGTCGCCAGTCCATGGGTAGACAATCATGTGTGGTTTCAGACCATATTGCTGTTCCAGCATGGTGAAGGTTTGGGTTATCGAGTAAAGTGAATTGACCGTCTGCGAACTGATGTCGGTGGTCAGGATGATGGTTTTGGCTGGCAAGGGGAACCAACCGTAAACGAAGCCTTCCACCTCATGGATGGTGGCGAAATGGTAGCCTTCCGTTAGCAGGGTTTCAACCTGCGAATAGAAGATCTCCGGGGTCAGGCTGTAGCGGTTCTCAAACATGCTGTAGTTGTCGCCGTGGAGCTCCAGGCTGAGGATCTGGCCGGCTTCCCCCTGAGATTCAATTGCCTGGGTCAAGCTTTGGCGGTAGTCTGGGCTCAGGTAGTCTTCCTGCACCTGGCCGTAGGACTGCATACGCTGCTGGATGCGGGACCAAGGTTCTGGCAGGTTCTGGATGGCATCCGGAGTCGGGCTGGGAAGGTCCGTGGGTGTGGCAACAGGCGCGGTCGGTTCAACCGGCAGTTGAATTTCGGGCGTGGGGGACAAATGAGGTTCGGTTGGTGCGGCGGGCGAAATCGTGGCTGCCAGGGGTAAGTTGGGGTTAAAGAGGGTTTGCGTCGCGCTCAGTGCACTGGCTACCGTCTGAGTAGCGTCAAAGCTTTCCTGCAGTGCCAGCCGTCCGCATCCGCTCAGAAATACGAGTGATATCAGCAAAGCGGCAATAATTATGCGAGTTTTTTTCATAACATCCTCAAGAAAGGATTATAGAACATTTTAATACAGATGTTTTTTGGACGGAGACGGTTCCTTATTTGATAAATATCCAGGGCAGGCACGGCATCCCACAAGGGGAGGCTTTGCGCTGCCGTGGCAGATACCTAAGAAACGGATTTAATTAACGATCTCCAACAGGACTTTGTGTAGGGGTAACCCCCCTGTGGTTACCCTGGGCAGGCACGGGGGCCTGCCCCTACATTTTCGCTCCCGTGGGGGGCAAGGAACACTGTGGCCATAAGAAAAGGATTGCGTCGTACGGTGGGGGTTTAAACCCACCGCTACTGCCCGTTAGATCCGGATAAGCCGGATGGATCAAGGCCCATCTGTATGAGTGAGTAAGCTCTTGCTGGTCTCCTGGCCGAGAGTCTTTGACTGCCAGGTCTTCATACGCTGTGGCAAGCACGGCAAGCCGCAGGGAGAGTCTTCGTACGGCGGGGGTTTACTCCCACCGCTGTCGCTCGGTAGATCCGGATAAGGCCGATGGACCAAGGTCCGTCCGTACGGTGTGTCCGTACGGTGTGTATCTTAACCCAAACTTGTCCACCTCTGACCCTTGCATTCGGCCGCTCTGGTGATATACTTTCCAGTTAGTTGCGATGACGCAGGACGAGTACGCCGTTAAAAAACCGCCAGTGAAGCAGGGAGAGTGTGAACCTGCCCGGTTGGAACCGCCGAAAACCCCCTGCCAGCTTGAGTCTGAACAGCACTGCTTACTAAGACGAACGGAAGCCCCGTTACCGGCATTTTGAGATGCTCCGCGAGGAGTAATCTGGGTGGAACCGCGTGAGAGACCTCTCGCCCCAGAGCGAGGGTCTTTTTGTTTTAAGTCCGGCTGTACCAAAAGACCCCGGAAAATCTCACACAACAACCGGCAAGGAGGAAGAAATGTCACACCATAATGAGGATTACGAAAAGTCAGAACTTTATCGGATCCGCCACTCCGCTTCACACGTCATGGCTGAAGCGGTGTTGGAAATGTTCCCCGATGCGCGGGTCGCCATTGGACCGGCAATCGAGGACGGTTTTTATTACGACTTCGATCTGCCCCGCAGCCTGACTCCGGAGGACCTTGAAGTCATCGAAAAACGCATGAAAGAGCTGATCAAAGCCAAGGAAGACTTCGTCTACCAGGAAATCAGTGCTGAAGAGGCGCGCCAGATTTTCAGGGATCAGCCCTACAAGCTCGAACTGATCGATGGGTTGGAGCACGGCAACCTGGATGACGACGGCAATCCCACCGAGGAAAAACAGATCATCTCAACTTACTCATCCGGTAAGTTTGTAGACCTGTGCCGCGGACCGCACGTTGAATCGACCGCGCAGATCAATCCCACCGCAATCAAATTGCTGAATGTCGCCGGCGCTTACTGGCGCGGCGACGAAAAACGCCCCATGCTCCAGCGCATTTACGGCACCGCCTGGGAGAGCAAAGATCAGCTCAAGGAGTACCTGTGGAAGCTCGAGGAAGCCAAAAAACGCGACCATCGCAAGCTCGGCAAGGAACTTGACCTGTATAGCTCCAATGACGAGGTTGGTCAGGGTCTGATCCTCTGGCACCCCAACGGAGGCATGATCCGCCACCAGATCGAGCGCTACTGGGACGACCAGCATGTTGCTAATGACTACGACCTGGTCTATTCGCCCCACATCGGCAAAGCCAGCCTTTGGGAGACGAGTGGTCATCTCGGCTTCTACAAAGAGAACATGTATTCCCCGATCCAGATTGAGGAGCAGGAATACTACATCAAACCGATGAACTGCCCCTTCCACCTGCACATCTACAAGAGCCAGCTGCGCTCCTATCGGGATCTGCCGCTGCGTTTTGCCGAGAAGGGCACGGTCTATCGCTACGAGCGCTCGGGTGTGCTGCACGGCCTGATGCGTGTGCGCGGCTTCACCCAGGATGACGCCCACCACTTCTGCCGACCGGACCAGATGCCCGACGAAATCGACTTCACGCTCAACTTCAGCATGAACATGTTGAAAGCCTTTGGCTTCAAGGATTTTCAAGCTTATCTGAGCACCATGCCCGAAAAGCATGTGGGTGAGGACAAAATGTGGCACGACGCCGAAATTGCCCTGGAAGAAACGCTGCAGCGCATGCGCGTCCCCTACGAGGTGGATGCCGGCGGTGGCGCGTTCTATGGACCCAAAATTGACCTCAAGGTCAAGGATGCTCTCGGGCGCGAATGGCAGCTTTCGACCATTCAATTTGACTTCAACTTGCCCGAACGCTTCGACCTCAGTTACATCGGCGAAGACGGCAAGGAACACCGCCCCTATATGGTGCACCGCGCCTTGCTGGGCTCGATGGAACGCTTCTTTGGCGTGCTGATTGAGCACTATGCCGGCGCGTTCCCGGTTTGGCTGTCGCCTAAACAGGTGACTGTGATCCCGATTGCCGATCGCCATAACGACTATGCGCACGAGGTGGCTGCCCGCTTGAAGAAAGCCGGCTTGCGCCTGAGCGTGGATGATGGTTCAGACCGCATGAACGCCAAGATTCGCAACGCCCAAAAGCGGAAGGTGCCATATATGCTCGTCATTGGCGACCGCGAAATGGAAGAGGGCCAGGTAGCCCTGCGCAGACGCAGCGGTGAAAGCCTGCCAACTATGAGCGTGGATGCCTTCATCGAGCTTGCCCTGCGCGAGATTGATGAAAAGATTTAATTTTTCTTAAAGAACTGACCTGAATCCGGGGGTTGTCTTCAGGTCCCATGAAACGCAAAAGCGGCTGAAAATCAGCCGCTTTTGCGTTTCATGG
>DJGU01000034.1 GCA_002432795.1 Anaerolineaceae bacterium UBA5838
TGAGTCTGGGTCTATAATCAGTACCAAATCTTAATTCGGAGTTCATTAAATGTCAGACAACGACGCCATTAGTATGCAGGAGCAAAACCAGGAGAGCAATCAAGAAGAAGAAAAAGAACAAACCATGGAAAGTTTGATGGGAGAATATCTCGATTCCGATGACTTCTCTTTCCAAATGCCGGTTACGGGTGAAATCCGTGACGGTATCATCGCCAGCATTTCAGGATCACAGATCCTGGTGAGTGTTGGAGCCAAGTCTGAGGGTCTGATAGTCGGTAAAGAATTCGACGCCATCCCCGAAGAAATACTTGAAACTTTTGAGGTTGGCAAAGCCATCCCGGTATATGTGGTCAACCCCCATGATCAGGAAGGAAATCTTGTTCTTTCATTCGTTCGCGCAGTTGAAGAACAAAGCTGGATCGATGCCGAAGCCGCACTGGCTTCCGGCGAAAGTTTTGAATCGACTGTGGTTGGTTACAACAAAGGAGGCTTGCTGGTTCCGTTGTCTACAATACGCGGTTTCATCCCCGCCTCCCAGCTCAGTCTCAGCCGCAGGTTAGCCCTGACCGGCGATACCCCCGAAGCCAAATACAAAGCCTTCGTCGGTGAATCTATCAGTGTCTGTGTCATCGAAGTAGACCGTGAGCGCCATCGCTTGATCCTCAGCGAACGTGCTGCCAGCAGCGAAACCCGAGACCAGATACGCGATAAGGTTCTGGAAGATCTGACTGAAGGGGAAGTGCGCAAAGGTCGCGTCACCAGCCTTGCAGATTTCGGTGCTTTCGTCAATATCGGCGGCGCTGATGGACTGGTCCACATGTCCGAGATTTCCTGGGATCGCGTGGTCAACCCCAACGAAGTACTCAAGGTAGGCGAAGAAGTAAAGGTAAAAATTATCAGCATCGACCGCGAACGCCGTCGAATTGGGCTGTCCATTCGCCAGCTGCAGGGAGATCCCTGGTCAGACCAGGTCAAGAATCTCAAAACTGGTCAATTGGTTGAAGGCGAAATTACCCGCCTCACAAGTTTCGGCGCGTTTGCCCGTCTGAACGTCCCTGGGGATTTGGAAGGCTTGATCCACATTTCTGAGCTCAGTGACCACCGCGTGGATCACCCGAAGGAAGTTCTCAAAGTTGGCGATGTGGTCACACTGCGTATTCTGAAAATTGAGGATGAAGATCATCGCATCGGTTTGAGCATGCGCCGCGTGGATTCCCCTGCATATGCTGACTCCGACTGGAAATCTTTGGCAGCCGACTTTGACCTGACCCCCAGTACCGAAGGTGAAACCCTCGCGACCATTCTTGGTGAAACAACTCCCGAACCCGTTGAAGAAGCCGCGGAAACCGTTGCCGAAACCGTTGCCGAAACCGTCGAAGAGGCCAAGGAAGTTGTGGAAGACGCCGTCGCCGAAGCTCCAGAAGCAGTTGCCGAGACCGTTGAGGAAGCCAAGGAAGTTGTGGAAGACGTCGTCGCCGAAGCTCCTGAAGCAGTTGCAGAAACCGTTGAGAAAGCCAAGGAAGTTGTCGAAGAAACGGTTGAGGAAGCCAAAGAAGTCGTGGAAGACGTTGTCGCCGAAGCTCCTGAAGCAGTAGCCGAAACAGTTGAGGAAGCTGAAGAAGCTGCGGAAGAAACCGTTGAAACGGTTGAACCCGAAGCCGACGAGGAAGTCAAAGAAGACTAATCATTCAATAAGGTGAAGCGCCGGCCAAAAAACCGGCGTTTTTTTGATAATAATGCCATTTATCCTTGATGCCCACCAGGACCTTGCCTATAACATGACCGTTCTCGGTCGTGATTACAGGCTGCCAAACGCTCAGACCCGCTTGCGCGACCGCCAAACCGGAAACGACGCCTATGGCGGTGGATCCCTGCTTGGCTTGCCTGAATACAACGCAGCCCAGGTGGGGCTGGTTTTTGGGACGTTGTTTTCAGTGCCGGAGCGCCGCCGCAACCCCAATTTTGAGGGTGAGGAATATTACAGCACACCAGCTGAAGCACACCGCATCTACTGGAACCAGTTGGAGCACTATCATCGACTGGCAGAGACCCAATCCGACGCTTTTCGCCTGGTGCTCACCAAACAGGACCTCAAAAACCATCTCACTCTCTGGAAATCCCAGACAGATGGTTTGAAGCCGCTTGGCATCGTCCCCTTAATGGAAGGCGCGGAAGGTATCCTCGATTTGGATGAACTCCCAGCCTGGTGGGAACGCGGTCTGCGCATCATCGGTTTAGCCTGGGCAGGCAATCGCTTTTGCGGCGGAACCAGGGAACCCGGTGGATTGACCGCTGAGGGCAAAGACCTCATCAGCGCGATGGCTGAGCTTGGTTTTGTGCTCGATCTCTCCCACATGGACGAGCCGGCAGCACTTGAATGTCTTGATATTTACCCCGGGCAGATCATCGCCAGCCATGCGAATGCATCCAGGCTGGTGAAGGGCTACAATTCAAACAGACTCCTGAGCGACGAGGTCATCACCAAGCTGATTGCGCGCGACGGGCTGATCGGCGTCTCTCCCATCAACGCTTTCCTGAACTGGGACTGGAAAAAAGATGGTGGAAAACCCGCAATCTCACTTCGATTGGTAGCGGAACAGATCGACTATATTTGCCAGATGGCAGGTGATGTTTGTCATGTTGGGATTGGAACCGATTTCGATGGCGGACTTGGGGTTGAACAAGTGCCTGCAGAGATCGATACAATCGCCGATTTACCGCTGCTATTCCCCTTCCTTGAAGAATTGGGGTATGATTCTAAAGAAATTGACAGGATCGCGTCGGGGAACTTCCTCGACATGATTGAAACCACGCTGCCTGCTTGAGGCAAAGGAACCTTTTTGAACCAACCAGATGTTCTGTTAGACCCCAACAACCCCAGGAAAACCGTCAAAGCCGGGACCTTCCCGAAGTTCCAGGTTCGTGCAGGACTGACTGGTCTCATGTTCGGTTTTTTAATCCTGCTGACCGGATTGCGACCAGACCTCTTTGGGCTGGATCGAGGGCGCTACATTGGCTTCGTACAAATTATCGTCATCCTGCTTGGAATTGGACTGATGACCCTTTCCGCCACCGGCCTGCTGATCGCCTTTTGGAATGGCGGTCCCAAGTCGCTCAGAGCTGATTTCGGCACGCGCATCATTGCCACCGGCTATGTGATCTGTGCCTTCACCGCGCTTGCGGACGCTTTTGGCTTTGGTACCAACCCACTCCCCTACGTACTGCTTGGCACACTGCAGTCGCGGGGTGTCATGATCGGTATTATCGTCATCTGCATTGGGCTTTTATTACTTCTCAGACCAAAAAATTATCTCTCAAAAGAACAAAACGTGCCAAGACACAGCCGATCCTGATACCCATGCCCATTAATCTAAATCAAAATCTTCATCAGGCACAGCTCAAAAACGGACTGCGGGTGATGCTCAAGGAAATTCACACCGCCCCGGTCACCAGCACTTGGATTTGGTATGGAATCGGGTCCAGGAATGAACTTCCAGGCAAAACCGGTCTGAGCCACTGGGTGGAACACATGCAATTCAAAGGCACCCGCAAGTACACGGGTGATGATATCGACAACCTGGTTTCGCGCGTGGGCGGTTATGCAAACGCCTTCACCAGCCCGGATTGGACAACCTATTTTGAGACGATGCCCTCAGCCCATCTGCATGCCACGCTCGAGCTTGAAGCTGACCGCATGGTCAACAGCCTCTTCGACCCTCTGGATGTGGAAACCGAACGTACCGTTATTATCTCTGAGCGTGAGGGTTCCGAAAACTATCCTGAGTTCCGGCTCGACGAAGCCGTACAACGGCGCTCCTTCCAGGCACACCCCTACCGCAATGAAGTCCTGGGCTCCAAAGAAGATTTGATCAGCATCAGCCGTGATGACCTTTTTCAACACTACCGCAATTATTATCAACCCGCGAACGCCATTTTGTGCGTAGCAGGAGATATTTCCCCTCAAGCCCTGTTGGAAGACATAGAAAATTTGTTTGGCGGCATCCCCTCGGCTCCGCTAATCAAAAATATTCCAGGCTCTGAAAAAGCGCTGACCCCTGGCGATAGGCTTGAATTGGAAGGTCCGGGCGAGGCACACTATCTCGAAATTGCCTGGCGCTGCCCTGCCGCCAGCGATCCGAATTTTTTTGCTTACAGCATCATCGAAAGCTTGCTGAGCGGACCATCCTCCCTGAACATGTTTGGCAGCGGAGGCATCAGCAACCGGACTTCGCGGCTTTATCAGGCACTGGTCGAAGAGGACTATGCTGCCTCGGTGTTTGGAGATCTCTCCGCCAATATCGACCCCGGGGTGTACAAAGTCTTCGCCACCATTCAGCCGGAAGGTGATCCCTGGGCAGCTTTGAAGATCATTGATGACCAGATTCGCCGTATAACCTCAAGTGAGTTAAGCGTGGGGGAGATCGAACGCGCCATCAAGCAAGCCAGCGCACTTTTCGCCTATGGCAGCGATAACATCACCAACCAGGGTTTCTGGATGGGCTATGCCAGCTCTTTTGCCGATTACCAATGGGTTGCCGAGTACCTAACCCGCCTTGGTTCAGTCACGCCCAGCCAGGTGCTGAAGGTTGCCCAAAAGTATCTGCAGGCAGATCAGCGCGTGGTCGGAGTTTATCGGGCGACAAAACCGCAGGAGGGTTTATGAACAGTTCAATGCCCGATTCCAGCACCATCCTGCGGGAAACCTGGAGTAACGGCACCACCCTGCTCGCCTACCCCAACCTGACCAGCCCGGCAGTTTACTTCACGGGCTACATGCAGCCCGGCGCGATTGAGGATGCCGACGAATTTCACGGTCTGGCATCCTTCACCACCGATATGCTGATAACCGGAACAAAGCGCCTGAACTTCCAGCAATTGCATGATAAGATCGAAAGCATTGGTGCTTCCTTATCGCTTGGCACAGGGCATCTCTCCACTACTTTTTCTGGTCAGTGCCTCAGGGAAGACCTTGAAACTGTCTGGAATTTGCTGGTAGAAGTGATCCAACAACCAGCATTCGCGGAAAAACAATTCAAACGCGTCCGCAATCAAATTCTGACTGGCATAGCAATCCAAAACCAGGACACGGGCGCAGTTGCATCGCAGGCATTCAATCGCGCCCTTTATGGTTCTCACCCCCATGCCCACCCAGACATCGGCTACGCGCAAAGTGTTGCCGGACTTCGCCTGGAACAGCTGGAATCCTTCCACGCAGACCACTACGGTCCAAACGGTCTGGTATTGGCTGTCTGCGGCGGTATCGCGCCTGAAGTGGCAAGTGAAATCTTCTCAAGAACCATAGGTTCCTGGCAGACGAACACCCAGGCTCCCCCGCGGACGCTTCCTCCTTTCACTCCACCCGAAAGTTCCATCCGCAGCCATGTGGCACTTCAAGAAAAAAATCAGAGCGATCTGGTCATAGGCGTTCCGGCACCAAAGACTCTCAGCCGTGATTACGAGGTTTGTTCCATTGGCAATTCCATCCTCGGAAAGTACGGCATGATGGGACGCATCGGAAAAGTTGTGCGCGAAAAAGCTGGTTTGGCTTATGAAGTTTCAAGTCACCTGGGAGCCGGGATCGGACCAACTGCCTGGAAAATTGTGGCTGGGGTAAATCCAGACAATCTCGAAAAAGCAATTTCACTACTCAAGCAGGAAATTCTGCGGTTTTACACGGAACCAGTCACCCAACAGGAGCTGCAGGACGTCAAAACCCAGGCTCTGGGCAGGCTGCCCCTCTCCATCGAAACTAACGCGGGCATTGCCTCCATTTTGGTCAGCATCGAACGCTACGGCTATGGTTTGGATCACCTGCGCCAGTTACCCGCCATCATCGAGAGTGTCACCGCGGAGGAAATTCTGGCGGCTGCGCAGCGCTACTGGAACGTGGACAAGTTGGTTATCACCTCAGCCGGAAAGGCACTCGAATGATCAAATGTGGCATTGACCTCCTGCGAACTTCCCGCCTGGCAGAGATTAATCCCGCCATCAGAGCGCGTTTTATCCGCCGGGTGTACACCGAAACGGAAATTGCCCAGGCCCGCGGAGATAACGACACGCTCTCAGGAATTTTTGCTGCCAAAGAAGCTGTATCCAAAGCCCTCGGTACGGGGATCGGCAAGGTCACCTGGCAGGACATTGAAATTCTCCACGCCGCCAGCGGCGAGCCTGCGGTCCTGCTGCACGGCCAAGCCCAGCAGGTTGCGCAAACAAAGGGGCTCGTGGAGTGGGCAGTTTCAATCACACACGAAGGCGGAATGGCTGCGGCAGTTGCTGTGGCTCAAGGATTGTGAACGAGACGAAGTTGCTGGGTCTGAGCGATGTGGAGGCTCCAACTGTTTACAGCCCCCGCATCCGTGAGCGCTTTTCCGGACTGGATGCGGTGATCAGCTGCGGTGACTTACCCTGGCATTATCTTGAATTCGTGGTGAGTATGCTCGATTTGCCCCTCTACTACGTACAGGGTAATCACGTCTTTGATATAGAGGATGGCGAAGGAGAAGTGCGTCATCACCCACATGGCGCTATCAACCTGCATCGGCAGGTCATCTACGACCCGAAGTTGGATCTGATCCTGGCAGGCATTGAAGGCAGCCTGCGCTACAACCGGGGCCGCTATCAATACACCCAAAGGCAGATGTGGCAAATGGTTTTCGGTCTTGTGCCCCAGTTACTGTTCAACAAAGTGCGTTATGGACGCTATCTGGACGTTTTTGTCACCCATGCCGCCCCAACAGGAATCCACGATGAAGATGATCCGGCTCATAAGGGGGTGGATGCCTTCCGCTGGCTGATAGACACTTTCAGCCCAAAACTGCACCTGCACGGACATATTCACCTCTACGACCCTTTCAAAGCCCGTGAAACCATGCACGGTCAAACTCGTGTCATTAATTGCTACGCCTACAGAGAAATTAAATTTCCTTAATCTCAATCAAGCGACAGGGCGTAAAGCGGTACCAGCATCTCATCCGGATGCAGACCGCCGTGGCGACCCAGCATCACATTGGTTTTGTTCACCCACCAAAGGTAAGTGTTTCCATGGGGGATCGCGACCAGGTCCCCTATGCGATTTGCAAGGTCACCGTTAGGCACGCCGCGTCCTAAAAGCTCCAAATCCAGCACCTGCTGACGTGTGATCAAAGTGAATTCGCCCGGCCAGGCCTGGTCGAAATACTGGCAGACTGCTTCTGTTTGCCACGGCTTCACGTACAGGAAAGGCAGCCTGCCCTCACAAGTTGGCTGCATTACCAACATATCCGTCAATTCTGGGCGCAAGCGCAGCTCATATGCGGGATTGCGGGGTGTCTCTACAGAGCCGTGATCCGCCGTTAGCAGGAAAAGTGTATCTTCGCGAGCCCAGGGCTCGAGCTTGTCCAGGAAAATGCGTTCAAATGCCTCGCTGAAACTTCTGAATTGCTCAGTAACTCTCTCATTGGTTGTGCCATAACGATGCATCAGGCTGTCCACATGGCTCCAATAGCCATATACAAACTTGGGATTATTTGGGCGCGCGTTTAACAAATCCCGCATGTTCGCCAAAAAGTCACTTTCCGCAGTGTAGCCATGCAACTGGGTGCCTACGTGATGCATTTTTGAGAGTCCTGAATTAGCGATACCGGCTGGAACAAAGGCATGAGACTCTATGCCGCTGTTTGTAAACAGCTCACCCAGAGCTGGCAACCCAAGAAAACTCACCGGGTCAAACCCAGCTCTTGCCAGTCCGCCCACATCACCCCAAAAAGTGATCGGTGAGTGCACAATGGTATTGATAACCATGCCGAGAGATTTGACCCACATCTCGTAGCCTATGATTCCATGTTCATGGGGAGTAGTTCCGGTCCAAATTGTGGTCAAAGCTGAGGCTGTTGTGCTGGGTGAGATGCTGGTGATGGGGAAAAGCTTTGATTGATTGAGTTTGCGCTTCCAGAATTCCGCCTGACCCTGCTCCATCAAGTGGGTTAACTGCTTGTATCCGAGCGCGTCCACCAGGAGCAGCACGACCCGCTTGTATTTCGGCGCAAACTGATCCAGGATTATGTTCGAAAATACTGGCGCAGAGAATTCCGGTCCACCGAGCCAGTGACTGATAGTTGGGGTCAGGTTTGCGAATCCAAATCCGTCATAGTTTGGCAGCAAAATGTCTGTTGAACCTTCTACACCAGGTAAGTTTCGGCGTTCCTGCAGCATGTTTAGATATGAATCAAAAATCGGCATCTTTGCCTCTACACTTTCAAACCACGGCAAGCCTTTACAGCCAGCCAAAATAAATTCTCACGGATTTCAGTTTTATCGTTCCAACCACGGTGGTCCCAGCCATCAGCGTGGACTAAATCCCCTCCATAGAAAACAGCACCAAATTCGACCCCATAAAATTCCGCCACTGCTGCCAGGGCAGAGGCTTCCATCTCCACACAAGCACAACCAGCCTGCTTGTAGCGAGCGACACGCCCTTTGGTTTCACGATAAAAAGCATCCGTTGTCCAGGTTTTTGTCAGGAGGTATTCCAAACCCTCCTCCTTTACCACAGTTTCGATTCGCTGCACGACTCTCGCATTCAAAGGGACCTCAAACGCGGGCGGCAGGTAGTGATAAGAAGTGCCTTCATCCCGCACAGCCGCAGTCGGGATCACCAAATGACCGACCGCCAACTCCGGGTTCAACACCCCGCAGCCCCCACAGGCGATGAATTTTTTACCGCCCATAATGATGGCTTTCTCCATGAAACCCACTGCCAGTGGCGCGCCTACCATCGCCTGGAAGAACCCCAAGCGTTCGCCTTCATAGTCTATTTCATAATAAGGAACCAGACCCACCTCTGACCTCCCGATATAAACCGTTTTAGCCGAGTATTGTTCCGCGACCTTTTCGATCACTTCCTTAAAGAAGCACATCACTACCAACTCCGGGAAGTCTGGCGGAGTTTCAGTCATAAAGGGTCGGATGATCGCCTCCCGGTCGGGGTCAAAATCTATGATCGGATACAGTTGGTCTTCACTCATCTCTCGTCCACTCGATATCTTCATTTGCGAAACGCTTTTTCATGACCTCAATTGCCTGGGGGTTATTGTCCACAAGGATAAAGCGTCTTCCAAGCTTGAGGCATGCCGTGCCTGTCGTGCCGCTGCCGGCAAAGAAATCCAACACCAGGTCGCCCGGGTTCGAGGACGCGCGGATGATGCGCTCAAGCACGCCCAGGGGCTTCTGGGTCGGATAACCAGTTTTTTCCTTACTGTTCGTCCCAACGATCGTATGCCACCAGGTGTCTGTGGGGAGTTTGCCCTTGTCGGCCTTTTCCTTCCCCACCAATCCAGGAGCCATGTAAGGGATGCGGTCGATTTCTTGCCTGTTGAAAGTGTAATCTTCTGCATCTTTGGCGTAATAAAAGATGTTGTCATGCTTGGCCGGCCAACGGTCCTTAGCCCGTCCGCCAAAATCATAAGCCCAGATGATTTCATTCAGGAAGTTATCCCGCCCAAAGATCTCGTCCAGCAGGATTTTGCAGTAATGTGCTTCGCGGAAGTCGATATGAAAATACAAACTGCCGGACGGCTTGAGCACCCGATAGGCTTCAATGAGCCTGGGCTCAAGAAAAGCCCGGTAATTCTTGAAACTGTCGCGGTAATCGCGGGTGGCGATGACCTCAGTGGCATAGCTTTGGTCTCCAAAACCAATCCGATCACCCGCGTCAGAGCGGGTTGTTTTGAGCTGCCTGCGTGATTGCGTCTTACCGGTGTTGAAAGGCGGATCGATGTAGATCAGATCAATCGTTTCCCTGGGTTGATTCTGCAGGAACGGCAGGTTATCACCAAAATGGACTTGATTTTGCATTTGCAAATTGTAGCACGGCTGAATCAAAAAAGCTGTCCGCGTGGACAGCTTTTTTGGTCTAAAAGTAATTAGGATAACTGGGATGTGCAATGAGGGCAGCGGGTTGCTTCGAGCGGGATCTCAGTCTTGCAGAAGGGGCAAGTCTTGGTGGTTGGCTCTGCGGCGGGTTCTTCCGCTGGTTTGCGGGCTTTGTTGATAGCCTTAACAAGCAGGAAAATGACAAAGGCAATAATTATGAAGTTAACAATTGTCATCAAGAAGTTGCCATAAGCAAAGACCACAGCCCCGGCTTCCCTGGCGGCAGCCAGAGTGGTGCCAGCAGGAATTGGTGCTGCAGATTTGTTCAACTGGATGAAGAGGTCTGCAAAACTAACCTTCCCCAAAAGTATTCCAATAATGGGCATGATCAGGTCTTCAACCAGTGAATTGACGATGGCACCAAAGGCGCCGCCAATAACCACGCCAATGGCCAAATCGAACGCGTTGCCTTTATTAATAAACTCTTTAAATTCTGCGATAAATTTTTTCATTCCTACCTCGTTTTCAGAAACGATTATAACTAAAACAAACTTGGGTGTGGCAGGGGAATAACGGAGATCATTATTAATCTCTAAGCTTTTCCTTTTCAGTAGCCTTGTATGTTGTATAATTTATTCAGTAAGTTCAAAATGTGCCTGTTGTGAAAGGATAAAAAATGGACGATAACCTCGAAAGCGCAGCTCAGGAGTTCGAACGCGATCTGAATGATGCTGCTGAAAATGCATGGAAACCGGTGGAAGAATCTGCCGAGCAAGTGCAAGCCAACATCGAAGAAACTCACGAAGCTGCCCAGGAGCAGGTTGCTGCAGCAGCTGAAACCGTGGAGGGCGGCTGGAGTGAGGTGAAGGATGATTTTCAACAAGCCTCTGCCGAAACCTGGAGTGCGCCTGAGACCCCCAAAACCCCTGTTCCTCCTCAACCAGAAGCGGACCGCTGGGGCGCAGTCGTGAACGAAGCCGCCGACGATCCCGGTCGCTGGAACGATAATCTCTACACTCCCGGAACCGAAGAACCAGCACCAGCTGAAAAAGCCCCGAAAGTGGTTGATTAC
>DJGU01000104.1:0-654 GCA_002432795.1 Anaerolineaceae bacterium UBA5838
TGTGATTGGGTACAATCCAGGCATGACACAACAAAAGCGACCTCAAATCCTCCTGACCAACGATGATTCCATCAATTCCCCCGGGCTGTGGGCGGCTGCCGAAGCGCTCTCGGCTCTTGGATTTGTGCATGTGGTTGCGCCGCGCGTGCAGCAGACTTCGATGGGGCGTGCTCTGCCGCGCGACACCGATGGTCATATCAACCCGCAAAAGTTGGTGGTGCACGGAAAAGAGTGGGAAGTGTATGGCGTGGGCGCCACTCCGGCTCAGGCTGTGCTGCACGGCATGCTGGAAGTGATGGGCTTCGCGCCGGATTTAATAGTCTCGGGGATCAACTATGGAGAAAACCTGGCGTCGGGCATCACAGTCAGCGGCACTGTTGGGGCCGCGCTTGAGGGGGCTTCGTTGGGGATACCGTCACTGGCAGTTTCGTTGCAGACCCCGATGACAGAGCATTTTGATCTCTCGGATCGGGTTGACTTCTCAGCAGCTGCCTGGTTCACACGCTTTTTTGCTGAGAAACTCCTGCAAAAAACCATGCCCTTTGATGTGGATGTGCTCAAAGTGGATGTGCCCTCTGACGCAAGCCCTGAAACGCCCTGGGTGGTGACGCGTCAGTCGCGCCAGCGCTATTTTTATGCCAAACCGCAGGATCC
>DJGU01000104.1:722-3642 GCA_002432795.1 Anaerolineaceae bacterium UBA5838
GACAGGAAAGTATCTGTGACCCCAATCAGCCTCGATTTGACTTCAAGGGTGGATTTGCAGGATTTCAGACGCTTATTGGAAGAATAATATTCCAGACCTTTTGCGTTTTTGTTATGACAAAAAAACGCGCAAAAGCGCAAAACCTCACTTGATCCGATCCGCGGATAAGAATTTTTAGTTAGATATTGAAACGTATCTCGATGATGTCGCCGTCTTCGATGATGTAATTCCTGCCTTCAACACGCAAGCGACCTTTGGTGCGGGCTTCGGCGGTGCTGCCGTAGGTAAGCATGTCCTGGAAAGAAAGGATTTCCGCGCGGATAAAGCCTTTTTCCATGTCTGAATGAATCACACCGGCAGCCTCCCGGGCATTGGCGCCTCTGCGCAAGGTCCAGGCGTGGACTTCCTTCTCGCCAGCGGTAAAAAACGAGTGTACTCCCAGGAGATCATACGAGAGTTTGATCAGGCGCGACATGCTCGGCTCTTCAATGCCGTATTCTTCCAAAAAGATCGCCGCATCTTCAGGATCTAGCGCGATTATGTCGGCTTCAAGCTTGGCAGGCAGGCTGACCGACTGGGTATGGGGATGTGGGCTGGTATAGTCCACAGCAGGCTGATCTTCAGACTGATTGAAGACCACAATTTGTGGTTTGCGGCTCAGGAAGCCAAAGCTGGAGAGGATTTTGTCCTCTTCGGCGCTAAATTCGTAGTGGCGCAGGGGCAATTCCTGGTTGAGCACTTTTTCCAAGCGCTCAAACAATTCAATTTCAGCCTGGATGACATCCCGCGGGCGGCTTACACCGCGCCGGTGTTCTTCCTTTAGCTTTTCCAGGCGGCGTTCAACCATCACAAGATCGTTGAGCATAAACTCAGTATCCATGGTTTGGATGTCGCGCAGGGGATCGATGCTGCCAGCAAGATGCGGAACGCTGGCGTTTTCAAACTGGCGCACCACGTGCAAAAAGCCATCCATTTGAGCGAGTTGATTGACCATCACACCAGGTAGTCCGGCACGCCCCGCGCTGCCGTCCAGGCCGGCAATGTCGGCATAGGTGACCTTGGCGCGCACGATCTTTTTGGGGCGAAAGATCTCGCAAAGCTTATCCACGCGCGGGTCGGGCACATCCACAACAGAAGTGTGAACTTCCATCTGACCAGTGGACATATCCGCAGCGATATTGGCACGCGTAAGTGCTTTGTAGAGAGTGGTTTTGCCAGATTGGGGCAGGCCGATGATTCCAAGTTGCATGTTGACTCCAAAAAGATAATACTGGATTATACCGCAGCGATTGAACATACCCTGAATTGACCATAATTTGAGGAGCCAATCGATTTTTGAAAAAGAATTTTTCCGCATGATAAAATCAAAAAACGGCATCTTTTATCAATGCCTGGAGGAAGAATGAACAGGAAGCTTTTCTTGATCGCTATTGTGCTGATGCTTGGCTTGAGCGCGTGCTCGCTCCCGAGATTAGTAAAAGTTGATCCAACGGCAACCCCCAAACCCAGCCAGCCCACAGCTCTGCCAACCCCACAGGAAGAGCCGACAGCCGTTGTGCCCACAGATGCCTCTCCAGCTGTAGAACTGCCTCTCGTACCCGCTGAATTGGCAGACGTTGTGAGCATTGGAGAAAGCCTGATCAACGAGACTTTTGATGAACAGGGCTTATGGAATACCAGTGATGACCCGGAGTATGGCGCGGAGGTGGTGGATGGCGCCTACCGCATGAACCTGAATACGGCAAATTGGATGTCTTGGTCTGTATCGGGTGAGGTGATGAGCGAGAATGTCATGATGGACCTCGACGCCGAGTTGATCAGTGGGTCGCAGGAAAATAACCAGGGCATGATCTGCCGCTACCTTGACGATGAGAACTTCTACATGTTGACGGTTGGCAATGATGCCTGGGTCGAGATTATGAAGATCTATCAAGGCGACCTGACATCCCTTTTTGCTGAGTTCGTAGACGCTCAGATCGATCCGGTCAACAACCACTTGCAGGGTTTTTGCATTGCTGATCGGATTATTCTGTATGTTAATGGAACACTGGCGGCTGAGGTGCAGGACGGAGATCTGGTGTCTGGGGATGTTGGGTTGGCGATTGGCAGTTACGATGAGCCGCAGGTGGTGATCGACTTTGATAATTTCTTTGTTTATGAAGCCAAAGGGGATTTCATCACAAGTTTCACTCCAGAGCCTGTATTGGAAGAAACATTTTCACTTGATTTGGATAAGGATTGGGTGGTGAGCTATTCGGACGACTTTGATACCCCCAATAAGGGGAACTGGACGGAATTCAATGGAGACGATGCGCTTACTCAGTGGCAAAACAGCAGATTTGCTTTTGATGTTTTTGCTGAGGGAATTACAGCCATTTCAACCACCAATGAGCTGAGTTTGGAAGATGTTGTAGTCATATCAGAAGTTTATCGCATGGACGATATGCTTGCGAATGATATGGGTTTGGTGTGCCGCTATCAGGACCCGGATAACTATTACAGCCTCAGTTTTGGCAATGATGACTATCTTGCTGTCTACAAAAACGTGGAAGGAGACTGGATTTCCCTGTTCAATGAATTTGTTGATGTTGACTTGTCCGCGGAATTTCATAAGGTGGCAATCAGCTGCATTGGCACAGAGCTTTCTTTGTATATCGATGATCAGTTGCTGGTGAGAGTGAATGACAGCGACCTTCCAGCGGGGGATGTGGGCTTGCTGGCTGGCACGTATGGAGATGTTCCAGTCCTGCTCGAGTTCGACAATTTTATTGTTTACACGCCAAAGTAAGTACGAATATCAGACGCCCTCCCGGATTTTTGGGAGGGCGTTTTGATTTAATTGGTACTCCTTTTTGTGTCTGGTCATGGCACCGTTACTGTTTCATATTTGCATAGACTGACTCCACTGCAAAAAGGTAAT
>DJGU01000037.1:0-5655 GCA_002432795.1 Anaerolineaceae bacterium UBA5838
TTGAGCACTTCAAAACCCATCAGGATTGGCGAGTTTTCGCTGAATTTTGCTTCGACCGGCTTCACTTTCAGCGGAGATTTGGCAGAGTCAGAGAGAAGGAACCTGTTATAGTAGGCTTGTTTTTCAGTTTCCAGGCTGGTAGAGAGATCCACCAAGGCTTTGAGCGCTTCAGTTGCTTGATCTTTGGTCAGAACAAGCGCCTGGTGAATGGCAGAGGCGGCATCACTGAAGATTGGATCCTGAATGCCTTTGAGTTCATGATTGATGGTTTCAATTTCCGCTTTCTGGGCGGACGCGCTGGCAGCAAGTTCCGAAAGTTTTTTTGAAGTGGTCTTGACAAATTCTTTGATGGGACCCTGGAAGCTCTCCCATGCCCTCTTGCGGGCTTGTTCGACAGTTTTCTTATCTTCTGCTTCAAACTCGCTTAGCTGCTCGTCAGTGGCGACGTTGTTGTCGATGAGATACTGGCGGAAACGGCGCAGGCAGTCATTATCGTACTCCCAATCCAGGCGTTCTTTGGATTTGTAGCGTTCATGAGAGCCGGAGGTGGAGTGCCCCTGGGGTTGGGTGGCGTCGGTGACATGCACCAGGGCGGGAATGTGATACTTGCGGGCTGTGTCGGCTGCTTCCTGGTAGGTCTGCAGCAGTGCCGGGTAATCCCAGGCTTGAACCTGGTAGAGGTCGTAACCGCGATCGCACTGTTCGGCGGGGCAGGGCACACGCTGAAAACCTTGCAGAATGGCGGAGATATTTTCTTTCACCATCTGAAATTCATTGGGTACTGAGATGCCATAGCCATCGTCATAAATGCTGATAATCGCAGGGGCGTGGAGAACGCCAATGGCATTGACCGTTTCCCAGAAAAGACCCTCAGAAGTCGAGGCATTGCCGATACTGGTCCAGGTGATCTCGTTGCCGTTCTGGCTGAAATTATCGAATTTCTTCAGCTCCGCGTTTTTCCGATAGAGCACTGAAGCTTGTGCCAAACCGACAGCCCGGGGCATCTGAGCGGCGGTGGGGGCGATGTCCGCGGATGAGTTGTAACGATCGGTCTGCTTGAGCCAATTGCCCTCCGCATCGATCAGCTGCGTGGAGAAATGCCCGTTCATATTGCGACCACCACTGTTAGGGTCGAATTCAGGGTCTGCATGCGCGTAGAGTTGCGCGAAGAATTCTTCAAGCGTGAGCAAATCGAGCGCCATCATCCAGGTTTGGTCGCGATAATAGCCCGATCGCCAATCGCCCTTGCCAAATGTGCGGGCAATTGCAAGTTGGGGGAGTTCCTTGCCGTCGCCAAAGATGCCGAACTTGGCTTTGCCGGTCAGGACCTCACGGCGACCGATGATGGAAGCTTGTCTTGAGCGATAACCGAGACGGTAGTCTGCGATCAGCTCTTCAGGTGTTAAAGGCAGGTTTTGTTTTGAATTTTCCATTGCTTCCTATCTACAAATTTTGATTCAATTATAGAGAGTCAACGAAGGCGAGGCAAAAAAATGTACAGGGAATGTAGAAGGGTATAGCGATAAGCAGTGGTTTTTTGGAAAGAAATTTGCCTGGAGAAAAAATCAGCCTTTTATTGCGCCGCCGAGCATGCCGCGGATGAAGAAGCGTTGGAAGAGGACATAAATCAGGATGGTCGGTAAAGCGACGATAATCGCCCCGGCTGCCATGAGGGGAATATTGGCAGTGTACTTGCCCTGGAAGAAAGCCAGACCCACTGGCAGGGTACGCAGGGCTTCATTTTGTACCAGGACGAGTGCGAGGAGAAACTCGTTCCAGGTCCACATAAAAATCAGCACGACCAGCGTGGTAACAGCGGGTTTCGCGATTGGCCAGAGAATGTACCAAAGCGTCTGCCACCTGGAACAACCGTCAATCGTGGCAGCGTCGGTTAATTCCCCGGGAGTATTCTCAAAAAATGAAGACATCCACATCGTGCCAAAAGACACGCTCAGTCCGACCTGGGGGAGGATCAGAGCCCAGAGTGTATCGGTTATTCCGAAGGTGTCCATCAGGTTGTAGAGGGGGATGATGACGGCTTCAAAGGGCACCATATAGCCGATGAGAATGAGAGGATAAAGCCAACTTTTTCCCGGAAGGGGCAGGGCGCCAAAGGCATAACCGCTGAGCGTTGAAAGAAAAACGCTGGAAATGACGACCGCAGTTGCGACGATGACACTGTTTTTGAAAAAGATATTAAACCGACCTACGCGCCATGCCTGTTCAAAATTATCGAGGCTCCAATCGCTCGGAAGCGAAAAGGGTCCTTCCATCACTTCAGTGCTGGTCTTGAAAGCACTGGTGAACATGCCCCAGATGGGGACAAGCACCACAAGCATGAACACAATCAGGATGAGGTAGCGAGGCAGGAGGTTCTTCCAGGGATACTTCACGTGCTCTCCTCAGACCCTTGCTGCTGATAGCGGCGAATGAATAATGAAATGATGAGAATAATCAGGGTCAGAACCGTCGCTATGGCAGCGGCATAGCCGATGCGGTTGTTGGTGAAGGCGGCTCGATAAATGAGGAAGCCGGTGACCATGGTTGTTTCACCTGGTCCACCTCGGGTGGTGGTGTAGACCAGGTCGAAGACGCGCAAGGCTGCGATAATGGTGGTTACCAGGGCGACGGCAATCTCGGAACGAAGCCCGGGCACGGTGATGTGAATAAATTGCTTGAAGGCATTGGCACCATCCAGGCTGGCGGCTTCGTAATACTCATCCTGGATATGCTGCATTCCCGCCAGGAAGAGGACCATGCAAAAGCCGTATTGCACCCACGTGCCGATACTCCCTACGGCAGGCAATGCCCAGGTGAAATCCCCCAGCCAGCTGATCGCGAAAACATCCAGTCCAATCTGGCGGAGTAAGCTGTTGATAGGCCCAAAGGTTGGGTTGAACATCCAGCGCCAGATGACGCCGACAACCACCATGCTGATAACCTGGGGCAAAAAAAGGGCGGTACGAAAGAAGGCAAAACCCGGAATGGGGCGCCGGCTAAGCATGGAAGCCAGAAAGAGCCCGATCAGGATCGGGATGAGGCTGTAGAAAATCACAAAAATCAGGTTGTTTCGTAAGGCATTGTGAAACTTGGGGTCTGAAAATAACTCAACATAATTGGCGAGTCCGATCCAGACCTTATTCTGGCTGAACCCATCCCACTGGTAGAAACTACTGCGAATGGTTTCGAGAATGGGTAAAAAAGTAAACAGGAGATACACCAACAAAGCTGGAAGGAGGTACCACCAGCCCTTCCAACGCGATTCTCCAGGATACTTTTTCGTCACATTCGCCATAGATAAATAAAAAAGACCGGAACGCTAAGTACCCGGTCTTTTGTTTAGGGTTTATTTCGATTGGGACTGCAGGTAAGCTGCGTAATCAGCCTCGACTGCTTCGGTGAAATTGGCTGGGGTGGAAATGCCGCCAAGAAGTTTTTGCAATTCGGCAACCAGGGTGTCATAGAAGGTAGGAGTCGCCCAGTCGATGTAGTGACCGACGGCATTAGCCTGGTTGATCGTATTCCAGGCGTTTAGCGTGTCGCCAAAGAGATTCTTGGTTTCCAGCTTGCTGTCTTCGGGCAGAGCCATAGCCGGGAGCATGCCAGCTTCCGCCCATAGTTCGGCTGCACGGGGACTGATCATCCAATTGAGGTATTCTGCCGCAAGTTCCTGCTTTTCGGAGGTTTTGCGAATAGCGAAGGGGATACCCACACCGCCAATAGCCAAACCAGTCTGACCCTCATAAGGGGGCAAGAGGAAGAAACCAAACTCCTGGTCGGTGTCGACCATCAGTTCAGGGGCGAGCCATGAACCTGTGATGGTCATAGCGCCATTTCCGGCTTTGAAGAGATTGTTGCTGTCATCGTAACCGATGCCAGGGAAACCATCGCTGAAATAACCGGCGTTTGCCCAGTCCAATAGAATCTGAGCTGCCTGGCGATTCTCGGGGGTGTCAAAGCTGACATTATTGACGCCATAGGTCAGGTTGTTGATGTAATCCAGCGAAACAAGCAGGTGCTGGATGGCGCTGAATTCATGGATGGCGTTCCATCCATCCAACGATCCAAAGGAAATTGGGGTGATACCTGCAGCCTTAATTTCCGCAAGCAAGGCTTCGAAATCTTCAAAGGTGGTGGGCACATCCCAGCCATTTTTATTGAAGATACCCTTGTTGTAAAAAACACCCACCACTTCAGCAGTCGGACTGACACCGTAGAGGTTGCCTGTGCCGAAAGTTTTACCGTCTTCAGTGAAGCTGTTGCGGCTGGCGACGCTGGTAGAAAAGACCGTGCCCCAGTTGTATTGGTTGAGGTAGGAATTAAGTGGCAGCAGCAGCCCGGCTTCCACCAAGGCGCCCATATCGTTGCGACCCTGGTTAACCTGGGCTACGTCAGGACCATCGGGTTTGGTAAGTGCAAGTTTGACCGTAGTCCTAAGATCATCCAGTACTTTGACCTCACGTTGAATGCGAACGCCGGGGTGGGCAGCTTCGAATTCTGCGTTGAGGGTCTCGATGACCTTACTCTCCTCATCCCGGTAAAACTGATCCCAAACCAAAAGCACCTCTTCTTCGGTTCCGGCAACTGGTGCTTGATCAGTTGGTGAGGCAGGTTTGGCGCAGGCTGAGAGGAGGATCATCAGGGCAAGGCTGATTGATAAAAAGATAGTGCGTTTCTTCATGGAGTTCTCCTTGAGTAAGTGAATAATTCTAATGCAAGATTAAATTATAACCCAGCAAAAAAAAGAATAGGACTAGCTGTCGAAACTTGTCGAAACTATAGCTGACGAAACTATTTGAGAAACGCGATCAATTAGGGGGGGTATAATTGAGGAGTGCTGTGGATTCCTGGTTAGAAAAGGAGAGATATGACCATTGAAAAGACCGCAAATGAAATAAAGCACGTCTATAAGAGTTTATCCTGGCAGTTATTGGAAGTAACAGAAAACGCAGCGATTGCTGCCGCCCGGGCTGCGGGTCAGGGCGACAAGAACCTGGCGGATGCAGCAGCGGTGGATGCGATGCGAACAGCGCTGAATCGCATTCCGGGGGTATCCTGCAATATCAAAATCGGCGAAGGTGAACGGGATGACGCACCTATGCTTTTCATTGGCGAGAAACTCGGCGAAGGGGAGGTAAACATCGATATCGCTGTAGACCCGCTCGAAAACACGAATGCCACCGCCAATCTGAATTCCGGCGCAGTTTGCGTGCTGGCAGCGGCACCATCAGGGGGATTGGTCCAGGCTTCAGATACTTATATGGACAAACTTTGTGTGGGAAAAGACGCGGCTGATTACGTGGATATCCGCCTCGCGCCAGAAGAGAATGTCAGGCGTTTGGCGAAAGCGTTGAAACGTCGGGACCACCGGGAGCTCACCATCACGGTACTCGACCGTCCACGAAATGAGGAATTGATCAGAAAATTGCGATCTACTGGTGCACGAGTGCGTTTGATCATGGACGGAGACTTAATGCCGAGCGTTTTCAGTTGTTTTAAAGGTGTGGGCGTGCATGCCGTGATGGGCATCGGCGCAGCACCGGAAGGCGTCATTTCTGCAGCCGCGATCAAGCTGTTGGGCGGAAAAATGCAAGCTATCTGGAAACCCAAAGATGCAGCCGATGAAGAGCGCATGGAGAAGATGGGCGTCAGACT
>DJGU01000037.1:5721-6112 GCA_002432795.1 Anaerolineaceae bacterium UBA5838
ACCTCCAAAGCAGTTCTCGAAGGGGTCAGTTTCTTCCCTGGCGGGGCAAAGACGAGCAGCCTGGTAATCACAAGGGATTTCATGAATTTCGTACCAACCACCCACGTACTCGACCCGCTTGTGTTTGAGGAAGAGAAAAGTGAGTTTCGTTTATACTAATCGCAGCTGCGGTATACTAACCGTTCAATATTTGATCGAGGTAGCACATGAGAAAAGCAATAATCACCGGCATCACCGGGCAGGATGGGTCTTACCTGGCAGAGCTTCTGCTGACCAAGGGCTATGAAGTCCACGGCATCATCCGCCGGGCGAGTACTTTTAACACGAAACGCATAGATCACCTTTACAAGGATCCTCACATCGTGAATGGCAGCGCGAGACTGTTTTTGCA
>DJGU01000037.1:6143-8529 GCA_002432795.1 Anaerolineaceae bacterium UBA5838
CTGGCAGCACAAAGCCATGTGCGGGTTTCGTTCGATATGCCGGAGTATACGGCTGATGTGACGGGTTTGGGCACCACACGCATGCTCGAGGCAGTACGCCGGCTTGGCAAAGGCACACGTTTCTACCAGGCATCAACCAGCGAACTGTTTGGTTCTGCCACACCTCCACAGTCTGAAGCGACTCCTTTTCACCCCCAGAGCCCTTACGCAGCCGCAAAGCTGTATGCCTATTGGATGGTTGAAAATTATCGCGATGGCTACGGCATGTATACCGTCAATGGGATTTTGTTTAACCACGAGTCGCCCAGGCGCGGTGAAACCTTCGTAACCCGCAAAATCACACGCGCACTGGCTGCGATCATTGCCGGCAGGCAGGACAAGCTCTTTTTGGGAAACCTGGACGCCAAACGGGACTGGGGTTACGCGCCGGAGTTCGTTGAAGCGATGCATATGCTGCTCCAGCAGGATGAACCGGATGATTATGTCATCGGAACCGGTGAATCGCATTCAGTAAGAGACTTCCTTGATGAAGCTTTTGGCTATGCGGATATGGACTGGACAAAGTATGTTGAGATCGACCCACGCTATTTCCGCCCGACGGAGGTGGATTACCTGCTTGCCGATCCGACCAAAGCCAAAGAGAAGATCGGATGGTCGCCAAAAGTCAAGTTTTATGAACTGGTGCGGATCATGGTGGACGCTGATCTTGAGTTGATGGGTTTGCCGCATCCTGGTGAAGGAAAGCAGATCATCAAAGAACGTTTTGAAGGCTGGCACCGCTGGGAAGACCAGGTCAAGACGATGGATAAGTAAATTCAATCAAAAAAAGCCCCCGCTAATTGGGGACTTTTTTTGCCGGCAAAATGGGCAAGCTATTATTGGGATTTTTGTCCAGCAAACGAAGTAAGCTTCACTTAAAAAGCTTAAGCGAGGAAGCAAATAATTGGCTTGATGCAAAAATTCGTAGGTCGGAATGAGACCGCCGCTTGGCGCAACACAATTCGAAATTTTCGCGGTCTCACTCCGACATCTGGAGCCTCGGGTGGCCATAATGGCGGAGTGAGGTGGGGTAGAGGTTTTTGCTGCATTCAGTATTTACCCCCTCATTCCGCCCTACGTCTTCTTGACCAATGAGGGCCACATTGCAGAGGGCCACATTGCATTTGCTCAATCCAAAAATTGGTGTAAAATATGATCTACGGATTAGTAAGTTTGCAGGTACTGTCAGAGAAGGGCAGTTGCTGAGAAGCCCACGGTAACCACGAACTGAAGTCGCCGCGAATAATTGACTGAAGAAACCTGAACAGGGATTAGACCAGCCCGGGAGAGCCCGTTAGCGCTCAACCCAAGCGCGATCCAATCGGATCGAATTGAGGTGGTACCACGGAAGATAACTTTCGTCCTCAACGGGCGAAAGTTTTTATTTAAGCAATGAGAGGTGTAGGATGACTGAACTGCCGAAAACGTATGACTTTAGAGAGTATGAAGAAAAGATCTACCAGGAATGGGAAGAGAAGGGCTATTTCAGGCCGACAAATGACCCAAATCTGCCTGGGCATGACCCGAAGATTGAGCCCTTTGTGATCGTGATCCCGCCCCCTAATGTTACCGGAGCTCTGCACCTGGGACACCCCTTGTTTGTGGCCACACAGGACATCATGATCCGCTATCACCGCATGAAGGGTGAACCGACCCTTTGGGTACCGGGGACTGACCACGCCGGGATCGCAACGCAGCTGCAAGTGGAGAACCTGCTTCGCAAAGAAGGCACATCCCGCGAAGAAATAGGACGTGAGGCTTTTGAAGCCCGCGTGTGGCAGTGGAAAGAAAAGTATGGCGGTGAGATCATCAATCAACTCAGACGGCTGGGAGCCTCCTGCGATTGGGAGCGGGAACGTTTCACGCTGGACGAGGGTTTATCCCGGGCTGTGAGGGAGGCCTTTGTGCGGTTATATGAAAAAGGACTCATTTATCAGGGTCCGCGCATGATCAACTGGTCGCCGGGGCTGCAAACGGCTGTCTCTGATCTCGAAGTGGAATACTCTGAAGAACAGGGTAAGCTCTATTACTTCAAATACATGCTGGCAGATGGCAGCGGGGACTACATCCCTGTGGCAACTACCCGCCCGGAAACCATTCCGGGGGATACGGCTGTGGCGGTGCATCCGGAGGATGAACGTTACGCGCGGTTTGTTGGGAAAAAGGTGATTGTACCGATCCTTGGCAGGGAAATCCCAGTGGTCGCAGATGATTACGTGACCAAGGATTTCGGGACAGGCGCGCTTAAGATCACCCCGGGGCATGACCCGCACGACTACGAAATTGGTGAACGCCATAACCTGGCTTTGATCAATATCATGAATAAAAATGCGACGTTGAACGAGAA
>DJGU01000062.1:0-373 GCA_002432795.1 Anaerolineaceae bacterium UBA5838
AAAAAGTGAAAATTTTGTTTTGGAAGGGTTGATTAATTGCCTGCACAATAAACAACACCATTATTGCTGTTGACATACAGCATAAAAACCTTATAATATGAGGTAGGATTAATCCGAGTGGGGCTTTTTGTTTTAATACTTGTTAAGCAAGAACCACAGTCGGAAGGGGATGTGTTTACTCCCCATGTTTATAGGAGGATTTAATGGGCACAAAGAAACTTTTCTTTAATATTGTCACCATATTATTGCTTTTTGGATTTAGTTTCGGATTAGTTGGAGAACTCACGCCGGTCGAGGCTGTCGGCGCTGCTTATACCATAAAATTTTCTGCCGCGCAGTCAGAGGACTATGTTCCAGGTATTCCTTATCCAGA
>DJGU01000062.1:436-5353 GCA_002432795.1 Anaerolineaceae bacterium UBA5838
TAGAATCGATCAATCCCTATGGTATGGCGCTGTGCCAGGTTGTTCCCTTTGAATTCGAAATCACCGTCAATGGTCTTACCACCCCTGAAAATGGAGTGATCTCGATCATCGCCGGTTGGTCTACTGAAACCACCTCTGGTGGTCTGTTTGGATATGATGAAACTGTAAATCCACTACCAGAATCTGATCCAGATTATCCTGATAGGTACGGGATTATCGCAGCTTTTATCGATATCGACGATGGCAGCTATACCGACCCCTTGGAAAATGCACGAGTTGACAGCTACACAACTTTTATTCAGGACCCAGCTCCATCCAAAAAGGGTGAGATACAGGGAACGTTCATTGTCTCCGGGCTTGATAATGGTGATAAGGTTGTGATGGAAGTATGGCTTGTTTTGGATTGTGAGTTTACTGATGGAGCGACAGGTAATGTTCAATCGAGACTAATTTCAGCACAAACCGTTGCCGAAACTCCACAAACGATCAATACCGGGAGCCAAACCGTCCCATTGCTCCAGGTGAGTAGTTTTCTAGACACCAAAGTCCATCTTAGTGTATACAAGTTCGATGACAACGAACCTGCCCTTGAACCTGGCAGAATGTGGAAAAACACGATCGTGGTCAGCGCAGGACCGGATAATACTACTGGTGATTATGTGGCAAACGGAGTCACGATTGTTGACAAGCTGGACAAATGGGTGGAACTTGTTGATGAAAATTATTATGACCCTGACTTACATCCCTTTGGATACACAATCACTGAAAAATACACGCGGACGTGTAGCTATGCAGCAGGAGACCCTGGAGTGACTGGTGGAATCCTCACATGCGATCTGAAGGGCATTTCCGAAGCGGCAACAGGAACAACCGAGGGTGTTATTGAAAATGTAGTCACTATCGAGTATTGGCTCAGCGCGATAGATGATGTGCCGACTGGGTCGATGTGCGAAGGTATTATGGAGACCCAACCAGCAACAACGATTGCAAACTCAGGCCCCGGTTGTCTTGATGGCTACGATGTCATGAATCGCGTTGATTTGTACACTATCAGTGCTGATCAGAACCCCGGGGATAACTGGGATGAAGAGCCCAAGCGTATCATCTCCGGAACGAACGCGGTCGAAATTGAATACTTCGAGGCTACCGGTCAGTTCAGATCTGTTTTACTCGAATGGAAAACGGTCAGCGAGCTGAATAACCTGGGCTTCAACGTTTACCGCGCGTTCAGGATCAACGGACCGAGGGTCAGGATCAACGCCGAGTTGATCCCGGCGGACATCTTCGGTCAGGGCGGCTCTGAATACGCATACCTGGACATTGGCTTGTTCCCCAGACGCACGTATTTCTATTGGCTGGAAGATGTGGACTTCGACGGAACGACCACGTTTTACGGTCCGGTCAGTGCGATGGTGACGCGGAAATAAATGAGTGATATGAGCGTAATTGCCTGTTCCTCACCCGATTTCCTGGGGCTGAGCGCTGAGGTCCTGCATCTTGGCGCGTCCCTGCGCTTCCAGGCACGGGGGCACAGCATGCAGCCCCTGGTGCGCGACGGCGACATCCTGCTGGTGAAACCGCTGGGAGAGCGCCTGCCGCGGGTCGGGGACGTGGTTTTGTGCGTGACCGAACCCGGAATGGTGCTCGTGCACCGGGTGATCCGCAGGCAATTCTGTTCTGATGGTTATCACTTCCTGGTGCAGGGGGACCAGGTGTCGCAGCCGGATGGCTGGATCCCGCGCGACCGGATTTATGGACGGGTTGCGTCAATTGAACGCGAGGGCAGCCGGATAAACATGGACAGCATGGAGATGCGGATTTTGAGCGCTATGGCAGTGCTGCGATCCCGCTGGCATTTAGGCGCCAGCGCATTTTCACACCACATCATCCGATTAGTTAAAAGAGTGCCGATCTTCAGTATATTCCTGACTTAGGGGGACCAAATCTATGCCCAATGAAGTGCAATTCCAACGCAATCCGGATTACATCTTCCGCAAGATCGCGGACGAGTCTGTTTTGGTACCGATCCGGCAGGACGTAGCCAACATGGACAGCATCTACACGCTCAACAGCGTTGGCGCATTCATCTGGGAACGTTTGGCACAGCCGGCAACCCCGGCGGACATTCAACTGGCAGTGCTTGACGAATACGAAGCAGACCAGGAGACTCTTATGGCGGATCTGGCGCGTTTCCTGGGAGAGATGACTGCCATCGGCGCGGTAAGAGAGGTATAAGCGATGGGCTGCGCCGGTATCCCTGAGATTGACCTTTCGCAATGGAACATACTCAAATCGCTCAATGGGCAGCGCTACCCGTATAACGGGATGATTGAGTTGACTGACCGCTGCAACCTGAATTGTGTTCACTGTTACATCAATCAAGCTCCCGCCAGCCGCGGAGCGCTGGCGAATGAGATGCCCACCGAGCAGGTGAAGCACGTTCTGGACCAAATAGCAGAGGCAGGCACTTTGTTCCTGACGATCACCGGCGGCGAACCGCTGCTGCGCAAGGACTTTTCTGAAATTTACCTGTACGCGAAACGAAAAGGCTTTATTATTACCCTTTTTACCAATGCCACCATGGTCACCCCGGAAATCGCGGAGATGCTGGCAGAATGGAAACCACTCTCGGTCGAAGTGAGTTTGTATGGCGCCACCCAGGAGACCTACGAAGGCGTGACCCGCGTTCCCGGTTCTTACGCGCGCTTTAAACGCGGAGTGCGGCTGCTGATGGAACGCAGCATACCGGTCTCCTTGAAATCTGTTCTGCTGACGGAAAACCATCACGAATTAGCGGCGATGCAAGCGCTGACAGAAGAACTGGGCACAAGCTACCGCTATGACGGCGTGATCTGGCCCAGGTTAGATGGAAGCCTGGAACCATTCAAATATCAACTGCCGGTGGAGGTTTTGACCGCTATTGACTCCCGGCAACCTGAGCGCGGTGAAGAACGCAAGAAACTGGCGGCATTACATGAGGGAGTGATCGTACGCCAGGATTACATCTACAACTGCGGTGCCGGGTTGACTTCGTATCATATCAACAGCGCGGGAAAAATGTGTATCTGTTCCATGGCAAGGCGCCCAGCTTTCGACCTGAATGAAATGCCTTTCATGGAAGCCTGGGAAAAAATTGGAGATCTGCGGAAGTTAAAACGTCAGAAGAATACCAAATGCCGCACTTGCGAAATTGGCGCCTATTGCGTACAATGTACTGGATGGTCTCAGTTGGTGCATGGTGACGACGAGACTCCGGTTGAGTTTATCTGTGAGCTGGCACATGCCTTTGCCTCACAGCATTAGTGGGTTATAATAAGATTAATATGGAGTTGGAAATTATGAACAAGAAACCTTACGAAGCACCAATTGTCACAAAGGTCAAACTGGAAGTCAAGAACGCGGTTCTTACGATCTGCCATACCAGTTATGACAACACTCCTAGGATAGCAGGAGTAACAGCCCAATGTAATCTGCCAGGTGGGTGCATGAATCCGTAGTACGCCAAGCGATGATCGGCGGGCAGGTTTAAACGTGAATCATTGGCAATTGATAAGCTTTTTTACATTACCTGAAAAATAACGTCTTTTACGGATTAATTGGGAAAGATTTGTGTCAATAGAGAACAAAAGAAATGAAGTCTATCTGAGAATTGCCAGGCTTGGGTTGAGGCTGTGGGCAGAGGAAAATGATCTGCAGCTGATCAGCCCGCCGAGTTACCAGGAATTTCTTCAGCCTGCGGCCCAACCGCAGGCTTTTTTTGAAAATGGCGGCATTGTGAATTCCCAAAAGGAGAATACAGAGTTGTTGTTGCAGGTGATCAACGAACCTATAATTGAATCGTTGAAACCAAAAACCAACCTGTTTAGCTCAGATAACTGGGACATCTGGATCGATGAAAACGGGAGTTTCTTTCTGGAAGCCTTGCGCCTGCCGCCTGCCAGGAGAGTGAGGATTGAAGCCGATTTCTCAGGCGGTGAGATCAGAGGCGATTTTTCCGGGGTGGATGCCGGGGGAGTTTACCCACTGGAGAACCTGGATATGAAGCTTTTTGTCAATTGGCTGGCTGGCTTTGGCGACCTGATCCTGCACGCCAGCGGGGTGGCTGTGGACGGCAAAGGTTACTGCTTTTCAGGCCATGCTGGAATTGGCAAATCCACCCTGGCGGCAGCCCTGCAGAAGCACCACGGTGTAACCGTTCTGGGGGAAGACCAGGTGATTTTGCGCTATCTGGACGGACGTTTTTGGGCTTTTGGGACGCCCTGGCATGAAAACCCGGCGATGTGCTCTCCGCAAGGTGTGCCGCTGGAAAAACTGTTTTTCCTGGAGAGGAATTCAACACCCGGCATCATACCGCTGACGCCAGTGGACGGTACAGCGCGCATTTTACAAAACGCGTTTATCCCTTACTACCGCCAGGATTTGCTGCCGGGCATTCTGGACCACCTGGAACTCCTGACAAACCAGGTGCCGTTCTTTTCACTCAGCTATCCGCTTGGCTCAGACCCCTGGCAAGCCATTTTGGAAGCGTAAATTTCCTCAGCCCAGGCAGGTTGCGGAACGGTGCAAGAGGGCGGAATGGTGCGAGACCATTCCCTACAATTGGAGTCGATTCATGAGATGGCGCGAGATCATTCCTCACCAAGCGATGGCGTCGCCCTTGCAGGGAAAATGGGCTACCTACATTAGATTTTGCTGACAGAAACAAGTTCTGATAAAATACACAATAAGAGGGATGTGGGTTGGGGCTTTTGTTATCTGATTAATGCCTGGTGAAAATAAGTTAGTATTGGAAGGATCCAGTTTTATGAAACTTGCTGACAGAATTTTCGCTTTTTTGATGGTGAGTGTGCTCGTGCTTTCCGGGTTGACAGTGGGATTGGAGCAACCGGCTTATGCTGATGAAGCTGCCGGGTTGCA
>DJGU01000062.1:5401-12730 GCA_002432795.1 Anaerolineaceae bacterium UBA5838
AACCGCGGCTGCTTTCCAGTGATGGCAGCGAGGTCAGCTTCAGCATAAGCGTGCCGTGGGAGCAAATGAGCCTGGAACCCGTGACCTTTGAAGGCAAGGATTATGCGCGCGTGCTGCTACCGGGCTGGTATGAGACCATCACGCCCGGGCTGCCAGCTCTGCCGTTCATGGTGGAACAAATTGGTGTGCCATTTGGAGCGCATGTTTCCATCAGTGTGGAGCCGGGCAAGGTTCACACGCAAAAATTGACAGCACCAGTGGTGCCGGTGGCGACCCAGCAAGCAAACGAACCCACAGGTTCTGACCCTTTTCAATTCCCAGCTATACTGGAAACAAGTTTGGTCTATGTAGAAGATCCTTCGGTCTATATGGAGGGTGCTGTTTATCCGGGCATTCTGGCAGAATTATCCGGAGATGGCGTTTTGCGTCGTCAACGGGTGGCGGGCATCGCCGCTTACCCGGTTCAATTTGATCCAAAAGCAATGGAATTGACGGTCTATGAGTCCCTGACGATTGTTGTCAAATTCCAAGGAGCTGGATTGACTGGCAACAACTCCCTCATAAGCGATTCACCGACTTATGAAAATCTGCTGCGGGGCGAATTACTCAATTACGAATCTGCGCGCAACTTTCGCCAGGCAGACTCCCCGGCTGTTTCTGAAACTAACCTATCAGGTGCTGCCATTCCCTGGGCTCCGCCAGAGCCAGGCTGGCGCGTAAGCGTGCAGCAGGACGGCTTTTACGAACTGAGTTACTCTGAATTGAGCGGCGTTGATTTTTTGGATACCAGCCCTGACCCGCGCACATTTCAGCTTTACCATATGGGAGAAGAAGTAGCCATCCAGGTGATAGGTGAGGGGGATGGCGTGTTTGATGAAAACGATACCATCCGATTTTTTGGTCAGGTGATTAGCTCCAAATATACCCAGGATTCGGTTTATTGGCTGACCTATGATCCTTTAGGAGTGCGGGAAGGAAAGCGCATGGCTGAACGGGATGGCACTCCTGGAACAGCCACGATACCGAGTTATTACTCAGCCAGCCGGCACATGGAGAGCAATTTGTATTATTTCTCTCTGCTCCCCTTTGAAGAGGAGACGGAGCGATGGTGGTGGGGGGCTGTACAAGCGCCAAACACACCCAGTTGGTCTCTTCCGAGCTTTACCTTAACTGCGCCTGATACGGATCCTGCTCATGGACCGGCAAAACTATCGATATCGGTGGTAGGTTATACAGCGAACGCCATCACACCGGATCACCACATGCAGGTAGCTGTTAATGGTGTTGTTGTGGGGGATGCGTTTTTCGATGGACGGGAGTGGCAGGTTTTTGAGTTTTCTGTGGTACAAGGGATCCTGCAGCCGGGGACCAACAGCGTGGTGGTGAGCAGTATACCGATCACGGGCGTCTCAAGTGACTGGTTTCTTATTGACTGGGTGACAATCGATTACCCAAACACCTTCCAGGCTGAGAACGATGAATTGGCTTTTTCATATTCGGAAGACGGAACCTGGAAGTTCGAAGTAAATGGGTTTAGCTCGGACCAGGTGGTGGTATATGATGGCAGCGATCCACTGAACGTGGTTTGGATGCAGAATGTCTCCGTGGTACCTGAGGGCGATGGCTTTGCCGCGCAATTCCAGGTTTTTGTCTCGGCACTGACCAAATATTGGGCGATGACCGACACTACTTACGGAACTGTGGCAGGGATTGAAGCAGATACAGTGTCAAATTTGCGATCGATGACCAATGGCGCGGACCACATCATCATCGCGCATGATGAATTCCTGGCACAAGCCCAGGCATTGCGCGATCATCGGGCGGCTTCGATGCGTGCTGAAATCGTTGACGTGCAGGATATCTACGATGAATTTGGCTACGGCATGGTTGGAGCTGACGCGATCCGGGATTTTTTGGCTTACGCCTACGCCAGCTGGCAAGCCCCGGCACCCTCTTACGTGGTCTTGTTGGGGGATGGGCATTATGACCCCAAAGATTATTATGGTTATGGAAGGACCAGCTTTATCCCGCCCTACCTGCTACCAGTGGACCCCTGGATCGGGGAGACAGCTTCCGATAATCGCTACGTCACGCTGGTTGGAGAGGATACCCTGCCAGATATGATGATTGGACGGTTGGCTGTTAACAATGTGGCTGAAGCAGCTGCCTTTGTAACCAAGATTATCGACTATGAAGCTATTCCCATTGCGGGCGATTGGAAGCAAACAATTCTGGCAGTAGCAGATGATGCCGACTATGCCGGAGATTTTGCCGCAATTTCCGATAACCTGCTAGAGACCTATATCGCGCCCCCTTATACCGCAGAAAAAGTGTATTATGGGTTGCAGCCTTATACCGATGTGGCGCTTGCAAGGCAGGCGGTCGTGAATGGCATCAATGCCGGCAAGTTGATTGTTAACTATATTGGTCATTCAGGCTATACTGCATGGGGAAATCCCTATCTCTTTAAAGTATCCGATGTGTCTGGTTTGACGAATGGCGGAAAAACGCCCATTATGCTGGATATGACCTGCAACAGTGGCACGTTCCACTATCCTTATCCCCCAGTGGACAACTATGAAGGTTTGGGAGAAGTCGTGACCCGGGCTGATGGAAAAGGCGCGGTGGCGAATTGGTCGGCAACCGGACTCGGGGTCGCCAGCGGTCATTATTTCTTGAATGACGGCTTTTTCAAATCCTTTTTCCACGACGGATTGATCACCGTTGGGGGAGGAACTATAGCCGGCAAGTTTAAACTTTGGTCGATTGGCGGCGCGTTGGATCTGCTGGATACATACATCCTATTTGGAGACCCGGCGCTCCAGATTGCCCTGGAGGGCAACACGGATACCCCGCCTGTGATCAGTGAGGGCGCTTCAACCCTGGTGGTGATGTCGGAAGATGGCTCGCCTGTCGCTTTTGACAAGACGCTGCACGCGACTGACGCGGATGGCGATACCCTCACCTGGAGCGTTTCGGGGACTGCCCTGCACGGTACGGCGACTGCTTCGGGAACGGGCAATTCGGTGGCGCTGGGATATGTTCCGGACGCCAATTATTTCGGGACTGACATGTTTATCGTGCAGGTCTCAGATGGGAGCCTGGCTGATTTCATCACGGTTAATGTGACGATTGAACCGGTTAATGACGCGCCGGTGGCAGGCGATATACCAGATCAAAGCGTTTATATAGGTCAGAGTTTCAACCCCATCATCCTGGATTTTTATGTTGTGGATGTTGATAATGCTGATACGGGAATAGCATGGAGTACCAGCGGAACAAGCAATCTATCGGTAAATATTGTCAATCGGGTTGCCACAATTACCGCACCGGTTGATTGGGTTGGCTCGGAAACCATTACTTTCAGGGCAACTGATCCCGGTAATCTATGGGACGAGGATGAGGCTACCTTTACCGTGATGCCCAATGAGGCTCCAGTGGTGATGGATATCCCTGATCAAACTATCGCACAGATGGCGAGTTTTGCAACCATCAACCTGGATGATTACGTCAGTGATCCGGATCATACCGACCTGGATATGGAATGGACCGTTGCTGGAAACTGGTATCTGAACGTGAGTATTGTTGACCGGGTGGCAACCATCACACCTCCGGTTTTTTGGACAGGATCAGAAACGCTCACTTTCCGTGCTACGGATCCGGGCGGATTGTGGGATGAGGACAGCGCCACTTTTACAGTAACCGCAATCGATCTTGAGCACATTTTCTTGCCGATAATCTTCAAGTAGCTACTGGTTCTATATACGAAAAGGATTGATCTATGAGGGATCAATCCTTTTTTTGTTTGCCTGATAAGCCGTTATTTATGATTGTTTCTACTTGCCAGAGCGGTAATTTTTCCGATGTTTGCCTTAATTAAGGCTTCAATTTCCATGGCGATTCCGTCGTAGGGCTCTGTGGTAACATACGGGTCGGGGATGCTGAAGGCAGGGCCGGAAAGCTCGCTTAAGAGAAAAATCCGGTAACGCAAGTTAGGAAAATCGAGTAGGATTGATTCCTTTTGACCCTGTTCCATCACTAAAAAGAGATCGATGGAGTCGAGATCAAGGGTTTCAATCCCCTGTGTAATGTGGGAAGATATATCAAGCTCGCGTTTGGCGGCTTCAGTGAAAGCCTCAGGAGTGGGCGGCATCAGGTCATCCACCCAAACTCCAGCGCTTAGGATGCTCCACTCTCCTGGTGTTTTTCGTACAGCCAATTCACGCTGGAATATTGCTGCTGCCAAAGGAGAGCGAAATCGGTTCCTGGTGCAAACAAAAACAATCTTAGGCAAACTTCCCTCACCAAAATTACTTAACAAAAGACTGAGATTTTCTAATCCTCACGCCGGTTCTTATTGAAGATTGAAACCAGCGGTGTCCCTGCCTGTTCATCTGATTCGTTTTCAGGGCTTGGAATTGCGGATTCAGTATGGTAGGAGTAGTGACTACCGTAGGGTGAATAGTAGTTGTATCCACCGTAGTAATAATCCCGGCTTTTGGGAATTTTATTGGCCACGACACCCATCACGTGGGAATCTATGCGGCGAAGTTCTTCGATTGGGCGCAGCGCAGCGATCGCCCGGGTTTGCCCGGGGATAACCACAAAAATCACACCGTCAACTTTTGAAGAAAGGATCTGAGCGTCTGACACGATCATGGGTGGGGTGTCAAAAATGACTAAATCAAAACGCTCTTCAAGATCCTTGATAGTTTGGGACATTCTCTCACTACCCAAAAGCTCCGAGGGGTTGGGGGGGATGGTTCCGCAGGTGATTATGGATAGGTTTTCAACCTGGTCATAAGTCTTCACGACATCATCAATGCGAAGTTTGCCAGTAACCACGTCGCTCAAGCCTCTTCGGTTTGATTTGTTAAATAGGACATGCACTTTCGGACGGCGCATATCTGCATCGATGATGATCACATTTTTTCCGCTCTGGGCTTCAACAATGGCAAGATTTGCTGCAACAGTGGATTTTCCCTCCGATTCCCCAGGGCTGGTTACCAGCATGGTTCTGGCAGGCTTATCAACCGACGAATATTCCAGGTTGGTGCGCAAGGATCGAAAAGCTTCTGCAACCGGCGAGCGCGGATTCTTAGCGACATAAATACCAAGTGAATCCCCGTTTTGTTTTGGGTTGTTTTTCAGTTCTCCGATAAATCCAATCACCGGGGTATCCAGAATATCTTTGATTTCGTCAGGCGTTTTGAGTGTATCATCCAAAAACTCAATCAAGAAGGCGATACCAGCAGTCACGAACAGACCGATTGCAGCCGCGAGCATGGCGCTTTGGAGGGGTTTGGGTGAAATTGGAGTTGTGGGTTTGGTAGCTGTTTCCACCTGCATTACTGTTGGAGTGGATTGTGCCTTTGAGAGGCGCAGAGTCTCGAGGCTGCTGATGCTGCTGATGTAAATCTGTTGGTAAAGTTGGAGGGTGGTCTTGAGGCGGTCGAGATCAATCGAACTGGCTGCGCCTGTGTCTGGAGTTCTCCCAAGGACAACAAGTTGGGTATAGATTTCCTGGTAAAGCGCGAGGATTGGGCTAAGCTCATCAATTTTTGCCTGATCGTTGGCAAGACGGGCACGATCAACTTCTGATTGGGATAAGGGATCAATATCAGCCATGTCGAGCTTTAGGGCATTGATCTGAGATTGAACGTCGGTCATCTGAGCCTGAACGTTTTCAATCTGCTTTTGCAGAATTTCAGTTGAGAGTGAGGTAATCTGACTCTCAATAATTGCAATCTGCTCTTCAGCCTGATCCACCCGGGCTTGCAAGTTGCGCTCTGCTGATTCATACTGAACGGTCTGGAGTTTTACATTTTGATCGATCAGGATATCCACCAGTCCGTTGGCAATCACAGCTGCCTTATATGGGTCCGTGTCCTTGACTGTCAGAACCACAAACTTGGTTTCACCAACCTGCGAGGCAGTAGCCTGCCCTTTCATAACCGGGAAACCCAGACGGTTGGAAGCTTCGTAGAGTAGGTCCTCAGTTGTCAGCAGCTCTGTATAGGTGCTTATGATATTCATATTATTTAAATAGGAATAGTAATCATAGGTTGTTTGGGCTGACGGCAGGATCACAAACCTGGCTCTTGCCTGATAGATGGGAGTCTGGCGGCTGCTCAGGTAGTAGCCTAGCGAACCACCGATGATTGTTCCTAAAACGACAAGCCAAAGCCAGCGCTTGAAGATTGAAAAGAGTTGTTTTATATCCATTCTTACCCCAGATTACCTAAACAGAATTGTTTTTCAAACACTTAGAATACCATAAGTTGAGGAAAAGTGAAAATGGTGTTTGCGACACCGACAGTTATTCAATGAAGATAAACACAACCCGCTTACTTACCATATAATATCCAGTGATATGAATAACACAAAAGATAGTGTCCTAAATCAGGTCCTCTTGCTGCGAAAAGCTACGATCACGCAGCTTTCAGAAAAGCTTGCGATCAGTGAGATCTCTATTCGCCATCACCTGATCAAATTGGAAGCGGAGGGGCTGGTTTCCGCGTCAGAAGAACGCCATGGCGTTGGCAGACCACGCTTCGTCTATTGCCTGACGGAAAAAGGTTTTCAAATTGCCCCAACCGATTACTTCAGGTTAACGGATCATGCCCTGACCACGATGAAAAATTTCCTTGGGCTTGAAGCTTTCCTGGAGCTGTTAAAACAATTCGGCCGAGACCTCGCCGAAGCTTACACCAGCTCTATCAGTTTTGAGAACCCTGAACAAATTCTGGAAGAAGTTGCCGAAAATCTCACTCGGGATGGTTTTGTTTTTTCCTGGACCAAATCAGGAGAAAGCCTTGTACTCACCACGCATCACTGCCCTGTCCATCACCTTGGACAAAACCATCCCGAAGTTTGTACAATCAACCACGCTCTGTTAGAATCCCTCATCCAACAACCGCTCAAGCATGACACCTGCATTTTGCACGGTGACCCTGGCTGCACATACACTTACGAGGTACTTGATGGAGAATGAAGCAAAATTTACCTGGGGAATCCAAAAAACTGATCCGGAAAAATATAACGATTTGATAGAAGCATTATCAGGCATCACTGATCCTGAATTGGGATATTCTATTATTGAGCTTGGTCTGGTTCGGGAAATCAAACTGACCGAACAGGGAGCCTATGTTCGCATGATCCTGACTACACCCTATTGCCCCTACGGCCCCGCAATGCTCGAAGAAACCCGCAAGAAAGTCGAAAAGACTCTCGGCGTTCCAACGACCATGGAGTTTGGCGTCGAACCCTGGACCCCCGACATGATGGAAGATGACCTGTTCGACCCGGAATGGGGTTTGCTGCCTTAAA
>DJGU01000054.1:0-2149 GCA_002432795.1 Anaerolineaceae bacterium UBA5838
TTCGTTCCATCGAGACCACATCAAACCATTAAATAAGAATCAAAAAACCCACCGGATCGGCGGGTTTTTCGTGTGTAGCGCTTTATCTGTAAGCCGGGATCAACACCCAGCGTTCGCCGTCTTTGAAGGCATAGTGGGGCAGCCAGCCTAAACCAAAAAACTCCTCCACAATGTCCTTTTTGTAAGGGTTGATGGTGACTTCGCGGATGGTGCCAGCCATGTCTTGAGTACTTTCCTGGTAAGCAGCCAATTCTTCTTTCAATTTTTCATCCAATTCTGCGAGCTGCTTGTTGTATTCCTTAATCATCAGCTCAGATTCCTCCACATTTGATTTGGCGGTGGATGTCAATCGGCGTTTGGTGAGCGAGCTGTTGATGCTTTTTTTATGCCCGGAGAAAAGGCTGACGACCGTCGAAAGGCCTGTGCCGGCTTCTTCCATTCGGCGCTGGTTGAGAATCTTTTGGTCCTTGTCCAGTTCGATCTCTTCCTTCATTTTCTTGGATTCGATCGATTTGCGCAGTTTCTCGTACTTCTGTTCGATTTTCTCGACTTCGTCAGACTGCCCTCCCTGGCTGGCTTTGATGCAGCGGGCTTCAAACGCTTCGCGGCTCTCGCCGGGTTTGGAGGTGAGTTTGAGCTTGTCATTGGTGAAGAGGGTCAATCCATTATCGCGAAAGATCCATTCCTCGTAATCCTTGGAAAGGCTGGCAATGTTCTTCTCGTCGTCAAAAGGGTAACGTAAATCGCCAAAGGTGGCGTTTGGCAGGGGGCTGGATTCGGCTGCCAGCAAATCGATGGGCTCCTGTTGATAATCAAGCCAGCGCACCAGCCCGCGCCCTTCGATGCCAGGAAGATTGACGGAAATTTTCTTTTCCAGGTCCAATCCATAAGTACGGTTGGCAAAGTAAACCTTTGCCTGACCCACCAGGGAGGGTTCATAGTGGTAGCGTTGTTCAGCAGTGGAGGGGATACCCCGTTCTGCAGCCAATCTGAGCGCCTCACTGAGGCTAACCGTGACAGGCAGGTAAAGAACATTGGCTTTGGAGGAAAGAACGGGTTCGTTGAGGCTCCCAGGTAGGTCCTTTTTGGCTCCTCCGAGGACTTGCTCAACGCTGATCGGCGCGTTGCCGTTGGCGGCGCTGGAGACCTGCAGCACGTCTGCCCCAACCAGGCGGTTGAGCTCAGCCAGTTTTGTGCGCATGATGGGACCAGGGAGATAATTCATCGCCCAGCGGGTAGTGAAGATTTCCGGGGCTTTGGCGTGCACATTGTGAAGCAGGAAAACGCGCTTCCCCAGGGTGGAAATGGCGCTGTCAAAGTATGCGCGGTCAAAGGAGCCCGTCGCCGTCGCCAGACCATCCAACAGCCGCTGCTTATCCTGGTCCGTTTGCAGTTTACCGATGATCCAGGTGCCGGTGTTGGAGAGCGCTTTATAATCGAGATCGATGGGGTTCTGCGTGGCAAGCACCAAACCAACGCCAAAGGCGCGGGCTTGCTTGAGCAGGCGCAGGATGATCGGCTTGCTGGGTGGATTGGCAACCGGCGGCAGATAGCCTACGATTTCATCAAAATATACCAGGGCACGCAGGCTGCTTGTGCCGGATTGTGTGCGCATCCAGGTCTCAACGGCGGAATAAAGCAGCGTAATGAAGAACATGCGTTCCTGGTCTGCCAGATGTGCCAGATAGAAGACGCTGTGGCGCGGTTTGCCATCGGGTGAGTAGAGGAAGGCGTTGATGTCGAGCGCTTGACCTTGCAGCCAGTTCTTGAAAGAAGGCGCGGCAATGAAATTATTGAGCGCCATCGCCAGTTCAAAACGATCCTTTTCAGGATAGAACTTAGAAATTGGAAAGACCCCTAATTTTTCAAAGGGGGGAGTTTGCACTCGCATGATCAGCGATTCCAGGTCAAGATTCTGCCCCTGGCTCCAGGCGTTCTCGAAGATATTGGAAAGCAGGATGTGTTCCCGCGAGCGCACAGGGTCGATGTTTTTGTAACCGACAAGCTCAAGTAAAGCGGTGGCAGTGCTGCTGATGTTTTCGCGCAGGATTTCCGTATTTTCCTCCCAGGGAATAGACGGGGCTTTCAGGGATGAAAGAATGCTCACCGGGAAGCCCGAATCAGAGCCTGGGCTGTAGATGGCGTAATC
>DJGU01000054.1:2224-2794 GCA_002432795.1 Anaerolineaceae bacterium UBA5838
GCGGCGGCTTGCTCTGCGGTCTTGCCTTCACGCCGGGCGATGTCTTCGTCCACCCATGGAGCAAAGTCGGAAGGCAGCAGGTTGGGGAAATGCAGCAGGTGGTTGGTGAGGTCGCCTTTGGGATCGATCAGGATGGCGGGGATGCCCTGCAGTGCGGCCTCTTCGAGCAGGATAATACCCATACCCGTTTTACCAGAGCCTGTCATGCCGGTGATCATGGCATGCGTGGTGAGATCGCTGGGGTCGTAGAAGGTGAGTTTATCGGGGACAACCGCTTTGGCGGCGAGGTCGTAAGTTTGACCGAAATAAAATTCTGAGGGATTGAGTTCCATAAAGCCTCTCCTTGAGTAATTATTCAGTAGGTTTGATTATAAATCATACCAAAGGGCTTTTGCGCTTCGAAAAAGAGGCTTCGAAAAAGAGGCGTTACTGCTTGTTCTCCTTGATTGAAAAAACGTTTCGTTCGACAGTAGTCATAGAAAATGTTTCTCTTTCTCTAAAACAAGGATACACCTGAAAAACCAGGAATATCTTGTGTCAGGAATATCTTTACATGTCAGGAATATCTTG
>DJGU01000049.1 GCA_002432795.1 Anaerolineaceae bacterium UBA5838
ATGGGGCTGCGGTTTCGCTGCGCTTCTCTCCGCTACGCTCCGTTCGCTTGCATCTGTTAAAGACTTAAAGACATAAAGACATATGGTGTTGGGCTCGGAAAAGCGCCGAGCCCAACGTTTGAAAAAAAGAAAAAAGAAAAAAGAAAAGCCTCCATCCCTCCCCCTTTCGGTGCACGCACTCAGTCGTTTGACGCTCCGAAGCTGTCCGGAAAAACAAAGACCCGGACAGCTTCTCCGCTACTCCTTCGTAAACGCTTAGCACCGAGCCACACGCCGAAAACAAGGGGCTCTCCCCCTCGATGCCGGCAAAGCCGTCACCTTCGGGGGTGTGCGGGCGGTGTCCAGCCAGGCGAGCCGTTTTCATCCCCTCATACTTCGGGGTGAAAACGGCTCATCACTGGCTGGCTGGGCGCTACGCGCCCTGCGGGCTACGCCCGCCACCGCCCGCCACAACGAGCCCCTTTTTTTTTCACCAGAGGCGGTTACCCCTACCCGAACTGTTTAAAATTGAATAAATTCTTACGTAGGGACAGGCCCCCGTGCCTGTCCGCAGCATTAGTGGATAGCCATACAAAATTGTAAACAATCTTGTCTATACAGCCTGTCCCGTTCCAGTTCATACACGGTACTTCGCAAGGCAGTTCCCTACGCCACAGCCCATTAAAAGTTGGAGTATAGGCATTGGTCCCACCGATTTGTTGGGTTCAACCCCGGAGAAAAGAGCTCCAGGGCAGAAACGGAAACCCGACTTGGGACAGAATGGTTTGCTAGATTGAAGGCGTAAGCCAGCTACAACGGTGGCTACGCCCCGAAGGTCAAGATATGTTTTACCTTTGCGACGGCCTCGCTGAGCGTCGGACCCAGGTAGATTCCCCCGAGGTCCTTACGGGCTTCCGGGTTCTCATCGAGATACCGCCCTCCGTATGCCAACTTCGGTTTTCCCCGCAAATTTGCCAGTTTTTCGGCGAATCCACGCAACAAATAGGCAGTTGGCTCCTGGTTGACTGTCAGGCAAATCAGCTTGGGTTTTGCATAGGTAGAGTAATCGAGCAAATCTTCCACGGGGAGATCAGGTCCCAGATACTCTACAAATAAACCAGCCTGGCGCAATAAAACTGCCAGCATCAGGGCGTTCAACTCGCGCATTTCTTCCGGACCACAACCAACCAGGATCAGGGCGCCTTCCTTGACCACTGGCAGATTGTGCATAATTTCCTGGAGTTTGCTGTTGAGGTATCCGAGCCCTATATGTTCGGTAGCTATCAGGATCTCACCCCGATACCAGGCTTCATTCAGCAGATCAAGGCTGGGCCTGATGATCTCTTCAAAGATAGTCATGAGGCTGAAATAGGTCTGGCATTCATCCAAAATTGCGTTAGCGCGGTCTTCGTTGTGTGAGATCATGGCGCCAAAGAGGATTTCGGCAAAGTCGCGCGCGGGGCGCGGGGGCTTTCGGCGGGGAGTATCCGCCACGATGGTCTGGACGCTTTCAGGCCAGATGCCTTTCTCCCGGTCCTGTTTATATTGATGCACCACCTGGCTGATGCTTACGTCAGAGTCCAGGCGGCGTTGAACCCAGAGGAGCAATTGGACGTCGCGCTCTGAATAGAGGCGGTAGCCATTTTCCATACGGGTCGGCTGCAGCAGATCGTAGCGCCGCTCCCAGGCACGCAGAGTCACAGGTTTGATGCCCGTCCGGTTTTGGACTGCCTTGATGGTAAAAGTGGGTTCGGTCGGAAAACTTTCAATGCTGGTCATGCGCTACTCCTTCAGCAATCTGGATGCTTCAAAAACATCGTAGAGGAACTTCTGGCGTTCTTCCGGGGTCATCAGGCGGGGTTTGGCAGTTTCTTCAAGCGTGATGCTGAGGAGTTGGGTTGAAATGTGACGCCCCTGGTAGAAGAAATGTTTCTGAATAATACCATCATAGGTGATGTAGTACTCGGGCTGGTCAAAAAAAAGATTTCCCAATCCGTAGTGAATGAAACTGTGATTATAGAATTCCATTGCTTTGGCAACATGGCTCTGACTACCGTTAACGATCACCGCGCCTGCATCAGCCAGGCGTCTAAAATCGCGGATGGCAGAAGATTGCGCCGTCCGCAGGTCGTCCTCCTGGTATTGGAAGGTCACGATCGGCAGGTATCCCTCGTCGCGCAGGCGGGTAACCTCTTCTGATATCCAGCCGAAATCTTCGCAAGGCGCAGCCCCGCTGCTATCCTCCGTAGCCCAGGCAACATAAGGGCCGTAGGAATTGCATCCGATGAAAGCCAGTTTATTTCCATTATTTTCAATGAGCAGTGGCGCCTTGGCATCGTCGATATTGACGCCGCCAGCATACCACTGCATACCATATTCGCGGTAAAGGTCGAGGGTAAACGGCACGGAGTCTACTTTATAGAGCGCGCGCGTGTCGTTGTTGTGATTGCCGGTGAGCTCAATGATATCCGCGCCGAGGTCGGCAAGCAGGTCGATGTAAGCAGGATCACTGCAAAAAATATAGCCAGTGTAGTCCGGGTTTGGGAATGGGCAGCCTTCGTAAAAGGAAACTTCGTTGCTGATATGAGTCAGGTCGGCAGCCCGCATGAAATCACGTATTTCAGTGCCGGGGAAAAGCACGCCCTCGGTGGACATCACAAACGCAGTGTCGCGTGCCATGGCGGTGACGCCGGTCATGATCAGGCTCGTGAGTTGGGTTTGGTCGCGGTTGGGCGGGGGCACAAGCGCTTTGACCTGATCCTCGTTGAGCGTTAGATCAGCAAGGTTTGTGCTGAGGGTGATTCGCTGTGTGAGCGGGGTTGACTCAGGTGTGAAATCATCATCAAGCGGGCTCCTCCCATCAACGGAAATCACTTTCCACTGCGGCGCGAGCAGTTCAAAGGGCAGGATTGCCCAGACGCCTTCCTGGGTTGCCACTCTGGGTCTAAAGAATTCATCACCTACCTGGTCGATCTTGTTTCCTGGTGGGATCGTGCTGGGAATCATATTGAGCAAGTGGGCGACGATGGCATTGTCCTGGTTGCGCAGCAGGAGTACGTCAAAGTCTATCGTCGGGTCTTCGGGTTCGTTGCCTCGGACAATGGAGCGCAATTCCATCCGCGTGAGATTGTCCTGAATGGTGAAGAAAGGTGCAGCGAGGGCGTAGGTCTGCCAGGTTTCCGCCAATAGTGTACTGTTTCCCGGAGGGTCACCAGCGTTGAGAAAGAGATTTGCATCGCTCTTATTTCGGGCGGTGAGCATGCCTTCTGGAAGATCGACTTTTTTAAGGAAATCGGCAGGCAGGATGGGGTCGATCCAGAGCGTTAACGGCAGGGGGGTTGGGGTGGGGCTGGGAGCCAACGTGGAGGTAGCCGTGGGGGGGATTGTTGTGGCAGGCAGCGAGGTGGAAGTCGGCTGGGGGCTGGGTGAGGGGGTTACCTGCACCTGGCAGGCTCCCAACAATATGCTGATCAGCAAAATGACGCTGACCAGACTAAAAGGCATAGACCTGGAGCAGGCAGAATTATCCATTCATCCCCCAAAATAAGTCATTTTTCATGCGCTGGTGTGGCTCTGGTTCAGGGAAGCCCTGCATAAAACGATCAACAGGTCTGCTGAAGAGCCTCAGGAGCCAGGCGCTTAAGCCGAAGGGCTTTTGTCCGCCGCCCTGGCTGGCGTGGCAGGCGGCTGCCCGTTCGCGCTG
>DJGU01000030.1:0-2577 GCA_002432795.1 Anaerolineaceae bacterium UBA5838
AGCGAAGAGGTCATTGAGCAAACTGAACAGACCTACCACCGCCTGCTGAACGCCAAAAAACCCGCTCTGCCAGGTGCAGCCGGTCTGCCAGAAGACAAGGCAACCGCCCTGAAAAATGCCGCTGAGCAAGCCCGAAACGTTTTTAAAGAGAGCATGGATGACGACTTTAACACGTCTGCTGCTCTGGCCGCGATCTTCGAACTGGTGCGCAACCTCAACCAGGCTCGCAGTGATGGCGCCACGGAGGAACAACTTCTGCCCGCACGTGAGGCATTCAACGAACTAACCGGCGTGCTCGGGCTGGAGCTCGAGGAGCAATCGGGCAGCGCAAATGCTGCCGACCCATTCATCGACCTGCTGGTCAGCCTGCGGCGCGACCTGCGCGCTGAGAAGAACTGGGCGCTCTCCGATAAGCTGCGTGATGAGCTCAAAGCCCTGGGCGTGACCCTGGAAGACAGCAAAGACGGCACCACCTGGAACTGGGAGCAAGGGTGAAAGAATGGATCACCGGTCGCAACCCGGTCTATGAGGTACTGCGCGCCAAACGCCGACATGTTTTCCGCCTTTTGTTGCTGCGCGGGATAAAGCTGGACGGTCATCTGCCGGAAATCCTCAAAATGGCAAAGGAATGCAATTTACAGGTGTTCGAAGCCCAGCGCCAACAGCTGGATGTGATTGACCGACACAACCAGGGTATTGCCCTTGAAGCCAGTGAGTATCCTTACGCTGCTCTTGAGGACCTTTTTGTGCATGCGTGGACGAGTGAAGAGCCACCTTTCTTCCTTTTGCTGGATCTGATCCAGGACCCGCAGAATCTTGGATCGCTTTTGCGCACCGCGGAACTGATGGGCGTGCATGGGGTGGTTATTCCATCCTCCCAGGCTGCCCAGATCACTCCGGGGGTGGTGCATGCCTCTTCCGGCGGCTCAGAACATTTGCTGATCGCGCAATATAACCTTGCGCAGGCGATCGACCGCATAAAAGAGCTCAATGACGTGTGGGTATATGGGTTGGATGCTTCTCCGAAAGCACGTCCTGTGCATCAATTGCGGCTGAATGGGGGTGTGGCGCTGGTGGTTGGCAATGAAGGGGAAGGCTTACGCGACCTGGTGCGCAAAAAGTGTGACGACCTGCTCAGTTTGCCTCAATACGGCAGGCTGGATTCGCTCAACGCCGCAGTTGCTGGCTCGATCGCGCTCTTTCTCGCCAGGCAGGCACGGCAAAACGAAAATTAATTTGCCTTCATATGGGCGAAGCATCCTTTGACAATGATTCCGATGTTTCCGATATTTTTTGAAGGGAAGCTTCGCCCCTACCCCATATATTCCGAATCTTTTTCCCAATTCTGAGGATTTGTCAGGATGTAATTGGAGATCGCCTGAAACTCACGCTCGTTACGAATGATATGCTCGAAATAATTTCGTTGCCAAACTGACCTCTTCAAATTCTTGGCCTGAGCGGATATTTTTCGAGAGGTAATCGATTTGTAAATCTGGATAATCGCACCTACTGAGCCTGGTGTGGTGCCATTTGGCCGTAGGGGCGAAGCATCCTCGATGAGCAAATCTGGTGAGCAAGAGCGTTTATCCTGGGAAGCTTCGCCCCTACCCGTGATAACCAATATGCCATGAATATGGTTTGGCATGATGACCCATTCGCCAAATTCTAAATACGGAAAGCGATAAGGCAATTGCTGCCATTGAGCCGATGCGACACGACCAAAAGGACTTAATTGCATCGTATCATGTTGAATCTTTCCAAATAAACATTGACGAATTTTTGTACAGATAGTAACGAAGTAAGCCCCTATTTGGGAGTAATCGAAATCATTTAATCGCAGAGAGTTCCGGTGAAATGTTTCTGAATGGTCCATAGGGCAATTATGCAGATATTATATTTAGGGGCAAGCAACTTACAAATAAATTCTCAAAATCAAAACATCCATTTGCCACAGGTGCTTTGCCCCTGTTTGGATTTACAAAAAAAGCACCGTAATCAGCCAGAGGCAGACCATGACAAAACCCATGATCAGACGGATGCCGGCTGCCAGACCGTAGCCAAATGCCAATGCTTTGGTGGCTTGCCAGGCCTTTTCACGGTCCTGGTTGAGACGTCGATACTCAAGGATGTACAGCAGCGCCAGCGCGACCGCAATCCCTCCGATGGGAGTCAGGAAGATACCACCAATCAGCATGCCCAACCAGCTCACAATGATCTCCCACCAAGGCACCCCAGCCTTGCGGCCTTTTTTTGCTCCCAGGAGATTGTCTGTCACCGATCCAACCAGCATCAGCACCGTGTTAACCACAAAGAATGCGATCGTAAGACCGAATTCCAACGGCGTGTGACCGCGGTTAAAACCGACATAGATAACCCAAATCAGGTGACCCAGCCAACTGACCGTCAGCCCGGGGAAGAACACCAGGAAGAGACCGAAAAAGCCAACGGCATTCAAAATGCCGCTGAGCGCGATCAACAAAATCCGGACCCAGTCTGGACTCATTGTATAACCTCAATCCCGCCCATAAGCGGCTTCAGAACATCCGGTACAAGGATGCTGCCGTCTGCCTGCTGGTA
>DJGU01000030.1:2673-3440 GCA_002432795.1 Anaerolineaceae bacterium UBA5838
ATGTTGGAAATGGATGAGACCTCAAGCCATTCCTGGCAGCCAGGCGCCCAAACTTCCACGTCGTAGGTCTTGTGCGAGCCAAAACTCAAGTCGCCGGTACACTGCTTGAGGACGCGATAGGTCAGCCCAAGTTCCTCACAGGTGGCACAGGCATCTGCGACCATGTTTTCAAGTTCCTGCTCAGCGTTTTCGGGCAGACAGTACTTGTACATCTCCACTTTATCGAACTGATGCCCGCGTTTGATGCCTCTTACGTCTCTTCCCGCGCTCATTTTTTCACGCCTGAAGCAGGCAGTGTAGGCGGTAAGGTTCATCGGCAAGGCTGATTCTTCAACAATCTCGCCCATCATAATACCGGTCAGCGGCACTTCCGCCGTCGGCACCCACCAAAAATCCTCCTGGTGGTCATGGTAGAGATTGTCGGCGAATTTCGGCAGTTGCCCGGAAGCAAACATAACTTCTTCGCGCACCATCCAGGGCGGATAAAACTCTTTGTAGCCCTGGCGAATGTGGAGGTCAAGCATCCAGAAGATCAGAGCGCGTTCCAAGCGGGCACCAGCGCCTTTGAGTACATAAAAACGTGTTCCGGAGAGTTTCACGCCGGCTTCGAAGTCGATAATGTCCAGGCTTGTGCCCAAATCCCAGTGCGGTTTTGGCTCAAAGTCGAACTGTTTGGGTTCACCAATAGTGCGCAGGACCACGTTGTGTTTGTCATCCGGTCCAATTGGCACATCCGGGTCGGGGATGTTTGGAATGCCAGCCAGGGT
>DJGU01000030.1:3539-3836 GCA_002432795.1 Anaerolineaceae bacterium UBA5838
TTGCTGACGGCGTTACGTTCTGCTTTTTTAGTTTCAACGTCCAAAATCAGGCGGCGGCGCTGCTCATCAAGCGCGATGACTTGATCCACGACAGCAGTTTCCATTTGACGCTTTGCCAGGGCTTCTTTGACGAGTTCGGGATTTTCCCGGAATAGTTTTACATCCAGCATGCTGACCTCTTCTCTGGCTCCTTGCGAGCCTAACTTATTGATTTTACCATCCCAGCGCCCTGGTGGTGGCTGGACGCTAACAAGCATAATTACCTCCGGAGGCCGCACATCGAGCCCGTTGGGTATG
>DJGU01000024.1:0-258 GCA_002432795.1 Anaerolineaceae bacterium UBA5838
TCTTATTTATACTAGAATGACAAACGGCGCTCGGTATGACAAACGATTGTCATCCTGAGGAACGAAGGATCTTGCCCCTCTACCATTAAGATTCTTAGTTGTAGGGCGGAATGCGCTTTTGCTTGCTGTCACTTCGAAGCAGCAAGGATCGCGCACTCCGCCAACAGCGGGGGTGGTATGTGTTCGGTTTGTCGGAGTGAGCCCGCGACACATCCCCTGCAAGCCCACATCCACCAGCGGTCTCATTACACAGCTTCG
>DJGU01000024.1:268-611 GCA_002432795.1 Anaerolineaceae bacterium UBA5838
TGAGGAACGAAGGATCTTACCCCGCTGCCATTACGATTCCTCGCTACTGCTCAGAAGGACAAACCGCGAACAGAGGCCTGCCTATGATTCCAATCCGCCAATTCTCCGTCATCGCGAGCCTCTTTTGCGTGGCGATCTTACCTTTTCCTGTCTACCCAGCAGTCGGCACATAAACCGTTGTCATCCTGAGAAACGAAGCATCTTACCCCGCTACGATTAAGATTCTTAGTAGGGCGTGGTATGTGTTCGGTTTGTCGGAGTGAGCCCGCAACAGGTTTACAAGAAACAAACATCATTTGGCGGTCTCATTCCGACCTACAAACTATTCTTGTCCCTCTGAAAG
>DJGU01000024.1:625-894 GCA_002432795.1 Anaerolineaceae bacterium UBA5838
AGAATCCAAGGGCTAACCTGCAACACTCCTCGCCGGCGCTCGGAATGACAAACGATTCTTATCATCCTGAGGAACGAAGGATCTTACCCCTCTATCATTAAGATTCTTAGTTGTAGGGCGGAATGCGCTTTTGCTTGCTGTCACTTCGAAGCAGTAAGGATCGTGCACTCCGCCAACAGCGGGCAGGGGATGTGTTCGGTTTGTCGGAGTGAGCCCGCAACAGGCTCACAAGAAGCAAACATCATTTGGCGGTCTCATTACACAGCTTC
>DJGU01000024.1:915-23918 GCA_002432795.1 Anaerolineaceae bacterium UBA5838
AAGGATCTTACCCCTCTACCATCAGGATTCTTCGCTACTGCTCAGAATGACAAACGGCGCGCTGAATCACAAACGGCGCAGCCTGAAGATCGCAATCATCAATCTGCATTAATAGAACCGATTCGAGGTATGGCTGGGGGAGCCAACCGAAAGTTCAGCCATTCTGATCGAGTAAAGTGTCTCTCTTCCAAGGCAAAAAAGCTAGCTTTCGAAAAAGACTGGCTTTTTTCCTCACCTGTGTTATTTTAAATCACTTGCTTTTCCCGCAATTCAGCTACCTGGTCAGATGTTAGCCCCAAATACTGGCTGAGGAGCTTTTCGGTGTCCGCACCCAGCACTGGGGCTGCCATGCGGATCTCGCCCGGCGTCCGGCTGAGTTTGATCGGGATGCCGGGTATGCGCGTGGTGCCGGCTGTGGGATGTTCCACTTCGAGGATCATCTCCCTGGCAACCACCTGTTCATTCTTTACCACCTTATCCACCGTGTTGATCGGTCCACAGGGAATACCAGCTTCATCAAACATAAACTGCCACTCTTCTGCAGTTTTGGTCATGAACCTATCAGCCAAAATCGGACGTAAAGCCTGGTAATTCTCATTCCGCAGCGGGTTGGTAATAAAACGCGGATCGCTGGCAATGCCTAGCCCCATCAGATCGCATAAAGTTACCCACAAGCGGTCATTCCCCGCCGCCACCATGATCGGAGCAGTCAGTGTGTCAAAGGGTTCAAAGGGGACGATCGATGGATGGCGATTGCCAATCGGGCGGGGTATTTCACCGGTGAATTCATAGCGTGAGATGGCATTCTCGAGGATGGCGACCTGGCAATCAAGCATAGCCACGTCCACAAACTGCCCCTTGCCGGAGTTTTCGCGTTCATGCAGCGCGGACAGGATGCCAATCGCGCAGAAAAGCCCGGCGAAAATGTCGCCAACGGAAGTGCCCACCCGGGTTGGCTTGCCATCCGCCTGACCAGTGATGCTCATGATGCCGCCCATGGCTTGAACCACGGCGTCATAAGCCGGACGCTGGCTGTAGGGTCCGGTTTGACCGTAGCCCGTGGACGAGGCATAAACCAGACGCGGGTTGATTTCCTTCAGGACATCGTAACCCAAGCCCAACTTCTCCATCGTGCCCGGCCGAAAGTTTTCAACCAAAACATCCACTTTCTCAACCAGACGCTTGAGGATCTCTTTTCCTTCAGGAGCTTTCAAGTTGAGGGTGAGGCTCTCTTTATTGCGATTGAGGCTCATAAAATAAGCGCTTTCGCCATTCTTATAGGGACCATAAGCCCTTGAATCATCCCCTTTCCCGGGTTGTTCAATTTTGATGATTTCCGCGCCGAGATCTGCAAGCACCATCGTTGCGTAAGGTCCCGCTAAAACCCGTGTCAGATCCAACACTTTTATGTCAGATAATGCGCCCATTTCTATTCCTCCAATCGACTCTCATCGTGCAAGTGTTCAGAATCCCTTATCAGCAAGGGATTCTGAAACTCAAATCTTTATGAGCTATTCTACTTCGTCAATAGCGATGCAGCGGCAGAAAGCGCTTTCGCCATACTGGAACTTCCAGGGCAAAGTGCCCAGGATGAGGCGCTTATTCAGCACCTTGTCGATCTCACCGCCAATGTTCTCCACATGGATAATTTCCCAAGGTTTTGGGAAGACTTTGATGTGCATCGCCTGATAAGTATCTGGCCAAGGATAAATCTCGTTTAAACCCTTGCCATAGCGTTGTTTCATATAGGCATCACAAGCCTGAGCCTCACTTGGCTCCCAATCACGGATCTTGGTGTTCATGGGGTGGTCAGCTGAGCCGCAGTCCACGGCAATATGCTTGATTTTCATGTCCTTGATCCAATCAATGAAGTCCATTGAAGGACCGGGATGGCGCAGCATGTAGCGGCGTTCGTCAGCTTCGGGCTGATCAAAGCCATAGCGATGATAGCCGGTGTTGATGTAGAGAATATCTCCGATTTTCACCTCAACACGGTCCATGATGTCCTGAGGGGTGTAGATCGACCAGTCCTCAGCGATATCAGACAGGTCTACGACCACGCCGGGACCCATCAGTTTATCCATCTCGAGCGAGGCAATGTCGCGCCCGGAGGTATCAAAATGCAGTGGACCATCCAGGTGGGTACCCACATGGTTTGAGGTTGTGATGAGCATGCCGTTTGCCCCATTTGGGCTAAGGCGTTTGAAGAATTTTACTTGCAGCGGCTCGTAGGTCGGCCAGGGTGGTGTGAGGTGACTTGTGTTCTGTGATAAATCGTAAACCTTAATTTTGTCCCAATTTTTAATCATTGTTCCTCCAATAGATTAGTCCTCCAGAAGACCTTCGTCTTCAAGGAGGTTTACAAACGCTTCTAAAGCCTGTTCAAAGCATGCCATCGGTGGGCGCACGATGCCCGCGCCTACCTGACCCACGCCGGGGTCTTTATGAGCAATGCCAGTGTTAATGATAGGCAGCACCTGAGTTTCAATGACCTTGCGGATGTCGATGCCGGTTGGCGAGCCTCTGAAGTTCAGGGGAGGCAGTTTATAAGCCTTGCTTTCTTCAGTGGTGATCTCATACATGCTGGTGGTATAGCGCACCGCGTCTTTGGGCGTGCCGCCAACGAATTGCACAATCGCCGGCGCGGTTGCCATCGAAAAACCGCCAAGGCCGAGTGTTTCCGTGATGCAGGAATCGCCGACATCCGGGTTGGCATCTTCCTTTGTAAAGCCCGGGAAGAACAAGCCATCGATAATCTCGGCTGGAGCAGTAAACCAGCGGTTGCCTAGCCCACCCACACGAATTCCGAATTCGGTGCCGTTGCGCGCCATGGTGTAGACGATGGTTGAGTGCTTCACTTTCCCGACAGGTTCCAAAGTGGCTTTGGCGGCCGGCATGGAAAGATTCAAGAAAGTGTGGTCGTTGCTGTTCAGGAATTCCAAAACAGCAATTTTATCTTCATTGCTGAATGAGGTTTTCAGGATGCTGGGAGCAATCTCCCGGATCAGCAATGAGGTTGCCGCCTTGTTTCGGTTGTGAGCCTCGTCGCCCATCTGTACTGCCTGCGCGATCATGGTTTTCAGGTCAATGGGACCGTGAATTTCAATGGTTTCCTTCAGCACAGGATAGAGCACACTCTCCATCCACTGCAGGTGCTTGATCACTTCCGGTCCGTAAGCGCCCATGCGCAGCACCTTGCCAAGACCTTCATTTAAGGTGCAGTAGGCCCGGTTGCCGTAAGCCGTGTTTTCCAGGATCCAAACTGGCATCCTTGGGGTCACAATGCCTGCCATCGGACCTACCGCGTCGTGGTGGTGGCAGGGCTCAAATCTGAGTTTTCCTGAGGCTGCGTATTCAGCTGCCTCCTCAGGGGTCGAGGCCAGACCCTCATAAATCAGGCCAGCCATCACGCCGCCCCTCAGCGGACCAGACATCTTCTCCCATGTGATCGGGGGACCCGCATGGAGAAACAGGTCTTTTTCCATGCCTGGAATGACTTCTCCCGCCACACCTAAGCCGATCAGTGTCGGCTGTCCATTCTGGATAATTTCCAGGGCTTCCTTATTTGCTTTTTCGATAATATCTATCAATGTCTCGCTCCTTTCGAATTACGATTGTTTGACCTTGTTGATCTTACTCAGCAGGTTGAGCATGTTCTTCTTGCCGCCTGCTTTTGGCTTCCAATTTACCTGCACGGTTGCGACTCCCTGGCTCTTTAAGTCGCTATAGAAAGACTTCAAGCCAAGATTGACAACTTTGAGTTCCTGCTTAAAGAGGTCGTTAACGGACATCCCCTGCTCCTTTCTTGATGCGCTGCATTACTTTATCAGTCAGGCGGACTGCCTGTGCGTTGGAAGGCAGAACAATGATGCCTGCGGCTTCAAGGGTTGTGATCGATTTGTTCAAGTCCTGCCTGTCCAACTCGGTGCCGCAAACTGACGCAATCACGACCACATCCCTGTCCTGGTTCGATAAGCGCTGGCGAATTTCACGCACAGAGTCAGCCACTGCCCCTGCAGGGTCTTTGTAGGAGCCAAAACCGAGCACCACGTCCACCAAAATCACAGCGGTTTTCTCATCCACGTGGGACTCGAAAAATTCTGTCCGGGTCTGGGGATCGATCATTGGGTGCGGTCTGCCGCGGGTGAACTCATCCTCCCCAAGATCCAGGCAAATGTGACCCCGCCCTTCGGGAAGATTCTCGATTGCCATCTCTGGTGAGAGGGGGATGTTGGAGTAAATGTCGTAATGATCCCCTAGGAGCTTCATGGCTTCATCTGCCAGCGTGCCGCCGGTGAAGAGCGCGCGCAATTCTGTTTGGTCGTCCTTCAACTTTGCGGCTTCTTTTTCAACAATCTGCTCGATCTGTTCTTCGGGCAGCGAGAAGCCAGTAAAGTCTTCATACTCCTGCCCGCGGAGCACCTTGACAGCTTTCTGAGCAGCATCTTCGAGGCTGATGCAGGGGATTGCCCCTGCGGCCTCAATGGCTGCTCTATCTCCCCCAATGAAGTCGATCACCACGGGTTTGGGGCTGCTTTTTGCGATCTGGTAAATCTTTTCTGCCACAGATGGATCCGGCGGTTTGGAGATCAGAACGATCAATTCAGTCTCAGGATCGGCAATCAGGGACTCAAAACCCTGGATCATCATCAGCCCACCAATCTGTGCTTTGAGGTCGCGCCCGCCAGTGCCGATGACCTGCGAAAGTCCTTCACCAAGCTTGTGAATCTGGACTGTGACTTCCTGCGTTCCGGTGCCCGAGGCGCCAACCACGCCGATCTTCCCCCGCCTGACTGCGTTGGCAAAACAAAGCGGCACGCCGTTGATGATTGCCGTTCCACAGTCCGGGCCCATCATGAGCAGTCCTTTTTCGACCGCTTTCTGCTTGAGGCGCAGTTCATCCTCAACCGGCACATTATCAGAAAAGAGCATGACGTGCAGTCCCGCATCCAGCGCGTCTTCAACCTCCGCCGCCGCGTATTGACCCGGCACCGACACCAGCACCATATTAGCCCCGGGCAAAGCCTGGATAGCGGAGCTTAATGAGGGTGGCTGGTAGTCTTCATCGCTATCAGACTCCGCGCTTTTGTTAAGATACTCATTGAAGGCGTCTTCGACTGCCTTCATCGAAATCTGTGCTTCATCGATTTTGGCTGCAATGAACAGGTCATTAGGAGTTAATGTGTCAAACTCGCCGGTCGCCAGCCCAAGATCCCTGGCCAGGTCCAGGTTTAATTCGGTGCCCATCCCCACCAACACATCCTCAACACCTGCTAATTCCTGCAACTGACGCGAAAGCAGCATCAGCGTGACTGAGTCGTAATAGGCATTCTTCTTAATACTTGTATGTATGGTCATAGTGTTGGCACAGGTTGCAGTCGCTTGTACTCAACCCATGTCTTATCTCCTTCCTTTGATATTTCAGTGATCGCAATTTGATACCACTTCAAGGCGCAGACCAAGCCAAGCAAAAAATCTCCACCTGAGCTTGCTCCATGGCGCAACACCTTTTCGGCCAGGAGGATCAGGTCCTTATCACTTTTGAAGAAGCAAGCCTGAAGAAGTTGTTGCTGATCAAGACTGACTCTCCCTTCCGCGGCATGCCTGAGCATATTGGCACTGATCAAAGTGGTGCGCTTGTTTGCCTTGCTGGCGATGATATCATTGAACTCCCGGATCCAAGGGAAACGACCAGGGTTTAACTCATTCGTGATTCTAAGAACAACCATATAGGCCGCCAGGAAATCATCGCAAGCCGGCGTGGATCCCATTCCAAACCCAATTAAGCGATCCGCCAAATGCAAGGCAGGCTTCCAATCGGATGAGTTGATGGCTTGCATGAAGGCTTCGAGATCATCAGCAATATGTCGGCTATAAAGATTGTCGTTTGCAGGTTTACTACTCATCAATTGGCGCGTCAGACGCGGCAGGAGAGGCAGCAGTCCCTGAACGGGTTGCTTCGCAAGCCACCTCATCAAGCTGAATCTGGTTTGGGAAACAGTTTCTGCTGGAAGAGCATCCAGGATCAGTATTGACCGGGTTTCCCAAACTTCCGCGTTCCGCAGGTTTACTGTGAAGAACCCATTTATTGCTGCAAACCGGTCAATATCCAGAACAATTTCGTCGCCCGCTTTCAGAAATTCCGCAAAGCTTGTGCCGCAATCCACCCTCAGCCCCATCGGCGTGATGTCATCCTGGTTCGTGAGCGTGATCAATGCCTCCTCCAAAACCAATAAATTCACAGCATGGGGAAAGACGGAGTGAACACGTGCTACAAAGCTTGGGTGATTCTCAAGGAATTCGAGCAGGTCATCAGCAGCAGTTATCGCGTTCATCTCTTTATTCGACATTTCAACCAATTAGATCACGGATCTTAAGCGCAAATTGAATGGAAAAGGCTGTCTCCGGATCTTTCAAGTCAATCTTTAGGGTATCACGAATCCGATTGATCCGATAAACAACCGTGTTGTAGTGGGTAAATTGCATTTCGGAGATCTTGCGCAGATTGCCGCCGTGTTCAAAATAAGCCCGGACGGTTTCCAGTAATTTCCCGTCATGTTCCGCATCGTATTTCAAAATGGGCTGAAGCACCTGATCGGCATGACTCAACAAGTCTGTCCGGATTTCAGGCGCGCCAAACAAGCGCGCGATTCCCATTTCTTCATAGAAGCCGTAATGAGCTCTGTTTTCCGTCTTGCTGCTTTGCAGGATGCGCACAGCCTGCTGCGCCTCATGCAGGCTGTCGCTGAGCTTATCATAACCAGGATATGCCCGCCCCACACCAACAAAACAATGCTCATCAACCTTCAGTTCCCTTGCCGCCTCAAGCAGCGCGTAGACAAATTGCCTGGTTTGCGCGGCGCGAGTTTCTGCGATGAGGTTTGGCTCGAACTCAAGCAAAAAGTAAATTTCATTGGGTTTGGTAACCCAGATGTAACGGAATGATGCCTTTTGTTGGATATAACTGAGGATTCCCGTCAGGATCAAGCTCGTCTCCTGGATCCTGCGCTTACGGGAAGATATCGAGAGTTCGTTGTCTTGATAATCCAGCCTTAAGATCAGGCATTGGTGGTGTGCATCCGGATTGAAACCGTAATACTCAGCATCCAGAATTGCTCCGGCTTGCGATTCAGGCTTATTGCTCAGCAGTTGCTCAAAAAATTTTGTCCGGTGGACATTCTCCCGCTGCGTGACAGTCAGCTTGGTTACAATATGCAGTGCGATCAGGGAGGTGGCAGATTGAATTACAAACAGGTCGCCCGGATTGATTTGGCTGTTTGTGTCCCAAAGATAGATGTGTCCGTAGAGGTTCTCTTCGAAGAAGATCGGTATGCTGAAGCGTTTGACTTTTTCGCCATCAATCTGGTCAAAATTTGTGCGGATATCCAGCAAGCCTGGTTCAGCCAGGATGCTCATGTTGTTTAACGTTGCAGGAATCACCCGCTTGAGTATGGTTTCCCACGCCTTATCCTCTGCATGGAACACAAAGCTCTTGTGCACCTGGTCGGAGATCAGGGTAGGGGAATGAAACACCTGGCTTACAAGTTTGGCAAATTCCTCCATATCCCCCCGGCGGAGCATGATATCCCTGATCTGGTTATTAAATGCGTTGATCTTTTCAAGTAAGAGGGTCTGCTCACCGATGATGTAGGTGAAAACCTCTTTCATCAAATCCCCATAAGACACATCCGGTGGGATTTCGATGATCGGAAATGCCAGCCGATTGGCCGTTTCAATCACACTTTCCGGCAATTCATTGATGTAGCGTTTCATTTTGATGCCCATACCGCACACACCCTTCTCTGAAAATTTGGGCAGGAGGGTGTTGAAGGTTTCAATGTTGTTGGAAAGTGAGTAAGCTGTTGTTAGTAAAAGTTCCCCCGGTCTGACCCAATCAACAATATCTGGCACCTCCATAACGTTGACTGAGGTAATTACATTGTCCATCCCTGTTTCGCCAGCTATTACTTTTGCGCCAGCCAGCAAATCCACATTGAGGATGTCACGTAAACGAACCTTTAGTGCTTTTAGCATATTTCGCTTCTCATCCTGATAAATATTGTACCCAAAAAACCTGATAGTTTCATTGTAATAACAATACAATTAGCAAGGTCAATTCGGGCCATTCTATGTTAATTTATCACAACATCAGTAGTTAAACAGGCAAATGAAGCAATTTCTGGCAATCAATCAAACAGTTCAGGATACAATAGTGATATGTTGGAACTCAACATCACCGCATACCACCAATTTTTGCTTGAAAAACAAATGACCACCGAGGGTCTGGTAGCCTTTTACCTTGATCGGATCCAACGATATGATGAAGTTCTATCCAGCATTATTTGTGTCAATCCAGCCGCGATTAAATTGGCAAGAGAATGCGATGACTATCTGCGTAAAACAGGAAAGTTGCGTGGGAGCCTGCACGGCGTCCCAGTCTTGCTCAAGGACAATATCGAGACTTCGGATATGCCGACTACTGCCGGGAGTTTGAGCCTTCGGGGCTTTTCAACCGGTAAGGATGCGGATCTGGTGAAGCGCCTGAAAGCTGCCGGAGCGATCATCCTGGCAAAAACAAACTTGCATGAGTTTGCCATCTGGGGTGAATCGATCAGCTCGATCAAAGGTCAGACTTACAATCCCTATGACCTGACCCGCACACCCGGTGGCTCAAGCGGCGGCACGGGTGCTGCCCTGGCGGCTAATTTTGGTATGGTCGGGATCGGAACCGATACGATCAACTCCATACGCTCCCCTTCCAGCGCCAACAACCTGGTGGGGATCCGTCCAACTGTTGGCTTGGTGAGTGCTAACGGAATTGTGCCCTACTCCCTCACCCAGGATACAGCTGGACCGATGGCTCGCACTGTTGCTGACGCGGCCGCTGTTTTGAAGGCGATTGCTGTCCGCGATTTACCGGAAACTCGCGCTTCAAACCACCCAAAGATCGGCGTGCTCAGATCCTTTTTTGGCTCCGAACCGGTCAACGAGGAAGTCAACCGTGTCATGGCTCAGGTGTTGGAAGAACTGGGCGAGATGGATTTTGAGGTTATCGACATCGAGGATCGCATTGAGATCATTCACTTGGTCAACAATATCAGTGTGCATTTATACGAACTCAAAGCGCATCTCAACCATTACCTGGAATCTGTTCATGCACCTTATCCGAGCATTGATGCCATTTTGCAAAGTGGCTTGCACCACCCCGGGATCAAGGACAATCTCGTTTACGCCAACCAGCTGGACATAAGCGCGCCTGAGTACAGGGAAAGGTTAGAAAAACGCGCCTTACTGCAAAAGCAGATCGAGTCGCTCTTTGCCACGCATCAGCTTGATGCCTTAATCTTTCCGCACCAGCAGCAGCTGGTTTGCCGGGTAGGTGAGAGTCAGTCGCAGCGCAATGGAGCGCTCGCGGCAATTACCGGCTTCCCTTCAATCTGTCTGCCGGCTGGCTTCTCCGCTCCCACACCGCATGCTCCCATCGGCGTACCTGTTGGTTTTGAGCTCTTTGGTCTGCCGGGCAGTGAGGCTCGTCTGATCGAAATTTCCAGCCAGTATGAACAGCAATATCCAAAACGGCAAGCGCCAATTGTGGGTGATTCATTGTGATATTTTCTAAAATTTATCAATTATCAGGCTCAATAATTGTTAATATTAACAATCGGGGGTCTTATTGCTATATGTTAGAATTGATGTACTTACGACCATATCAGATATCAATTTATTGATATCTCACGCACAAAAAACATAAACAAGTGTGCAAAAAAAGCGAAGAACATGGTTTATGGGTATAAAAGGAGGCTTTTAATGTTAAGTAGGTTCAAATACCTTAAGCCCCACAACCTCAATGAAGCAGTTCAATATCTCGAGAAAGAAGAGAAATCCTTTGTCCTGGCAGGCGGCACCGATTTGATGATTCTGCTGCGCAGAAATCTCATCAACGCTGAACACATAGTGGACATTAAAGGGCTCCCCGAGATGGCTGAATTTGAATTCATTGATGGCGCCGGTTTAACAATCGGCGCTTCTGTTGTGGTTAATACTGTGGTCGACTCGGAAGTTGTCAAAACAAAATATCCTGCCCTGCACCAGGCGTCAGCATCGCTGGCATCGTTCCTACTGCGCAACCGCGCCACAGTAGTTGGGAATATCTGTAATGCTTCCCCCGGCGCAGATCTTCCCCCAGCTTTGTTGGTGTACGACGCAGTGGTCAACATTGCCGGCCCTCAAGGCATGCGCCAGGTTCCACTGCACGAGTTCTTCACTGGCGTAAAACGCACAGTGCTGCAGCGCGGCGAATTGGTGATTTCGGTCCAATTGCCCGATCCAGGGGATGGCGATAAGAGCATTTACTTACGCCAGGCAAGGCTCCGCGGGCATGATCTCGCAACAGTTGGTGTGGCCAGCCGGATCAAGCCTGATGGCAAGGTGGCTATTGGTATTTGTGCCGTTGCCCCGACCCCCCTCCGACTTTTCGCGCTTGAAGAAAAAATCAATGAGCGGGAACTGAATCAAGAAACGGTTGAATGGGCTGCGGAAGAAATAAAACAACACATTCATCCGATCACAGACGTGCGCTCCTCAGCACAATACCGTTTGCAAATGGCGTCTGTACTTTTAAAACGCGGCTTGTCGCACCTGATCACAAAGGAGGATAACCATGGTTGATCATAAGGAATGTTCCTTGCTCGATGAGCACATCGCTTCGAACCAGCGTAAGGTTTCTCTGACTTGCGTAGTTAATGGAGTCGAGATCTGTGACACAATTGACCCCACCATGACCTTGCTTCATTTTCTTCGTGATCGCCTCAAGTTGTTTGGCACCAAAGAGAGTTGTGGTGAAGGGGAATGCGGCGCATGTACAGTCATCATGAACGGCAAAGCTGTGACGTCATGCATTATCCTGGCAATTGAAGCTGATGGAGCTGAGATCCTTACTGTTGAAGGTCTGGCAAAAGACGGCAGAATTTCGATTTTGCAGGAAGAATTTATCAGCGAAGATGCCCTACAATGCGGGTTTTGCACTCCAGGATTTCTAATGTCCACCCGGGCTCTTCTCGACCGTAATCCTGATCCATCGGAAGAAGAAATCAAGGAGGCTTTGGCAGGCAACTTATGCCGCTGCACCGGATACTTGCCCATCTTGAAGGCAGTAAAAAAAGCGGCTGAGCGTGAACGAAAGGAGTTGAAGTAATAATGGATCACTCAAATTACCAAACGGACTACAAACACGTTGGTCAGCCTTATTCTCGCAAAGATGCTCAAAAAAAGGTAACCGGTCAGGCACAGTACGCTATTGACCTGGATTTACCAGGAATGTTATATGGTAAATGGCTGCTCTCTCCACACGCCCGGGCGAAAATTCTTTCAATAGACACCAGTGCCGCCAAAGCACTGCCAGGTGTGAAGGCTGTTATTACCGGTGAGGAAACTGACATCCTGGTCGGTCTCTACATGCAGGATAAATTGGCGATGGCCAAGGGAGAAACGCGTTATCAGGGAGAAGTTGTTGCCGCTGTAGCTGCGGTTGATTTACAAACCGCCGAGAAGGCTATCTCCCTTATTAAAGTGGATTACGAACCTCTTAAACCTGTCCTCGATGTTGATGAAGCCTTGGATGGTGACATTCTCGTTCACGAGGATATCAACGAGCTGAAACATGTTGAGGGTGTGTTCTTTCCTCAAAAAGATTCCAATATTGCCAGCTTGAACAAAGCCAAACGAGGCGATGTTGATAAGGCTCTGCAAGAAGCAGATATTGTGGTAGAAAGTGAATTTTCACTGCCAGCGGTAGCGCACGCTCCCATGGAAACTCATGTGACCATTGTGCAGGCAGATCCATACTCCAACAGAATTGTTGTCTGGTCATCAGCACAATCCCCCTTTGCTCTGCGTCAAATGCTGGCGCATAGTTTCAAAATCTCAGAGTCAGATATTGAAGTTAATATCCCCTTTGTTGGTGGAGCCTTCGGCGGAAAGGCCGGCATTCATCTTGAACCACTTGCTACTTTGCTTTCAAAAGCAGCCAACGGAGCTCCCGTTAAGTTGATCCCCACACGTGAAGAAGAATTCAACCAACTTCCTACAAGAGCTGGCATGCGCGGTCACATCATAACTGGCGCAAAAAAAGATGGCAAGATCACTGCTGTCAAAGTCGTTTACGATTGGGATAGCGGCGCTTATGCAGATTACGGCGTCAATGTCGGCAAAACTGCGGTTTACTCAGGCATTGGGCCCTATGATATTGAAAATGCTGCCGTAGTATCCAAAACCATCTACACCAATAAAGTCTTTAGCACAGCTTACCGTGGTTTTGGGCATCTTGAAACCCACTGGACGATCGAACGCCAGATGGACATCATTTCTCAAAAATTAGGAATAGACCCACTTGACCTGCGCATGAAAAACTTGCTGGAACCTGGATCACGAACCATAAGTGGTGAATTGATTAGCGAGAGCAGTGGCAGTGTTAAAGATTGCCTTGCAGCAGTCGTCAAGGAAATTGGATGGACTGGCCGCAAGACCGAGGAGGAACGGAGAAAAGAGTGGGCAACTGGTAAGGTGCGCGGGAAAGGTTTCGCGGTGCTTCAGAAAGCCCCTGCCATGCCAGCCAACACCTCGACTTCTGTTATTATGCAGATGACGGGTGATGGCCGGGTCAAGATGATGATTGGCGCAATTGATTACGGTCAGGGCGCAAACACTACCATGGCTCAAATCGCCGCTCAGGAATTGGATCTCCCGATCGACAGGGTCGAGGTGGTTGAAAACTTAAGCACCCAGACCAATCCTTATGACTGGAATACAGTCGCTTCCAAATACACTTTCATGGGCGGTAATGCTGTAATCCGTGCCAGTCGCGACATGTTACGCCAAATGAAAGACATTGCCGCTCAGGTGCTTCACTCTACTGCCGACCATCTGGCACACGGTGGTGGCTATATCTATCATATTCACAACCCTGAACGTCGCATTGCTTATGAACAATTAGCTCTTGGCTATCAATATCCAGACGGAAGTGGTATTGGTGGACCATTGATTTCACACGGTGTCTATATGGCAGATGGGCTGACAAACCTCGACCATGAAACTGGTCAGGGAAAACCAGCTCTTGTTTGGACCTTTGGTGCCCACGCAGTAGACCTGGAAGTTGATGTGGAAACAGGCAGTATAACAATCCTCAAAGTGGCTTCAGCCTTTGATATTGGGCAGGTTATTAATGAAAAATTGATCTATGGGCAGATCTGCGGAGGTGTTTTACAAGGTCTGGGCTCTGCAATACTGGAAGGTTACAAATTTAGTCCGGATAACCGCCTTTTGAATCCTTCATTTACCGACAATAAAATCCCAACTATGAAAGACATGCCAATTGAAGTGGTTCCGATCTATATCGAAAACCCACAGAAAAACGGCCCTTATGGCGCGCGCGGTGTGGGAGAGCACCCGATGATTTCGGTTCCGTCTGCGGTCGGTAATGCAGTTTATGACGCCCTGGGCATCAACTTTCATGTTTTGCCGCTTTCTCCGGAAGCTATTGTTTTGGGCATTCTAAGCGGCAAGGAATCCATCCTTTGTACTGATGTCAACTGCCTGCCTGGCTGTTATTAGGACATAAGGATTGAATAATCAACCATACCGGACATCCCCGATCAAAGCCATGCACCCAAAAAGGTGCATGGTGATGGGAGGAAAGGAGCAAATCTATAGGAAAATAATATTTTAGCAATCGACTGACAGTATCATAAAACTTTATTACCAAATATAAGGAGAAAGATAATGGGTTGGTTCACTAAATCAGATAGTACGGTAGGTTACCTTCCAGATGAGACCCCTCCATTCTGGAAATTGTTACTCTACGCAATCCAGCAGGTCATTGTCATGTTCCCTGCCACGATTACCGTAGCCCTCATCACCAAATTCCACATTTCAACTACCATCTTTGCCAGCGGTTTTGCCACACTCTGTTTCATCCTGGTGACCAAGGGCAAAATCCCTCTGTATTATGGCTCCAGTTTCTCATACATCGGAGCTATCGTTGGTTTGGTCGGTGCCGATTACCTGGGAAGCGTAGCAATTCTCCCGGACGAGACGATCGCCATCGTGACCTTCGGTATTGTCATGTCCGGTCTGATCTCAATCGCTGCTGGTTTCCTCGTCAAGAAACTTGGCAAGGATGTGATTGACAAAGTGCTTCCTGCCTCAATTACCGGTCCCATTGCCATGGTCATCGGCCTGACATTGGCAGGGAACGCCATGGCTGACGCAGCCCCTGCAGTTGCTGGTCCTGGTTTTGTCAACAACTTGCCCTGGATTGTCTCATTGGTCACCTTGATTGCGACGATTGTTTTCTCAGTTTACCTCAAGGGCTTCCTCTCACAACTGCCGCTCTTCCTCGGTATGATCGTTGGCGTAATTGTCGCTGGCATCCTGACTGTCGCAACTGGTAGTGATCTTTTCCGACAGCTTCCTGAGACTGTCGCCAGCCAGGGTATCTTTGCCCTGCCGCACTTTACCGTTCCGACGGTCTACTGGCCAGCCGCCCTCGCTATCATGCCTGTTGCCCTTGCCACCATTCCAGAATCCACTGCGCACATCTATCAGTTGGATGTTTACGTGAATGATCTGGCAAGGAAACTCGGCAGCAAGAAGAAATATGATCTTGCAGATCGTCTTGGCGACAACTTGATCGGTGATGGTATTGGCGACATGGTAGCCGGCTTTATGGGAGGTCCCGCTGGCACCAACTATGGTGAAAACATCAGCGCTATGGCAATCACCCGCGTGTTCTCCGTGCCTGTGTTGATCACAGCTGCGACCATCGCCATGATCATCGCCTGCTTCACCCCCCTGGTGAAAGCCATCTACTCCATCCCCCTGAGCGTTATCGGCGGCCTGGAGATCTACCTCTTTGGCGCTATCGCTGCCCAGGGTATCGCCATCATGATTGACAAACAGGTTGACATGTTCAGCGCCAAAAATATCGCTGTCATCGCCACAATTTCTGTCATCGCAATTGGTGGTCAGTATCACTTCGGCGGCATGATCCCATTCTTCGGAATGCAACTGCCCGCCCTGGCAACTGCCGCCATCTTTGGTATCTTGCTAAACGCTTTGCTGAACATCGGCAAACCCAGAGATATCTTTGAAGAAGCATAATTAAGCTCTTTACCAAGTAGCTTGTCATAAACAAGAAAATGGAGCTGGTTGAAAAGACCAGCTCCATTCATTCATTTTGATCGCTCTACGCAAACTTGATGCCGCTATAAAATATCGGCCCACAAATTGGAGTATTCTACCTTTAGGTTTCACACCTTTGCCACACATTTGAGGAAAAACAAAAAAAGCCAGGCTCGGGGTGAGCCTGGCGTGGTGAAGCGATAGAGGTCTATACTGGTGCGAGCGTGCCCGCGAAGATCATCCATGCAAGGGTTGTTTTGGCAGCCAGGCTGAGGATGATGTAGGCTCTCTCACCCACGAGGTAGTCCTTCCATGCGCCAACTTTCTTGTATTGCAGGATCATGTTGATCGCGAAGGAATTGAAGAAGACGAAAATGGTCGGAATAATCGCGTAGACAAAGGCCGGCGGTTTGGCGCCTGCGGAGTTGAGTGCGCTGAGGAAGTAGATCATGATCACAACCCAGGGAATGATCCCCGCCACGCTGCCGTAAACAAAAGACAGCCAGTTGGTTTTTTCAGTGTATTGGTTGTGGTATTCCATCATGATGCCAAACAGGTTCATGGTCGCGTTCAGGAAGAACAACAAGATGATGCTTCCCAGGTCCCAGATGCCGACCAGCTGCCCGATGAGGACGATCATCAGTGATGAGCTCAGGGCGTACTCGTAGAAGCGAATGGGGTTCATCTTGCGGTCAAGGTAGCCCGTGTAACGTTTGTAGCCGATCGTCGAGATGTAGAAGTGCGCCACGGCGGAAATGAGCAGGAAAATTGCCACCGCAATGCCAAAGGGGACTTTCCAGAAAAGCTGGGGGTCAGGAACCAACTTTCGGGTTTCAAGATTGAAGGTCAGAAAATTTGTAAAGATCGGATAAGTTGTGTCATTGCTGAGCACGATCATGAGAATGCCCTGAATAAGATGCAGGAACCCCATGAACAGATTGAAGCGGCGTAAGTCTTGATATTTTGTTTCCATTTGATCCTCGTTTTTTATAGTAGTTTTGTAAAATTTACTTCGAAAAGTATATCATTTTGCCCTGTTTGTACAATAGTTTGTCCATAGTTTTGGCAGTTTTCTCTCGAAAATGATTACACAAACCGAAAAATACCGCGTCTCTGCGGATATCCCAAACGCTTGCTTATTAATAGTAAAATTATCAGAAAATAATCGACTGAGCACCTTTAAGTCTTGTGGAGGTATTTGAATGGATTACGATGTCATCGTCATCGGTGGAGGTCTCTCCGGACTGACGGCAGCAAGCCTGCTGGCAAAACGACATATGAAAGTTGCGCTGATTGATAAGAACTATCAGCCGGGCGGCTCCTGCGGGATTTTTAAGCGGTGGTCTGTAACCTTCGACCAGGGGTCTGCCATGCTTTACGGTTTTGGCGAGAAAGGCTTCAATTCCCACCGCTTTGTGTTCAACTGCCTCGAAGAACCCATCGATATCATCCGTCACGATCTCCTATACTGTGTCAATTACAAAGACCAGAGAATCTATTTCTGGTCGGACGTGGAGAAATTCGCTGACGAACTGGCAAAGGTTTTTCCTTCGGAAAAGGAAAACATCCATCGTTTCTATCGGGATATGACCAAAATGTATCAACATGTCATGGTAGAAACGCCCACCTACACCACACCGGACGAAACCGATCCAAAGCAAGGGCTGAAGAGCCTCCTCAAACACCCGATTTCCTACGCCAAATTCCTGGGCTACCTGAACAAGAGCGCCCGCAGTTTGCTTCAAAAATACTTCACGGACCCTGAGATTTTCAATTTCTTTGACAAACTTACCTCCACCTATTGCTACGCCACCGTGGAAGAAGCCCCTGCGGTGCTGGCAGCCGTGATGTTCGTGGATAATCACATCGGCGGTAGCTATTATCCTGCCGGCTCGACCCTCTTCCTGCCGGGCAAGCTTGAGAAGGCCATCGAAGAAAACAGCGGCGATATGCTCTTGGAAAGGGAAGTCATAAGCATCCTTTTTGAAGACGACAAACCCGTTGGTGTATTGCTGGATGACGGCACAGAGCTGAGAGCGCCCAACTTGATCTACTCGGGCACAGTCTGGAACCTGTTCGGCAAGCTGATCGACCCCAGCCGCACCACGCAGGAGCAGCGCGACTGGGCAAAAAACATGGTGCCAACTTATCCGAGCGTGGTGCTTTACGCTGTCGTTGACCGTGAGGTCATTCCTAAGGGCACTCTCCCGATTGAGATGCTGGTTCGCAACCCAGAGCAGCTTGACGAAAGCGAAGTCACAGCCTACATCCTGAGCATCGACGATAGAACGCTGTGCGCAGAAGATGAGCACACGGTCGTGGCCATCGGACCAACTTTTAAGGATTGGAATAAGCCCGAAAAAAAAGCCTACCAGGAAAAGAAGAAACAAGAGCAAGAACGGCTGATCTCGGTACTGGAAAAAAGATTTCCCGGTTTCAAGAACGCGCTGCGCTACGCCGAGCTTGCCACCCCGAGGACGATTGAACGCTACACGCTCAAAAATGGCGGGGCTGTGGCTGGGCCCAAGCAGATGCTGGGGCAGCATATGCTCAAAAGGCTGCACACCCGCACCCAGTGGGACACTCTCTTCTGCTGCGGTGAATCGACCGTGATGGGGACGGGCACTCCAACTGTAACAACCGAAGGTCTTTCTGCTGCCAATGCCATCTTGAAAAAGGTCGGTAAAGAGCCTTTCGTCTTCAGGGAAGGCATGCAAAATTACGTCCGGATCGTTCCCAAACCGTTTACGAAGGATCAGCTGTACGCGGATTACGACGAGAGAGAGCGCCAGGTGATGCTCAAGGCTATGCGCTGCCGCCTGTGTGAGCAGCCAACCTGCATCAAAAACCGCTCAGTCGACGTGCGCGGCATCATGCGGCGCGTGGCGGTCGGGAACTTTTTTGGTGCCAAAAAATGCTGGTTAAAAGCTCCCGTGGATCAAGAAAAACTTGTACAATTTGAAAGCAATTGCATTTGGAACCTGGAAGGAGAGGAACCAGTGCAAATTACTGAGGTGTTATCTTACCTGGATGAGGTTGTGGCATGAAAAAAACATACGATGTGATTGTGGTTGGCGGCGGGATCGCCGGGCTGACAAGCGCCGCTTACATTTCCCGCGCTGGGAAAAGCACCCTACTGGTTGAAAAACAGGAAAAACTGGGCGGCTTGGTGAGCACCTTCTGGCACGAGGGCTTTGCCTTCGACGCCGGCGCGCGCGCTTTTGTGAATTCCGGGATCCTTCATCCAATGATGAAAAACCTTGGAATAAAAATGGAGGTTACTGACAATCCCATAACCATTGGAATTGTTGACCGCTGGGTCAGGATGCAATCCCGTGAGAGCCTGCAGGATTATGCCAACCTGCTCAAAGAGATCTTCCCTGAAAACGCTGCTGATGTGGACCGCATCATTGAAGAAATCAATAAGATCATTGTCTACCTGGACGTGCTCTACGGGATCGACAATCCCCTCTTTACTGAAGACATGCGCAGCGACAAGGAATACCTGACAAAGACGCTTTTGCCCTGGTTCATTAAGTATCAAAAAAACATGCGCAAAATCGCAAAACTAAACGAACCCGTCAACTCCTATTTGAAGCGCTTCACCGATAACGAGGCACTGATTGGTATGATCGCTCAGCATTTCTTTGAAGACACCCCGACATTTTTTGCGTTGAGTTACTTTGGGCTTTATCTTGATTACTTCTACCCGCTGGGGGGAACGGGTAAGCTCGTGGAGGAGCTTGCCAAAAAAGTCAGCGAAGCTGGCGGGGAGATTTTGACCAACACCTCTGTCATCAGCGTCGATCCACAAAGGCACGAAGTTGTGCTTTCAAACGATCAAAAAGCAGGCTACAAGAAGCTTGTTTGGGCAGCCGACCAGAGTTCGCTCTATCAGATCGTTTCAGGGACAAGTGATCCCAAGGTCGAGCAGCAGCGCGCGCTCACAGAAGCCGGCAAAGGCTCTGATTCCATTTACACCCTGTTTTTGGCTGCCGATCTGGAAAAAGAAACTGTCAGGGAACGCATCGGCACCCACGCGTTTTATACCCCCGACACCCAGGGGATGCATATGCTCGGCAGTTGGGAAACTGCAGCCAAGCACGGAAATGAGCGCCTGTTCGAATGGTTGGGGGCTTACCTCGAAAAGACCACCTATGAGATCTCCTGCCCCTCCCTGCGCGATCCCTCCCTCGCCCCGCAAGGAAAAACTGGCATGGTTATCAGCTCATTGATGGATTACAGCCTGGTGCGCCGCCTCTCAGACGCGGGTCAGTATGATGCATTTAAACAGTTCTGCAATCAAAAGATCATTGAAGTCCTGGAAAAACATCTCTTGCCTGATCTGAACAAAAAAACCCTTTTCAGCTTCTCGTCGACCCCCCTGACAATTGAACACCGCACCGGTAGCAAACAAGGCGCGATCGTTGGCTGGGCATTCACCAACCCAAAAATGCCGTCGGAAAACCGTTTTAAGACGATGTCCAAGTCCATCACAACGCCCATCCAGGACGTGCTGCAGTGCGGGCAGTGGACCTTCAGCCCATCCGGAGTTCCGATCTCAGTCATGACCGGAAAAATGGCGTCCGACGCGGTGATCAAAGCGCTTAAGCGTTAATAGTCATGACCTTTGAAACAGTCAATCTCATCATTATGTGCATGGGGCTTGCCTTCTCCGTGCTCCTGTTTTATCGATTCCCGAAGTTGCCCTTACCCGATGACCAGAGTGACTCTCCAGCTGTTTCAATCATTATTCCAGCCCGGGATGAAGAAGAGAACCTGAAACTGCTGCTGAAGGACCTGCAAACACAATCGCTCAGACCTCTCGAGATCATCTGTGCAAACGATGACTCGTCGGATGGGACCGCCAAAGTCGCGCAATCCTTCGGCGCAACCCTGATAAACTTACCCAATAAACCCGCAGGCTGGACCGGGAAGACCTGGGCGTGCCAGAATGGCGCAGATCTGGCTACCGGATCGCTTCTTCTCTTCCTCGATGCAGATGTCAGGCTCAGTCAGGCTGGGCTCTCCCGTCTGATGCGGGCTTATCAAAACTGCCAATGCACCATTTCCGTTCAGCCCTTCCATAAAACTAACAGACTGCATGAACAGCTCTCGCTGGTTTTTAACCTGGTCCAGATTGCTGCAAATGGCACCACCCTCCCCTGGAAGACCACTATCGGCGTGCACGGTCCGGTGCTGCTCATCTCCAAAGCGGATTACGATAAAATCGGTGGTCATGAAAGCGTGCGCCGGTTTGTCGTTGAGGATATGGCTTTTGGACAAAAGTTGCAGGAAAGGCAGCTTCCGTTTCAGCTTTTTATGGGAGATGAGGATGTTTCCTACAGAATGTACTCAGGAGGGCTGCGTAGCCTGCTTGAGGGCTGGATAAAGAATTTTGCCGTCGGTGCCGCCAAAACCCCTGTCGCTGCCTTCATTATGGCTTTCTTTTGGTTAGGATCGATGGCAAATGTGCCTTTTTATCTCATACACGCTGCAGTGAGTGACAATCAGCCAATGATCATCGCTTATGGGCTGCTTTACCTGCTTTGGGTAATTGTAATCAGCGTTTTAGCGAGGAAGATCGGTAGTTTCCAGCAACTTCCCATCATTTTCTTCCCGGTCCTGAGCATAGGCTTCATGATAATCTTTTTTCTCTCCCTTGTGTCTAAGATCCTGGGACTGCCAGTCAAGTGGAAAGGTCGGGTTGTCACCGGGGAGAATCAAGTGTGAGAATCTTTTTTCTGCCCACTGGGTGGACCATTGTCCTGTGTTTTGTGCTCTGGATTGTTATCAACTTCTCCGCAGCCTATGTTTGCCTCTACCTGCCCGACAAAGTATTCAATCCGCGCTCATTTTTCTATCGATCCCACCCGTTTGAAAAAGACGGTCAAATCTATGAAGACATTTTCAGAGTAAAAAGCTGGAAGCAGCTCTTGCCGGATGGCGGAGGGCTGTGGAAAAAACGCGGCTACAAAAAAAGACACCTCCAGGATTTTTCAGAGGAAAACCTGGAACGATTTCTGATTGAAGCCTGCCGTGGTGAGATGACCCACTGGCTGTCGATCCTGTCGTTTTGGATTTTTGGGCTTTTTCTGCCAACATCCTCCACCTGGGCGATGCTGATCTACGCGCTTGTTGCAAACCTGCCCTGCATCATTGCTCAACGCTACAACCGCCCCCGAATTCTAAGATTATTGGAGCGGAGGCGTTCCCGCCAATATTTCGGCAACACCATTTCTTGATAAACCCAGGAAGAACTAAAACAAAAAACGGGAGACCAAGTTGTCAGTCTCCCGTTTGTGTATCACGTGTTAATTACTTTTTTGCTTTCAATTGGGTGAAAACAAGGGTTGCCACAAGCATCACCAGGCTGATGATCACTGTCACAATTACAGCTGGATATTGGGAATTGAATCCATCCGGCTGAGCAAGAAGGTGCTTGACCAGAATTCCGATATAAGCCCAAACAATCACCAGGCCGTAGGGAATGTCCCGATTTTTGAAGGTGGTGAAAGCGCCGATTGCCAAACCGATCAAAAGAATGACCACAGTCCAAACAACTTCTGAAATACCCAATAAATTGACGGGTGAGCCGAGCTTGTCAACTAACAGGGTTGTGGCGTTGGCGATGGTTGCTACCGTAATCCAGCCAAAATAGACACTGAAGGGAAGACGAATGAATACCTTTTCGTTAGCGGTCAGCGTCTCTTTGTTGATGCGAACGTAAATAAGCATCAGGCAAACCAGGATGATCAGCATGAACAACAAGGACAACAGGATGTTCTTGTAATGCCATGCGAAGATCCAGGCAACGTTGGCCAGCGAAGAAATGGAAAACAAAATGCCAACTTCTTTTAACAGGGCAGTCTTGACCTCTTCCCCTTTTTTGCGGAAGAGACCGAGCTGATAGGCGGTGTGGGCTGCCAAAAGCAGGTAGATCACGCCCCAGATGATGAAGGTAATGCCGGTTGGGGCGAAAAGATTGGGATAAGAATCCGAGATATCGCCGGTGATCATGCCGTTGATCGGCAGCGCGTTGGCAAGCCCATTGACGATGATCATGGCAAGATAAGTAATGAGAACAAAGATACTGGTTGAATTTAACTTCTTCATATTTCTCCTGGTTTTATTCGTTTTATTTGTTATGTACAACTATGAAAGTTTAGCAGAAATTGTGAGAGATTTTCACGATTTTGTAGAGACTCTTTTGACTATCCAGGTTCAGATTTTCCCAAAAACAGTTCAAGCTCAAGCTCGTGACTGATTGGGATCCCGTTTTGCCCTGATCGATCGCCTAATATGCAGTTTACAAGATAGAAGCCCTACTCTTTAGGCAAGCAATCACAATGACTAATAAAACCTTTTGCTAAGATAAAGAGCTGTTTCCATAAAGATGACTTGTCTTCAGTCCGTCATTGCGAACCTTTTTCGTGACACGTAGTGTACTATTTCGTAAGCAATCTAAACTCTGGGCAGACTAAGAACGCCAGAGGTTGCAAGATCTATTCATCACATGCGAAGTATACGAAGATTAGGCATCGTTGTGACCCGTTATCGGTCTTTGAGGTTGAGAGTTTAGATTGCTTCGTTCCTCGCAATGACAGATAAAAACATACAATGACGTCCTATTAGGACACTAAAAAGGGTAACTTGGGAGGGGTTCTTTGGGTTTAATTCCAGGAAGTTTTATGGGTATCAAAACGCAGTTTCACAAGAGCAAAACCGCGTTTCGATTGAACCGGATCGCATAGGCGATCAGTCCGGCAATCTCATCGCCATCCATCGCCGCAATGCCCTCGACCCTCCGGAGTTTCTCATTTTAG
>DJGU01000118.1:0-2569 GCA_002432795.1 Anaerolineaceae bacterium UBA5838
TCGAAAACTGAGAAACTCAGGAGTGCCAAGGATTATGTTACACCTGGAGTCACACTGGAGTCAGGGATTATGTTGCACCGTTGTGTAACCTGTTAGTTAAAATATAAATGGGGGATGTCTGATAATAAAGATGAAGCTTACTAAGTCTTTAAATGGTAGATAAAGAATTTTCGGGTATCCTGAAATTGGTTTGTGGGGATTAATTGCATAAGAGAATGATTAAAAAAATCTGAGTAGCTCAAGAAAATTGAGCTACTCAGAGGCTTGTCAATAGTTACCTATTCTTTGTCTAAATCTTGCAGCTGCTTGCTAACAGCCGCCAACTGATTTTCGAGCCAGGTCTTGCGCTGTGCCACGGCTTCTTTGGTTGCAAATGGCGGCGTGTCAATTTGCCCCATACCCCAACCAAAATTGCCGCGGAAAAACCCGCGTCCTCTGCCTCGNNGCGTAACCCCCCGCGTAACCCCCTCCGCAAGGCCCCAGTCCTCGTCCATTCGGTCCCGTTCCAATCGGTCCAGTTCCATCAAATCTTGGCATAGTATTCTCCGATTAAATGTATGTTTATTGTCTGTTCATCCGGTTTCCACGCCGGCGTCCAAAAAAGCGACCAAATGTGGAGTCCGACACCCCTGCGCCTCTACGAAAAGCTCCGCCTGGGGTTGGGCTTGTGGTTGGAATCTTACTGGTGTCAGCACCAGTTGGTCCACAATTCCCCATGCCTCGCCCTGTTCGCGAGCCCTGACCCATAGGTCCAGTTCCATCTCTTGTTGGCATATTTGCCTCCTTTTATCCTTTCTGAATCTTAGCGAACAATTTGTCGATGATTAAGTTGGTCTTTTCCAACTCTTGTGTCCAATAGCGCAAGGCTTCTTCGCCTTGGGCGGTCAAACGGTAAGTACGTCGAGGGGGGCCTTGGGTCTGATCTGTGTCCCAATCCGATTCAATCCATTCCAATGTTTCCATTTCACGTAACGTTCGATAAACAACGCTCGGGTGAATGGTCGTCATATTCAGTGCATTGAGTTCAGACAGGAGACTGTAACCATGACCTGGCTGTTCTTTTAGCAAAACAAGCAATGTGGGCTCCAGCAGGGATACCACAAGGGGAGAATGAATCTCCTCACCCCTCGAGCCTGCTCTCATTGCCCAACCTCTTCCGCGTCTTGGCATATCTTCGTACCTCCTTTTGATCACCAGCAGTATAGTGCACTATTCTCTTAATGTCAATAGATAAATAGAGAATATTCGCAAATGTTAACACAATTAATATAGTTACATTGGTAAAAACCTCTTGCTAAACGGATATTAAGTACTATAATATTGGGAAACGGATACCTGAGAGCTTTGTTGTGCGAATATAACCACCCAAAGTGGAGTTCAGGATAACACTGGAGAGGCAAAATGAATTATTTTACAAACAGCCCAACGGATAGCCCTGATTCTCTTTCAGCCGATCTTATAGTAGGCAAGCGGCTGAAAGATCTGCGCACCGAAAGAGCTTATTCTCTACGTATCCTTGCCGAACGAAGCGGCCTGAACATCAACACCCTGAGTTTGATCGAGAACGGGAAGTCCTCTCCATCGGTCAGCACACTGCAGCAGTTGTCGCAGGCATTGGATGTGCCGATAGCTGCTTTCTTTGAATCAGAGCCGGTAGAGAAAGAGATCGTCTTTACTAAAGCTGAACATCGACCAACCCAGACCTTTGGTTCCACTAAGATGCAAAACCTTGCAAAAGACCTAATCGATAATGCTGTTCAGCCATTTGTCGTGACATTGCAGCCAGGCATGGGCAGTGGTGATCATGCGATTGTCCATACGGGCTTTGAATTTATTTACTGTCTGAGTGGATCAATACGCTACCAGGTTGGTCAAGAGGAATACATCCTCAATATGGGGGATAGCCTGGTTTTTGAAGCGCACAAACCACACAGTTGGGAAAACACAGGGGGAATTCCAACGCAAATTTTACTCATACTCTATCCAACAGATGAGAGAGAAAAAGCAAGCGGGCATCATTTTTCGCTTGAGGCTATGAAAAAGGAGATTAACATGAAAATCGCAGCAATAACAGAAGATGGAAAGACAATCAGTCAGCATTTTGGCCGGGCACCATATTACCTGGTGCTGACCATCGAGGAGGGCAAGGTTGTCGAAAGGGAAATGCGCGACAAATTGGGGCACAGCCAATTCCACGAGCAGACCCACCTGGATGAATCGAGCGGGGGAGGTCACGGAATGGATGCGCAATCCCATAACAAACATGTTGACATGGCTCAGACTATTGCGGATTGCAAGGCTCTGCTTTGTGGAGGAATGGGCATGGGTGCTTATGAAAGCATGCGCCGCTTGAATATTCGTCCCGTTGTGACAAACCTGCGCGATATTGAAACTGCAGTTCAGGCGTTTATTGACGGCAAGCTTATTGATCACACCGAACTGCTGCACTAGGTTTGGTATTACTACTAACAGAAAAAACAACCGGTCGATAATTCGGGAGTAATCCGGAAAGATCGGTAACAGAAAAAAGGAGTTGTTATGAAATTAATGATATCTGCTCAGAATTCTA
>DJGU01000118.1:2616-12818 GCA_002432795.1 Anaerolineaceae bacterium UBA5838
GACACGGAGACAGACCAGTGGGAAGCCTTTCAGAACCCTGGCGCGAGTCAATCGGGTGGTGCTGGAGTGGCTGCGGCACAGTTTGTTGTGGACAAAAAAGCTGATGTGGTTTGTAGTGGTGATTTTGGTCCGAACGCCTCCCGAGCTTTCCAGGCTGCAAATGTTGAAATGCAGCATTTTGCGGAGAACATAACAACTGTTCAAGAGGCTATTGATCATTTCAAGCAGGATATGCTGTTGAAGTGAAAGAAGAAGACTGAACAGGAGGTCTTTGTGCAAATTGCAGTCGCCAGTGGAAAAGGCGGTACGGGTAAAACGACCATTGCAACCAGCCTCGCGCTAAGCCTGGCAAGCCTGGCAAAGGTGCGCTATTTTGATTGCGATGTGGAAGCGCCTAATGGGCATTTGTTCCTCAAGCCAGAATTTACTGAAAGCACTCCGGCAGTCATTCGCATTCCGCAAATTCAAACTGAAAAGTGCACTGCCTGCGGCAGGTGCGTGGAAGTGTGTGAATTCCACGCGCTCGCAAAAGTTGGGAAAAACATCCTTGTTTTCCCCCAACTATGTCACGGCTGTGGCAGTTGCACGTGGAATTGCCCTGAAAATGCCATTGTTGAAGTTCCCAACCCAATTGGAACTATCGAAAGGGGGATGGCTCTTGAAAACATTGAATTTTTCCGTGGGTTGTTGACCATTAGTGAGCCTATGCCAACTCCGATTATCCGACAGTTGAAGAAGCGGATGCAGCCTCAGCCCAATACCATCAATATTTACGATGCCCCACCAGGAGCATCATGTTCGGTGGTTGAGACCCTGCGAGGGGTTGACTTTGCCCTTTTGGTCACCGAACCCACACCTTTTGGCTTGCACGACCTGAAGCAAATGCTCGGGATTTTGGCCGACATGCATATCCCATCCGGAATTGTCATCAACCGCGATGGCATCGGTGATGATTCGCTGGAGGAAACCCTGCGGGAGTACAACGTTCCGGTTTTGCTGCGTGTTCCCTTTGACCGGAAACTGGCAGAAAACCTGGCAGCCGGCAGGACTTTGGTCGATGTTTACCCCGAGTATGGGGGTATTCTGAGAGAGCTCTACCAGCAGATTACTGAAATCATGGGCGGTAAGGCAAAATGAGCGCACAAAACAGTAAAGCGAAACAATTAATTATCCTGAGCGGCAAGGGCGGAACTGGAAAAACCAGTATCAGTGCTGCCTTTGCCCACCTAAGCGCCGCCCATGCAAATTCCCATCCGATGGTTTTTGTGGACGCGGATGTGGACGCAGCTAATTTGAGCCTCGTCCTGGAGCCGGAGAGCCTGGAGCCCAAAGAGTTTTGGGGCGGTTCGCTGGCAGAGATTGACCCTGAAAAATGCATCAATTGCGGAGCTTGCTCCCCGGTTTGCCGGTATGACGCGATCTTCCCGGACCCAAAAAATGACCAGGTGCAGTGGATCGACCCGATTGCCTGTGATGGGTGTGCGGCTTGTGTGTATGCCTGTCCGGAGGGCGCGATCAGCATGGTCAGGCAGCATGAGGGTAACTGGTTTCAGTCCAACACTTCGTTCGGAATGCTCTTTCATGCAGAGCTATTCCCGGGCAGGGAAAATTCCGGCAAGCTGGTGACCCTGATCAAACAGCAGGCGCGCTTGTATGCTGAAGATATTCAATCGCAGTGTGTGATTATTGACGGACCGCCTGGCATTGGTTGCCCGGTCATATCCGCCTGCGCCGGCACAGATTTGGGCTTGATCGTGACCGAACCGAGCCTGATGGGACTGCACGATCTCAAGCGCGTTTTGGGAACCTTGCGTCATTTCCACGTTCCGGCGGTCGTTTGTGTCAACAAGGCTGATATTTATCCGGAGGGAACCAGGGCAATCCGGGAATTTGCCGCAGCCGAAGGCCTTGACCTGATTGGTGAAATCCCATATGACGAAAAGATTCCCAGGGCAATGATCGAAGGCAAGCCTGTCACGGTATTGTTCCCGGATTCGCCCGCTGCCAAAGCTATTCAAGAGGTATGGCATAAAACAATCGACTTGCTTAACCTCCAGGAGGATTAACCATGGATCAAGTAGCTCTTGAGAAAGCTGTTATCGAAAAATTGACGAAAGTGCTCGATCCGGAAACCGGCGTCGATGTGGTTCGCATGCAGTTGGTGATGGATCTTACGATTGACGAAAATGGAAAAGCGACCTACATCTTTCGACCTTCCTCACCTCTGTGCCCAATCGCGGTTCCACTCGCGATGATGATCATCCAGGCGATTAATGAAGTTGAAGGCATCACCGGGCAAAACATCACCGTTGTGGATTATGTTGAAGCGGAAAAATTGAATGAGATGCTTCGCTCAGTTTTAAGTGAATAATGGAGGAGGCATGAATTCAAGAGTAGCAGTTATGCAAGCTCTGAGGAGTATTAAAGATCCCGAGTCCGAAAAGGACATCGTGAGTCTGAATTTTATTGCGGATGTCAAAATTGAAGAGGCAAATGTTACGGTTCAATTTCGCCCTGATACCATGAACTCCTCGCTGCTGGATCAGTTCACAGCAGAGATCAAGCGCGCGGTGCTTGAGGTGGAAGGCGTCCAAAAAGTTGATGTGGTTATAGAACAGCCGGATCACAATGAAGCTGTCGAAGCGGAACAGGAATTTGGAGGTGTTCAGGACCTCAACCATGTAAAAAAGGTCATTGCTGTAATGAGCGGAAAGGGCGGGGTTGGCAAATCGCTGGTAAGTGGCCTGCTGGCAGTGACCCTTCGCAGAAAAGGATACCGTGTGGGAATTCTGGACGCGGATATCACGGGTCCGAGCATCCCAAAAATGTTCTTTGATGGTCGTCCGGAGATTTCTTACACTTCCCGGGCTATTCTTCCTCCAGTTTCAAGCAGTGGTATCAAGGTAATGTCTATCAACCTCTTGCTCAAAAATGAAGAGGATGCAGTCATTTGGCGAGGTCCCCTGGTGGGGCGGGCGATCAAGCAATTCTGGACGGATACGCTTTGGGCTGACCTTGATTACTTCATCGTGGACTTGCCGCCCGGCACATCTGACGCCCCTCTGACCGTGATGCAATCTTTACCGATGAGTGGTATTTTGCTGGTAACCTCTCCCCAAGGATTGGCTGGGATGGTGGTGCGGAAAGCCGCAAATATGGCCACTCAGGTTGGGGTTCCTCTTTTAGGGATTGTTGAAAACATGAGCTTCTTCAAGGCACCCGACACGGGAAGCGAATATGAGATTTTTGGGCCGAGCCATGCTCAGGAAACGGCTGATGCCCTCGATATCCCTGTTTTAGCGCGCTTGCCTATTGATAGCAATATTGCAGTTCTGTGTGATCAAGGGAAAGTAGAAGAATGCCACTTATCCGAATTCGATGCGGTTACCGCGTGGATTGAAAGGGCTACCCCCGATTGTCAATTGCCCAAAATGCCTGCTTAGGCGAAGTAAGATGCCGTGCAAATAATTAGCGTAAGGAGCTGAGGTGTTCAAATGAAAAAAACAAAAAGCACAAGCGATTTGAAAGATTCTCAGGTTGAAATTTCTGTCACCATAAATAAGCGGCCGCAAACACTTTCAGTCGGAAAAAACGAAAGCCTGTTGGATGCCCTGCGCCGGGCATCTTATTTTAGTGTTAAGCATGGCTGTGATGACGGCACTTGCGGGGTTTGCACGGTGCTGCTCAATGGGAGACCTGTGCGCAGCTGTAGAACCAAAGCAGCGGAAGTCGATGGAGCGGAAATCACCACTTTGGAGGGTCTCAGTCAGGGCAATGAAGTCCATCCCATTCAGGCGGCATATATTGAAACCGGCGCGATCCAATGCGGTTTCTGCACCCCTGCTCAAATCCTTTCGGCAAAGTCGCTTTTGGATCGAAACCCTGATCCAACTGATGATGAGATTCGACATGCGCTAAATCCAATCCTCTGCCGTTGCACTGGCTACGTTCGCGGAGTGGATGCTATTCACCGTGCGGCTGCCGTTTTGCGCGGTGAAAAAGTGCCTCCTTATTCCCACCTGGAATTTACCTTGCCCAAAGACATCAATCAGCTTACGCTGCCTGAAGCATACTATCGGAGCGATGGTATGCGAAATCCACTGCCACCGCTGGTATTTACGCCTGAGGGGATGGAGAAGACTAATGTTGTTGGGAAATCGGAAGTCAAGGTCGATGCGAAAAAATTGGCTCAGGGACGTCCGGTTTTCACCGATGACTTCCGCCTGAACGGTATGCTTTATGGAGCTCTGCTCACAAGCCCGCACGCGCATGCCATCATTCGCAAAATTGATGATAGTAAAGCCCGGGCTTTACCGGGTGTGGTGGATGTAATAACTTACCAGAACCTTCCCCGCGTCAAGTATGCAACGGGCGGTCAGAGTTATCCTCAACCTTTGCCATATGACCAGGTTTGCCTGGATAATAAAGTGCGTCATGTGGGTGATCGGGTCGCCGTGGTTGCGGCAGAAACCCTTGAGATTGCCCAGCAGGCTTTGGAGTTGATTGATGTTGAGTATGAGGTTCTTCCCCCGGTTATCGATCCGGAACAGGCGATGGCAGAAGGCGCCCCTGTTATCCATGATGAATCAGATACTGTTGGGATCTATGACGCAGTCCATAACACTGTTCATCACATTGAAGCTGAAACAGGGGAAGTTGATAAGGCTTTCAAGGAGGCGGATGCAATCTTCGAAGGGGAATACCGCACACCGAAACAGCAGCATGTTCACCTTGAAATGCACGTTTGTATCACCTACCTTGATGCGGATGACCGTTTAGTGGTCCGCACCAGCACGCAAGTGCCCTTCCATCTTCGCCGAATGCTTGCCCCACTAATCAATCTGCCTGTCAAGAATATAAGGGTTATCAAGCCGCGCATCGGCGGCGGTTTTGGCAACAAGCAGGAAATGATTTTAGAGGATTTGTGCGCGCACCTGACTATGAGAACTGGTCGCCCGGTTCGGATGGAATACACCCGCACCCAGGAGTTCACCAGTTCGCGTAGCCGGCATGCCAATATTATTCGCTACAAAGTGGGGGTTAAAGACAACAAAGTGACTGTAGCAGACCTCTATCTCATTGGAGATACGGGCGCTTATGGTTGTCATGGTTTGACTGTAAACATGGTGGGTGGTTTCAAAGGACTCACTCTTTACAACCCTCCTAATGCTCGCTTTAAGTGTGATGTGGTTTACACCAACACCCCTCCAGCAGGCGCCTTCCGGGGTTATGGGGCAATGCAGTGCGAATATGGCATTGAGGTTATGATGGCTGAAATCGCTGAGAAACTTGGCCTGGATGAGGTGGAGTTCAAGCGGAATAATTGGATAAAGCTTGGCGAAAAATTGCATCTTTCCAAAGCCTTGGGTGAAGGACGAGAGGGCACTGAGCAGTCCTTGATGAGCACAGCTTTGGAACAATGTGTTGACATAGGTTTGAAGGCCACAGATTTCTATGCAAAGCGCGAAGCAAATCGCCAGCAAAGCGGACACCTGCGGCGCGGAATTGGGGTGGCGGGTGTAATCCACGGAAGTGGCATAGCAGGTTTGGATATGGGTGCCGCTACGCTGAAAATGAATGATGATGGCTCCTTTAACCTCTTGATTGGGGCTACGGATTTGGGCACTGGATCGGACACGATTTTGGGGCAGATGGCTGCCGAAGTGTTGGGTATTCCGTTGGAGGATATTATTGTCTATTCTTCAGATACCGACTTCACACCTTTCGACAAAGGCGCGTATGCCAGCAGTACCACCTACGTCAGCGGTGGGGCTGTGCGCAAGGTGGCTTTAGAGATCAAGAAACAGGTAATCGATCATGCCGCACTGATGCTGGGTGTCTCCACGACAGATGGTTTCAAACTTGAAAACCGGCAGGTCATTGCTCCGGATGGAAGGGCTGTTTCCATGCAAGACGTGGCTCTGAGCTCGCTGCATCAATTGGACCAACACCAGATCATGGCTACTGCCTCGCATATCAGCCCTGTGAGCCCGCCTCCAACTGCCGCCCAATTTGTGGAAATTGTTGTGGATACCCAAACGGGCAAAATTCATGTGGATCGAATGTTGATGGTTGTTGATTGTGGGCGGGTGATCAATCCACTTACAGCTGCCGGACAGGTGGAAGGGGGAATGACGCAGGCGATGGGCTTCGCCCTGACAGAGGAAATGCTCTTTGATCAGAATGGTCAGCCCCTCAATCCTGACTTGAAAAAATATCACATTGCCCGCGCTAATGAAATGCCTGCGACAGATGTTATCTTTGTTCAGACGAACGAGCCGACAGGACCTTTTGGCGCAAAATCGGTATCGGAAATCGCCATTGATGGTGTTGCTCCAGCAATGGCCAGTGCGTTGCACGACGCAACAGGTGTTTGGATGCGGACCTTGCCCTATACGCCGGAGCGTGTTAAGCAGGCTTTGCAGAATTAACCAGCTTGGGACCTTAGCTCATTGAATTTGGAGGCATGATGGAAACTAAAGTAAAGATAGGGATCATAATCTGTGACCGATATCGTACCTGTGCGGGCGGAAAATGCCTGAGATCGATGCGAAACCGGGAAGGCGCCTTCAGCATTTATGCTGACACTGACGTTGAATTAGTCGGTTACACCACCTGCAATGGTTGCCCGGGCGGAAACATTGAATATGCCGGCGATGAAATGGTCAGGAATGGTGTGCAGGTGATCCACCTGGCAACTGGTCTGCTGGTGGGATATCCACCCTGCCCGTATATTGACACCTTCAAGGATTTTCTTGAGAAAAAGTATTGTGTAAAAGTGGTTTTTGGAACCCATCCTATTCCACAAAAATATCTGGACATGCACACACAGCTTGGCACATGGGAGGATCCGGAGTGGACTCCGCGCCTTGCTGCCACGCTTGCGGATGAAACCACACGGAAAGCTTACAACTAGGAGGCGTGAAATGATCGCGTTTGGTCCTGTGCCGTCGCGTCGCTTGGGATACAGCCTTGGAATAAACCATATTCCCGCCAAAACGTGCACGTATTCCTGCGTGTATTGCCAGGTTGGCAGAACAACACACATGCCCCTTGAGCGGCAGGAATTCTATCCGGTCGAGCAGATCCTTGCTGAGGTCGGGCAAAAAGTTACTGAAGTGGCGGAAGCTGGAAAAAAGATCGATTACTTGACCCTCGTTCCTGACGGGGAGCCGACTCTGGATCTAAACTTGGGCAAAATTATCAGGGAGCTAAAGCAATTTGGAATACCCGTTGCGGTGATATCAAATGCCTCGCTTATCGATCGGCTTGATATCCAGCAAGAACTGATGGAGGCAGACTGGGTTTCGTTGAAAGTGGATTCGGTAGATGAGGCCGTGTGGAGAAAGATAAACCGACCTCATCGCCGCTTATCTTTGCCCATTATCCTTGAAGGGATGCTTGCATTTAAGCAAAAGTATCCCGGTAAACTGGTCACAGAGTCAATGCTGGTTGCCGGTTTGAATGACAACGAAAGAACCACACGGCAGTTATGCAACTTTCTGCTTGAGTTGCAGCCGTCCATATCTTACCTGTCCATCCCCACTCGCCCGCCGGCTGAAGCGGAGGTTACGCCGCCTTCACCCGAAGCACTCCAGGAGATCATTGAGATCTGTTCCGAACAGGTGCCATTTGTGGAATTGCTTTTTGAGTCTGAAGTGGGGGACTTCGTTTCCACTGGAAATTTGAAGGAAGACATCCTGAGCATCACCGCAGTTCACCCCTTGCGTGAAGAGCCCTTGCGGGCGATGGTTTCAGCGGCTGGAGGTACATGGCGGGTTGTTGAAGATTTGTTGGCTGATGGGAGTATCTTAACCATCTTATATCGCGACGAAAGGTACTTCTTCCGTCGCTTCAAGAAATCGGGTCCTAAGGAGTCCATCACTCAGAGTTTTTAGCTTGCAGTTATAATTCCTCCATCTTAATTCGACTAATAAAGCATGCCCATATGCGGTAAATTTGGCGTTGTTACAGCAATAGAACAATCTCTGGGAGCAGTTCTGGTCGCAGCAATCCTTCCAGTTTGTGATTTCTGGCAGACGAAAAACAGAAATCTCAAGAATATGAATAAGGAGAATCTAAAATGCAAATTCGCGCCGTCCTCAACCCCAGCACCTATCATGGCGTGCTAAGTTTTGACCATTCCCTGCAAGCCAAGCCCACCTTTAATGGAAAAGAGATGGATTTCAGCGGGGGTCGAGGCTATATTGAAAAGGATTGGGGAAAAAACTTCCGCGAGGCATGGGTTTGGTTTCAGAGTAACCATTTCAAGAATACATCTGCCTGCATCACGGGATCTGTTGCAATCATTCCCTGGATTGGCAACAGCTTCAAGGGCTTCATCGTCGGTTTTTGGCTGAATGGCAAACTTTACCGCTTTACCACCTATCGAAACAGTAAAATCGAATCACTTGATATTACAGATTCTCGTGTTGCTTGGGTGTTGCGAAACCGCACTCACCGCCTGCGCCTGAACGCCTGTCGCGCGCAAGGTGGGTTGTTGCGCGGACCCACTCCTCTGGATATGGGCGGGCGGGTGATGGAAACGCTGAGCGCTTCAATTGATGTGCAGCTTGAAAACCTGCAAGGCGATCTGCTTTTTGAGGGCACTGGTGAGAACGCCGGGCTGGAAGTTGTTGGCGACCTGCAGCGATTACTGGCGAAAAAGGTTTAGGGGCAGGGGATGGCCAGTGTTCAGGCAAAAATCGCGCTAAGAATTTTACAGCTCAGGCCATTCAACTGGGCAAAAGGATCCCTGGCAGAGCAGCGGTCCAGGCTGGAAGCGCTTTCCAGGTTCTTTAGGACTCCCAAAGATGTCAGCATGAGTGAGCTGAGCGCTAATGGCGTTCAGGCGGCGTTATTTGATGTGGCAAATTCAAAGCCTGGCATCGTCCTTTACCTGCATGGTGGAGCTTACGTGGTAGGTTCCGTCACCAGCCACCGCAAGTTTCTCGCCAGGCTGGCTAAGGCCTGCCAAATGAAAGTTTTGGCAATTGATTACCGCCTTGCTCCCGAGCACCCCTTTCCAGCAGCACTGCAAGATGCCTTGGCAGCCTATCAATGGTTGTTTTCCCAGGGATACGACCCATCCAATATTGTGATTGCCGGAGATTCTGCCGGGGGTGGTCTGGCGATTGCGGCACTTATTTCACTTCGGGATGGAAAGCTTCCGCTGCCCGCTTGCGCGGTGTGCATTTCTCCGTGGGTAAACCTGTCGGGCACTGAGAAGAAAAGCAACAACAACCACGATCCCATGCTAAACCCAGAGATTCTTGAAGTGTATTCGCGCTATTATACTGGTCAGGCAGATGCTTCCAATCCGCTGATATCGCCCATTTTTGCCGATCTTGAGGGTCTGCCGCCGATTTTAATTCAGGCAGGCACCAACGAAATTTTGCTGAGCCAGATCGAGGAATTTTATGAAAAAGCCCGCAAGGCATCAGTTGAGATCACACTGGATCTCTGGCAGGGTATGTTTCATGTTTTTCAAATCATCCCCATTCTGCCGGAAACAAAACTCAGTCTAAAGAAAATTGCGAATTTCATCTGGGACAAAATTAGCCCGAATCCCTGACCTTTTGTAGGCGGTAACAATTTATGTACGCTTACGATCTACGAGTACTCAAACCGTGGTGAATTTTGCTACTTTTCTCAGTATAGATTTAGTTCGGAGATAAACGACATTATTGGCATAGTACCTGAGTTTCCCTTTTTAGTGTCCTGACAGGCCGTCACGGCAAGCTCTAATTTGTCATTGCGAGGAACGAAGCAATCTAAACTCTCAACCTCAAGGACCGTAATTGGTTTACAACCACAGAGATACCAATTTTCCTTCGCGATTAGCAAACGTGATTTTGCTTCCTCCGGCGTTCAAGTCTATGAAGAGTTTAGATTGCTTCACAAAAGAGGTTCGCAATGACAGATTAAAGATCGTTTTTCGTCGTAGCAACAGGTCTATTTCTTTGTAAAAACACCTTCTCCTTTTCTGTCAAAGCGATGGCTTGCCTACAGAGTATGGTCTTGAATTTGATCTTAGTGTCCTAAAGCACAGCTTTGTCCTCGTTGAAATCACTATTTATCGTCAAAATGGGAAACTCGGGACTGGATCGCTGGCAGGGAATGTTTCATGTTTTTCAAATCATCCCCCTTCTGCCGGAAACAAAACTCAGTCTAAAGAAAATTGCGAATTTCATCTGGGACAA
>DJGU01000118.1:12893-13069 GCA_002432795.1 Anaerolineaceae bacterium UBA5838
TAAACGACATTATTGGCATAGTATCCAACCAATGGAAAGATCTTTTCCTTCCTTTGGGTGCGGAAAGCTCTTATCACTGCCTTTGCGAATTTTAGAACACTACCGGTAGAAGTGCTGCCCTTATGGATGACAAACACCGTATATTCGTCGTTGATGACCAGCGGTTTTACGTCTTT
>DJGU01000041.1:0-5049 GCA_002432795.1 Anaerolineaceae bacterium UBA5838
GATTGGAATAAGTGCCCTTGGGGTACTCTCTCAGTTCTAACTGTGCAGGGGGGTAAAAAATGTCCTCGGCAGGGTTCGAATAAGTGCCCTTGGGGTACTCGCTCAGTTCTAACCGTGAAGGGGGGTAAAAAATGTCCTCGGCGCGATTCGAACGCGCAACCGTCTGCTCCGCAAGCAGGTGCTCTATCCATTAAGCTACGAGGACTTTTCTGTAAGACTTGCGATTCTAACCCCATTTCGAATTTGGGTCAAGGTCGAATTCAAGCCAGTGTTTTTAGTCAGCGAATATGTCACTCCTTTGGAACTGGGCGATGGCATGTAGCGACTGGCAGGCTTAATCCTCTGATTAATCACAAAATCTCACATTTCAGGCTCTTATTGCCTAATTCTCGTTTATACTGAAACACAGCGTATCCGTCACTCACCCTATTCATCCTGACGGAAAAGGAGGATGCATTGAAACAACTGATCACTGGCGATGAAGCTGTCGCCCGCGGAGCCTGGGAAGCTGGCGTGCGCTTTGCTTCGGCCTATCCGGGTACCCCCAGCACTGAGATCCTTGAAAGTATCGCCACTTATAGTGAAATCCACTCTGAATGGGCTCCCAACGAGAAAACAGCCCTCGAATCGGTCATTGGGGCATCCCTGGCAGGCGCGCGCGCGATCGCTTCCATGAAGCATGTTGGTTTGAATGTGGCGGCTGATCCCTTTTTCACCTTTGCCTATATAGGGGTCAAAGCTGGCGCGGTCGTGGTTACTGCGGATGAGCCCGGGCAGTTCTCATCCCAGAACGAGCAGGATAACCGCAACTACGCCAAGGCAGCTATGACGCCCATGTTTGAGCCCTCCGACAGCCAGGAATGCAAAGATATGCTGATCGAGGCTTTTGAGATCAGCGAGAAGCACGACATCCCGGTGCTTTTCAGAATGACGACACGCGTCTGCCATTCCAAGAGCCTTGTGGAGTTGGGCGAGCGCCAGGATGTGCCTATTAAGCCCTACGTAAAAAATATCAAGAAGTACGTGGCCGTGCCGGCCAACGCCCGCCCGATGAAAGTCAAAGTTCAGGAAAATCAAGCATTATTAAAGGTCTATTCGAACAACTGCCAGTGGAATCGCGTTGAGATGAACGAATCTGGCATCGGTATCATCTGCTCTGGTGACTGTTATCTCTACGCCCGTGAGGTTTTTGGTGATGGTGCCTCCTATCTGAAACTGGGTTTCACCAATCCTCTGCCAGACGACTTGATCCGTGAGTTTGCCTCAAAGGTTGAGAAGATCTACATTATTGAAGAAAACGACCCTTATATTGAAGAACACGTGCGCGCCTTGGGGATCGCGTGCGACGGAAAGAACATCTTCCCTCGCAACGGTGAGATGAAACCGGAGGTTATCCGGTCGGTGGTCTTTGGGGAGGAATACCCCGGGGACGATGCGGTTCGCTCTGCCATCATCCCGCGGCCGCCCACGCTTTGCGCTGGCTGCCCGCACCGCGGTTTCTTCTATGAGCTTGGCCGCCGCAAGAACGTCATGGTGTCAGGCGACATCGGTTGTTACACGCTCGCCTCCGGCGCGCCGTATCACGCCATGGAGACCACTGTCTGCATGGGAGCCAGCGTCAGCCTTGGGCATGGGGCGCAGCAAGTCTTCGACTCTATCGAGGGTAATAAAATGCGCGTAGTCTCCGTGCTCGGCGACTCGACCTTCTTCCATACCGGTATCAATTCACTTTTGGACGTGGCTTACAACAAAAGCAAGCTGATTACCGTCGTGCTCGACAACCGCATCACCGCCATGACCGGCCAGCAGGACAACCCCGGTACCGGGCTCACGATCCAGGGCAAAATCACCGAAGCTGTCAGCATTGAGGCGATCGCCCGTGCTTTTGGCTTCAGGAATGTCCGTGTGATCAATCCTAATCAGTTGAGCGAGGTTAAAGAAGCTCTGGACTGGGCTTTGGGTCTACAGGAGCCCTCTGTGATCATCACGCGCTGGCCATGCGTGCTCAAAAAGCAGACCGACCTCGACAAAGAAGAGTTCAGAGGGTCTTTCACCGATGTTTACTGGGTGAACGAGGAAGTCTGCATTGGCTGTAAGAAGTGCACGCGCACTGGCTGCCCGGCGATTGTCTTCCAATTTGACAAGAAAAAATCATCGATTGACCCCGAAAAATGCGTTGGCTGCAGCGTGTGCGCCCAGGTGTGCCCGGTGCATGCAATTCAGAAAGTGGAGGCATGATGACCACAAAAAACATCCTATTAACCGGCGTTGGCGGTCAGGGAACCATTTTGGCCAGCAAATTGCTGACAGAAGGGCTGCTTTCCCAGGGTTATGATGTGAAAATGAGCGAAGTCCACGGTATGTCGCAGCGGGAAGGTCCAGTGCTTACGCATGTGCGCTTTGGTGAGAAGGTCTTTTCGCCAATCGTTGAAGCCAAAAAGGCGGATGTGATCATCGGTTTTGAGGAGCTTGAAGTGCTGCGCAACCTGGATTACCTGCGCGAGGACGGTAAGGGCATCGTGATCCTCAACAAGGTGCGTGTCAACCCGATCGGCGTGCAAAATGGCAGCGATAAGTACCCTGAAAACGCGGCTGAGTTGATCAGCGCGCGTGCTGGCAAGATGATTGCCATGGACGCCAGCGAGGAAGCCCGCAAGCTCGGTAATTTGCGGGTGATGAACATTATCCTGCTGGGTGCCAGCGTGCGCCAGCTTGGGCTCGAAGAGATCGATTGGGGCAAAATCATTTCGGAAAATGTCAAACCGCAGTTTGTGGAGCTGAACCAGCAGGCTTTTGAGCTTGGCAAAAGCCTGAGTTAGCTTCTCGCTTAAAACAAAAGCTGGCTCAAGTTACCCGAGCCAGCTTATTCTTTTTAAATTACAAATATTTTAGCGGTTCACATTCATCGGCATGATAATGTGCCTGAAGCTCTCGTCCCCAACGGGGCGCAGCATGCCGGGAGTGTTGGCGGCGTTGGTTTCCAACAGTACGTTGGCGGTCTTGATCACTTCCAGGGCTTCGCGCAGGAAGCGGATATTGAAGGAGATTAAGAGCGGTACACCGTCCACCGAGGCATCCACGATCACTTCAGAAGAGCCGGTCTGCTCAGAAGTGGCGGAAATTTCCATTTGTGGACCGCGATCCGTGCTGCCAGCTTCAGGCTGGATGTCCAACCGGGCAATATAACTTCCCTCGCGGGCGATAATCTCGGTCTGTTTGCAGGCTTTAAGCAGTTGAGCAGTGTTGAGCACGGTACGGGTCTTGAAACTGGTGGGAATAATCGCCGTATAGTTGGGGAAGTTGCCTTCGATCAGCTGCGAAACCAGTTCTGCGTCCTTCAAATGGAAGATCACCTGTCCGCGTCCGGCTGGGAAGGACATCAGCAGGGTTTCATCGCCATTGACCGCAATGCGCGAGAGCTCGCTGAGGGCTCTGGCGGGGATCAGGGCTTCAAGGTTTTGGGGAGGTTTGTGCCCGATGGTAGCTTTGCTGATGGAGATGCGATAGCCATCTGTGGCAGCCATTTCCAGTTCGTCTCCATGGAAGCTCATGTGCACGCCGGTCAGATTAGGGCGGGTGTCTTCTGTGGAGGCAGCGAATGCCACGCGCTGGATCATTTCCTTGAAGTTTTCAACGTTCAAAGGAATGGCAGTTTCGTCGTCGGGCGTGGGCATGGGTGGGAATTCATCCGCGCTGATACCTTTGATATCCGTGTTTAGCGTGCCGCATTTCACGTTGAGAGATTGAGTGTGTTCGTCCAACGTCAGGATCACTTCTTCACTGGGGAGGTTGCTTACCATGTCCACGAAGGTACGTGCCGGCACGGTTAGCCCACCTTCCTCGCTGACTTTCGCTCCAATCCAGGCGCTGATACCGAGCTCGAGGTTGGTAGCCGAAAGCCTCAGACGCCCCTGGTCAGTCTTGATCAGGATGTTCGAGAGTACAGGGAGAGTGCTGCGGGAAGTGACAGCCCGCGCAACCACGTTAACGCCGTGGGCAAGCTGCTGCTGTTGAACGGTTACTTTCATGAGATCCTCCACGATTGGCTTTATTTATCTGGTTAAGTATACCCTCAAGAGCCTGTTTTTTCCAGAAAAACGCCTTGAGAAAAGCGCCTTTTGTAGAGGTCGCGTTCATGCTCGCTTCTGTCCTGGACAGATCAGAGCTTCATTTATGCGGCTTGTCTTCAAGTATTTCTTTAAAGAGGTCTTTAGAGCACTTCTGCAAGGCGTCTTATGAGGTTGCTGGATGATATAATCCAGTCAAAAGTTTCGCCATCTCTTAAGGAGAAGGTGATATTACGACCAAAAGGACAGCCTGCCATGCCCTCACCTGTCGGTCTGGAACCAAGTCAGCCAAATCTTCTTGAAGAAATCCTGAAAGGCGTTCCGCTCTGCCTGAGCCCCAGTCTGACTCCTGAATTGGATCAGGAAGAGACCCTGCGCGTTATCGACCTGGCAGAAATCGCCGGCATACCGATCGTAATTGATGGCGGTTGGGCTGTGGACGCTCACCTGGGCTGGCAAACCCGCCCCCATTCCGACCTGGATATTGCCATCAACCAGCAGTACCTTCCCCGCTTTCTGGGCATCCTCAGCCGCCTGGGCTATGGGCACCTGCCGCGCGACGACCAGTGGGAGCACAACTTTGTGCTCCAGGACGGCGGCGGACACCAGGTGGACATCCACTCCTACATTCGCAACGACCAGGGTCAGATCGTTGGCGGGGTGGAATACCCCGGCGATTCGCTCACCGGGCAGGGCAAGATCGGGCATGCCAAAGTTAGCTGCATTAAAGCTGATTGGCTGGTGGATTTTCATCTCGGCTACGCTTTTGGTGAAAATGATTACAACGCTGTAAAGTTCCTTTGCAACCTACACCGCCTGCCTTTACCAGCTGATTACCAGGCTTACGAGCATGCTCGCTACGCCGGCAAAGCGCAGGACCCCTGGACAGTGCCGCGGCAGTTTAATGTGCGCCTACCTCAAACGACTGGGGAGTACTTGGAATTGATCAACCTGCTCGATAAAACCCAGAACGAAAGGCTTC
>DJGU01000041.1:5108-19730 GCA_002432795.1 Anaerolineaceae bacterium UBA5838
GAAAACGTGACCATCGCGGATTTGGTCAAGGAGGGGTTAAGGTCGGGCATGCTGCTATTTGAGGAGGATCAGACGATAGGTATCTGCGAACTCGCTCCACTGGCAGCTCCTACATCAGAGCAGGAGGCTGCGCCGGAAAACGGGCACTGGCAAGTCAGGCAGCTTAGCCTGGCAAAACGAGCGGATCATGCTTCACTGTTTGTGTTTCTCGTGAAGGCTGCCATCCAGGAAACCTGGCGAGCCGGCGGCAAGCTGTTGCAAGTTTCGCCTTTGGATGACATCAGCCAACCCCGCCCAGCCTTACCCGAGCGCTATGATGCCGCGGATATCGGCTATGCCAGTTTTTACGCCCGCGCTGGATTTAAGCGCCTTGAACCAGTTCCCGCCAGCCGTTGGGGCATCCATCATCAGTAGCCGGTTGGCATCCCTGCCTGTCACGTCTGCCCAGGCTGGGGTATAAATTAGATAGACTTCCAAAAATCAGAAAGGACTGCCATGTACACAATTTCCCTCACTCCAGATATGCAAGCCAGCGCGCTCGTGTTGGGCTGTATGCGCATCACACGCCTCTCAGGTTCTGAGCTGGACCTGCACCTCAAGACCGCCCTCGAACTCGGCATCAACTTTTTCGATCATGCCGATATTTACGGCAGCAATAGCGCCTGCGAGCGCCATTTTGGCGAGTGGCTGCGCGACAACCCAGGTTTGCGCTCCCAAATGCTGATTCAGTCGAAGTGCGGTATCGTCCAGAATGAAGCCCGCCAAAACATCGCTTTTAACTTCTCCTTCGCGCATATCCTCAAGTCGGTTGAAAATTCCCTGCAAAACCTGGGGATCGAACAGCTCGACGTGCTGCTACTGCATCGCCCGGACGCCCTTTTTGAGCCGGAAGAGGTGGCAGCTGCGTTTGACGAACTCTACGCCAGCGGCAAAGTGCGCGCTTTTGGCGTAAGCAACATGCACTCCCGTCAGATTGAGCTTCTGCAGTCCGCCACCAGTCATAAACTGGTTGCAAACCAGCTGCAATTCGGTCCCGCTCACACTGGCATGATCGATCACGCTATACGGATGAACACGAACCTGCCATTTTCTGAGGACCACGATTCGGCTACGCTGGATTACTCCCGGTTGCACGGTATGACGATCCAAGCCTGGTCACCATTTCAAGCCGGTTTCATAGCAGGAACCTACATGGACAACCCCGAGTTTCCCGGGCTGAACGCTGCGTTGGAAGAGGTTGGGGCCAAGTATGGGATCACCAAGAATGGCGCCGTAGCAGCCTGGATCGCGTGTCATCCGGCAAAGATGCAGATGATTGCCGGCACGATGAACACTCAGCGCCTGCGTGAGATTGCTGCCGGTATGGACATTCCACTCAGCCGCGAGGATTGGTATCGCATCTATTCCAGCGAAGGGCGCGACCTGCCGTAGCCTGCCAGCTGCAGTAGCAATGCAACGATGCAGTTAAGACTTCAGGAGATGAATATCCGTGCAGAAGTATTAACTGGAGCATAAAAACTATGTGGAACAGTAAAGTCAGGCAAATTAAATTGCAAGAATGAGCAATTATTGACGCCTGCCAATTAAAGAGGAGAGGCTATGATCACCGCAAAAGAATATCAAAGCATGCTGGAAGGCAACTTGGAGCTTATCAAAGAGCAGATTAAAGACGTGAGTGACTCTGAAATGCTCATCCAACCTCCCAACGGTGGTAACTGTATGTTGTGGACTTTAGGGCATCTGACTGAGAGCCTGATCCCGATCCTGCGTTTCCTGGACGGAAAGAAAACGGAGGGTTTGACGGATCTGAGTCGTTTTGAAAGAGGTTCAGAACCAATTTTAGGCCCCGAAGCGGGCCTGATGACGGCTTCTGAACTGATGACTGCTTATGAGGTGCTGCACCAGGCGGTTCTTGAGAAGCTTGAGCCGATGACTGACGCTGACTTCGATGAGGAGGTCCCAGGGTTTGGGCGGCCTGCGCGGCGGGGCTGGATGTTGTTTTTCATGGAGTTCCACCACGCTTACCACATCGGGCAACTGGAGTTACTGCGCAACCTGGCAGGGCATACAGAAAAGATTATTTAGGGTGTTTTTACCAGTTGAATGAGCTTATTCAACTGATCAGGCTAAGGCAAGCGCTTCTTCATCCGCGATTACCATCACGTTCGGGTGCACCTGCAGGATCGAAGCCGGCAGCTGCGGGTCAATGGGGCCGTTGATCATCTGTGCAATCGCTTCAGCTTTCTTTGATCCGCTTGCCAGAAGCAAGATCCTTTTTGCGCTTAAGATCGATCGCATACCCATGGTGATAGCCTGCCGGGGCACTTCAACTTCGCTCTCAAAGAAGCGCGCGTTGGCTTTGATGGTTTCTTCATTCAGATCCACCAGGTGAGTCTGGGCAAAAAAGTAAGTGTGCGGCTCGTTGAAGGCGATATGACCGTTATCACCGATTCCCAGCAATTGGATGTCCGTGCCACCGAGCGAAGCAACGATGCTGTCATATTCTGCGCAAGTTTTGGCAACATCCCGGGTGAGTCCGTCGGGAACATGGGTATTTTCAGGGGATATATTGATATGGTCAAAGAAGTTATGCTGCATGAAGTAGCGGTAGCTTTGCTCATGCTCCGGGCTTAATCCGTAGTACTCATCCAGGTTGACCGTGATAACTTTTGAAAAGTCCAGTTCCTCATTCAGATGGAAGCGGATAAGTTCCTTATAGGTGCCAATGGGGGTTGAGCCTGTCGCAAGCCCCAGCGCGCTATGCGGCTTGAGCTGCACCTGGGCAGCGATGATGCGGGCAGCCTTGCGGCTCATATCGGCATAGTCAACACAAGAAATAATCTGCATGGCACACTCCCATAAATGCTTATTGATGCAAATATTATATACCGATCTGGCCTGAAACAGTCCATATAGCTCTAAGCACGGGTATAATCTTAGTAATTGCATAGAAAGAGGTGTTTATGAGCGATAAATTGACTTGGATTGACGAAGAGCTGACCAATTTGAAAGAAACTGGCTTCTACAATAAGATCCGCACCATGGATTCACCACAAGGCCCCTCTGTGATTGTAGATGGCAAAAGAGTACTCAATTTTTGCGCCAACAACTATCTCGGTTTGGCTAATCATCCGCGTGTAGTTGAAGCCGCAATCGATGCAATGAAGAAATATGGCATTGGGCCAGGAGCTGTACGCTCGATTGCCGGAACCATGAGCCTGCATGTCGAACTGGAACGGCGCATGGCTGAGTTCAAGCGGGTTGAAGCCGCAATCACTTTCCAATCGGGGTTCACGGCCAATGGCGCAACTATCCCGGCTCTGGTTGGCAAGGAAGACGCAATTTTTTCTGACGAACTCAATCATGCCTCGATCATTGATGGTTCCAGGCTTTCAGGCGCAAAGATCCATCGCTTCAAGCACGCGGATCCAGCCGACCTTGATCGGGTAATTCAGGAAGCTCAGGGCAGCTATCGACGCGGCTTGATGATTACGGATGGCGTCTTTTCCATGGACGGCGATTTCGCTCCTCTTGATAAGTTGGTCGAAGTTTCGGATAAGTATGGTCTCATGACCATGGTCGATGACGCCCATGGTGAGGGCGTGATGGGTGAAGGCGGACGAGGTATCGTCGATCACTTCAAACTGCACGGCAAAATTGATATCGAATTGGGCACTTTCAGCAAAGCCTTTGGCGTTGTTGGCGGGGTGGTGGCGGGTAACGCTCGAATCGTCGAGTGGCTGCGCCAGCGCGGGCGCCCCTTCCTGTTCTCTTCCGCGGTGACAGTGCCGGATATCGCTGCCTGCATAGCCGCAGTGGATCTGCTGGAAGAATCGACCGAGTTGGTAGACCAATTGTGGAAAAACGCCCGCTACTTCCAGGCAGAAATGCGCAAACTGGGCTTTGACACCGGTCTGACCCAAACCCCCATCACGCCTGTTATGCTGGGTGATGTGCAGCTGGCGCGCGAATTCAGCCGGCAGCTTTTTGAGGAAGGCATTTTTGCCATGGCACTGGGTTTTCCGACCGTGCCAATAGGTAAGGCGCGCATCCGTGTGATGATTTCCGCCGCCCACAGCCAGGATGATTTGGATCAGGCCCTCGATGCTTTCGATCGGGTTGGCAAGCGGCTGGGCGTGAAGTAAACACATCCGCTGCTATCTCTTCCCTGGCTTGTTTTTTTGGGAAATCAAGAATCAAAGCCACCACCTTAAGCAAAGTGGTGGCTTTTTTATGGTTGAAATGATGGGTTGGCAGCACTTCGCCGATAGGATAATGGATCAAGAAGGATGGATAGCGGATCAATTACTCAGTGAATCAAGAATTTAGCTGAAGTTTCCCTGACCGCAGCGACCTTACCCATCTTTGATCACCCTGCGCAGGGCTTCTAAAGCAGTCAGAATCTCGTTGCGCTCTCCTTGCATGGCAAGATCCTCACCGCTGACATATGACCCAATCGATTCCAGGGTGTCTTCCTCGTAGGCAACGACATTATTCAGAATGGAAGCGGTTTTGAAGCCCCTCAAGCTTCCAATTGTGAATAACGCTGCAGTTTCCATGTCGGCACCCAACACACCCTGCCGCGACCAATATGCGTCGATTTCGGCTTCCTGGTCCGTATAAAAACTATCATGGCTGCGAGCGATCCCAATATGATGGGCAAAGCCTTGCTCTTTGGCGGCTTCGATGCAAGCAAACATCAGTTCTGCGTCTGGAACCGCGGGGAAAATTGCCTGGCTGTAGGTTTTGGATGCGCCGTCGTCTTTGACCGCGCCGTTGACGATGACGAGATCGCCCAGTTTTACTTTGGGTTGCAGCGAACCGCAGCTGCCGATGCGGATCATAGCCCTGACGCCGATGTTATGCAGCTCTTCCGCGGCAATTCCTGCGGATGCCCCGCCAATACCTGTGGAGACAGCCAAAACAGGCAGACCTTTATAGGTGCCGCGCAGACTGCGAAATTCACGATTGTAAGCCAGTTCGGTTACGTCGCTCAGGAAGGGGGCAATCCGGTCGAGCCGGGCGGGGTCGCCGGGCAATAAGGCACAGTGGGCAAGAATGGTTTCATCGAGTTGAATGTGAGGCTGCAACATGGTTCCTCTTTTCTGTTTGGGTTGGCTTCTCCCAGTATAATTGCCTATATCGCGAAAATCAATCAAAAGGACTGCCTATGCCTATTTTAAATTTTGGTTCACTTAATATTGACCATGTTTACCGGGTAGACAACTTCGTACTCCCAGGCGAAACCAAACATACAAAATCCTACACAATTAACAGCGGCGGTAAGGGACTAAACCAATCCATAGCGGCTGCCAGGGCTGGCAGCCAGGTGTTTCATGCCGGCGTTGCTGGCAGAGATGGCGGGTTTTTGGTTGAAATGCTGCAAGCAGCCGGAGTGGACACCTCGCTGATGCAGACTTCAGCGGAGGTCAGTGGGCATGCCATCATCCAGGTGGCGGATTCCGGTCAGAACTGTATCCTGCTGTATGGTGGCACGAACCAAATGCTGACTGAAGCCTATGTGGACCGAACGCTGGACGCATTTGGCGGTGACGGTTTTGTTTTACTGCAGAATGAGACCAATCTGGTGGGTAAGATTATCGAAAAAGCCGCTGCGAAGGGCTTGCAAGTTGCGCTGAATGCCGCTCCATACTCCGAAGACGTGAATGCTTATCCTATTGACCAGCTCGATTGGCTGATTGTTAACGAGGTTGAAGGAGCAGGAATTATCGGTGGGGCGGTGGATGAAAATCTGCTGCAGCGCCTGGCTGAGCGCTATCCCAAGGCAGGTATTCTGCTAACGCTCGGGTCACGCGGCGCACAGTGTGTTCAAAATGGTCATTACGCCAGCATCGGCAGCTGCAAGGTGCAGGCGGTGGATACCACTGCCGCAGGGGACACCTTCAGCGGCTATTTCTTGTTTGGTGTGATGCAGAGCTTGAGCCTTGCCGAGACGCTGCGCCTGGCGACTGTGGCTTCAGCGTTGTGCGTGCAGCGCCCAGGAGCGGCGAATTCCATTCCCACCCGGGCTGAAGTGGAGCAAGTGCTTGCTGAAGGCACGCTGCAGGTTCCCGAGGTGCTGGAATGGTAAGGGTGCTTTACATCGATTGCTGCATCCGACGGGAACAGTCGCGAACTCGCGTTCTGGCTGAAGCCTTTCTGGCGGCGCTGCAAGCCAAAGAAGCTTACAAGGTGGAAAGATTATGCCTGATGGACGAACCGCTTGCGCCCTTGACAGAGGGTTTCTTCGCCCAACGTGAACGCCTGCTGGCGGAACACAACCTCGAACATCCGCGCTTTCGCTATGCCCATCAATTCAGCCAGGCTGACCGTATCATCATTGCCGCGCCGTTCTGGGATCTGTGTTTCCCAGGCTTATTAAAGATTTTCATCGAGAACATCTGCGTGGATGGGATTACCTTCGGCGTGGGTGAACATGGGTCTTTTGGGTTGTGCAAAGCGAAAAGACTACTGTTTCTGACTACTCGCGGTGGAGATTACAGTCATTCCCCGCTCGAGATGGGCGCGCGTTATTTAGAGGCTTTGTGCAAATTTTGGGGAATCCCGCGCTTTGATGTGGTCGCGGCTGATGGGCTCGATTTAGGTCGGGAGGCGGTTCAAACGATTCTTGACCGGGCTATCGCAGACGCGCTCGCACTGGTGGAAAACTTCTAAAAACGGAAAAGGAAGAGCATAGAACATGGGAAAACTAATTATCAGGAATTGTGAGGTGATGACCTTCGAAGGTCAAGTGCCGTGCTTTATTCCTGGCCAGGATATCTTGATAGAGGGCAACAAGATTATCGCCATACAGCCAACGGCTGCTTTGGCACAATCAGATTGTCAGGTCATCGATGCAACTGGCATGCTGGCTGTGCCGGGCATGATCAACACCCATGCGCATGTGCCGATGGTGCTCTTTCGCAACGCCGGACCAGACGTGAACGAGAACGACTGGTTCAACAAGGTTATCTTTCCGCTCGAAGCCAACCTGACCCCCGAAGACGTCTATTGGGGGGCTATGTTGGGGATGGCTGAGATGATCGCAGCCGGCATTACCTGCGTCGCGGATCATTATTTTGAAATGGATATGGTTGCGCAGTCGGTGGAACTTGCGGGAATTCGCGCCAACCTGGGATGGGCTGTCTTTGGGCACCAGGGTTACGCGCAGTTGGATGAAACCATCCGTTTCGTGGAACGCTGGCAGGGCAAGGCCGATGGTCGCATCACCACCTGGCTAGCGCCGCATTCGCCCTATCTCTGCGATCCGGACTTTCTCACACGCTGCGCTAAAGAAGCCGCCAGGTTGGGGGTTGGCAATCATATTCATGTCGCGGAGACTGCTGGGCAAATTACCTTATCCCTTGAGCGTTACGGAAAAACGCCCGTGCAGATATTGGCGGATACCGGTTTGCTGGACCAGCCCGCCATCCTGGCGCATTGTCTCTACCCGACTGATGAAGACCTCGACTTGCTGGTTGGCAAAGAGGTCGGCATAGCCCAAGCGCCAAAAACTTACCTGGCGATGGCTATGGGCTTGGCTGACCTGCCCAGGTATCTGGAGAAAGGGATAGCGGTTGGCCTGGCAACTGATGGCGTGGTCAGCAGCAGCACGCTCGACCTGTTTGAGCAAATGCGCCTGACCGCGCTTACGCAAAAGAATAAGTCTATGGATGCCGAAGTGATGCCTGTGAACACGGTTTTGGACCTGGCTTTTCAGGGTGGCGCGAGGGTCCTGCGGCAACCCCGCTTGGGCAATTTGAAAGCGGGTAACCTGGCGGACGTGGTGCTGCTGCGGCAGGATCGCCCGGCGGTCCAGCCTGTGATCAACAAGGCGGCTAATTTGGTGTATTCAATGGATGCCCGGGATGTCGATACGGTCATCTGTGACGGCAAACCGATCTACCAGGGAGGAAAGCACCTGACGCTGGATTTGGAAGAGATCCTGCACGAGGTAAACGCCCGCCTGCCAAGGTTGTTGAATAAAGATTTATCCAGGAAAATTGCCGATTATCCGGGGTAGCTTGTTTTGGTAGGTTGGGTGGAGCGATATAGGGTCTGGGTTACTGGTTCTTGTTATTGAGCGCAACCCAACAAAACCTGATTCTTGAGCGTTAAAGTTGGGTTCACCCAACCTACACCTGGTGGGTAGGTCGGACGTTGCACCTGCGAAGCGGCGTAATGAGACCGCCTCATAACCGAGAGATGCCACAAGGTGTGCGCGGGCTCAAAACCCCGCCCTACAATAACTCCGCCCTTTTGCTGACATTTGGGACGAGCCGGCGTAGGTCAGGTTGCGCAGTTCAACCTGACATCACGAAAGTCAGCTCACGCAAACCCTATCTTTCGTTTTTTTGTGATATTTACTTTATTGTGGTTCTGCGGTAGGGGCGAAGCAACCCAACGAAACCCCTTTGCCTTACATGATGGGCTATTACTGGATGCTTCGCCCCTACGACGGAATTTGGGACGAGCAAGGCGTAGGTCAGGTTGCGCATTTCAACCTGACATTACGAAAGATAGATCACGCAAACCCAATCTTTCGTTTTTTTGTGAATTTTCCCCTTGTTTTGATGCTTTGGTAGGGGCGAAGCAACCCAACATAAATCCTTTGCCTTACATGATACGCTAATACTGGATGCTTCGCCCCTATGACCAGTGCGTAGGTCGGAATGAGACCGCCTCCTAACCCAGGAACGCCAATAGCCTCGCGCGGGTTCACTCCGACATAACGAGAATTATGGCGGAGAGGCGAACCCTTGCAGCTACGCTGCGAGGGCAGGAGAACGCCATTACGCTCTCGGATTTTCTGTCATTCTGAGCGCCAGCGAAGAATCTTAGTGATAGAGGGGTGAGATCCTTCGTGCCTCAGGATGACAAACACACCCCTTGTAGATCGGACGAATTACCAGCGAGGTCGCAGGAAGAGGAGAATCAACCCAACATAAATCCTTTGCCTTACATGATGCGCTAATACTGGATGCTTCGCCCCTATGACCAGTGCGTAGGTCGGAATGAGACCGCCTCCTAACCCAGGAACGCCAATAGCCTCGCGCGGGATCACTCCGACATAACGAGAATTATGGCGGAGTGGCGAACCCTTGCAGCTACGCTGCGAGGTCAGGAGAACACCATTCCGCCCTACGATTTCGCATTCGTGAATTGATTGCTTAAGACTTTGTCAACAAATCAAACAACAACTCCAGCACCCCGTCCTCATCCACCCCCAGAGGGATGGTGGTGGAGGGGCGTTCAGCCGCAATCTCATCAGATTCTTCACCAATTCCTTTACCCTGCTGCATGCTTGAGAAAACATGGTGGTGTTTGTCGGCAATGGTTTTGCCCAAACAAAGCCCTTCCGTCACCACATACACTGGCATCTCTTCACACCTGAACAGCTCAGGCGCCAGCAGGTAAGCTATGACGGCGGGGTCATGGGTGTGGATGGCACCTTTCATGCCATAAATCTCTTCATGAAAGTCCTGGTAGCAAGGCTGGATTTTCTCAAGCAGCCCCACCGCGGGGTTGCCGGTTGCGTACAGTTTAGCGAAATACTCAGGACGCATGACGATTTTGGTGGTGACGTCCAGCCCGACCATGGTGACTTTCCAGGGGGCGGCAAAAACCACTTCCGCGGCATGCGGATCGTGATAGATGTTGGCTTCAGCCACGGCTGAGATGTTACCCAAGGCGAAGGCGCAGCCGCCCATCAGGACCACTTCCTTCACCAACGGCGCAATCCGGGGTTCGAGGCGGTATGCCATGGCGATGTTGGTTAGCGGACCGATCGGCGCAAGAATCACCTCGTGCGGGTTTGCCATGACGGTATCGATAATGAACTGAGCGGCGTGGCGCGGATCGAGCTTGCCATGGGGGAGGGGCAGATTGGTATTACCAAGACCATCCTTGCCGTGCACGCCTGCCGAAAAGGAATTGAGATCGTGCACTAGTGGCTGCGCGCAGCCCTGGGCGACCGGGACATGATCATTCCCCTCCAGCTCCACCAATCGCAAGGCGTTTTGCGAGCAAAGATCGACTGCTGTGTTTCCGAATACGGTCGTCAACCCCAATACTTCGAGGTCTGGGGAATGCAAGGCGGCCAGGATGGCCATGGCATCGTCAATTCCCGGGTCTGTATCGATAATTATTTTTTTTGGCATGTTGGTGTCATCCTTATTGTGTTATTCAAAGCAGGTCTTCTTACGAAGACCTGCTGGAAACTCTGACTGAAAAGTGAAAGTGTCTCAATATTTACTCATCAGCTCAAAAACCTTCTCAACGAAGGCTTCGCGGTCGATATCCATGGCCACAAAACCATTCTTTTGCCATTTTGCATCGCTAAAAAGATCGGTAACGGTTTTTCCTTGAGTGATTGTGCCCTTGGTTTCCACGCGAATACCGGCTGGATAAGCTGTGAAAATTGAGTCATCCGCGGCGTAGAGCACAGCAGCGGGATCGTGCATGTTAATGCCAGTGATACCCAGGCGGCTCATAAACCTCACGATATCCTGCACAACATCACGGAAGAAGACAGCTTGTTTGCTGCCCAGCGCCGCAACCTGGTTGAGCTCGTCAGGGGTCATGAGCGCCTTCATGGTCATATCCAGCCCGCACATGTGCACGGGCACGCCGGAACAGAAGACGATATCGGCAGCCTCTGGGTCAGCGTAAATGTTAAACTCGGCTGCCGGAGTAGCGTTGCCCGCGTCGCTTGAACCGCCCATGATAACAATCCGTTTGATCAGTTGGGGCAGGTCAGGGAATTTGAGAAAAGCCAGGGCAAGATTAGTGAGCGGACCGATGGCGATGATCTCAAGCGCGCCTTGTTGTTCCAGTGCATATTGGTGAATGGCGTCCCAGGCATTCACGCCCTCAACTTCGCTGCGGGCGTGGGGGAGGTCATAGCCTGCCATGCCGTTGGAACCATGCACCTCGGCGGCTTCCACGCGCTTGCGGAAAACCGGTCCGGCCGCCCCACGATAGACAGGGATGTCCCAATCCAGGAATTCGAGCAGCCCCAGGGCGTTATAGTTTGTGTGCTCCAAGGAGACGTTGCCCGCCACGCTGGTGATGGCGAGGACGTTCAATTGAGGCAGTTGCTTTGCCAGCAGAAAGGCGATGGCATCATCCACGCCCGGGTCGCAGTCCAGAATCACAGGAATAGGGCTCATTCTGACTCCTTTCCGTACCAGGCAGCAGCCTCAGCCAGGAGGTCGATAAAAGCTTCGCGATCGATGTCAACCAGGGCATGCGTGTTAGGTGGCTGCTGGCTGAAACCATAATGATCTGCCACAGTCGCTCCCCGGCAGAAGTCACCGGAGGTTTCGACCTGCACATAATAGTCCCTGGCAGTCAGGATTTCAGGTTTGATCAGTGCTGCCACCGCCACCGCGTCGTGCACTGGCGCGCCGGCATAGCCGATACTGCGGTGGAAGGTATAAAAAAAGTCCAACCATTCCGCGACTACAACCGCGATGGGGTTACCCAAAGCGCGGATGCGTTCAAAGTCTTCAGGGAAAACCAGGGCTTTGAGGGTTACGTCCAACCCGGCCATAGTAAGCTGCAAGCCGGATTTGAAAACTACATCCGCCGCTTCAGGGTCAACCAGGATGTTGAATTCCGCTGCCGGAGTCCAGTTTCCATGAGCCAGACCGCCGCCCATGATGGAAATATGAGCGATTTTGGGCTTTAACTCGGGGTAAAGGATTAAAAGGGCACCAACATTAGTAAGCGGACCTGTGGCAACGATGGTAACGGGTTTATCTGAGGCGGCAATAGTTTTTGCCATCAATTCCACTGCGTTGATTGGTTCAGCTTCGATAGTGGGATCCGGCAGGGCTGGTCCGTCCAGGCCGGTTTCGCCGTGGATGTTGCCAGCGTGGATGGGCTCCCCATGCAAGGGCTCTTCTCTTCCCATCGCAAAAGGAGCATCAATGCCCAGTAAGGTCATCACCCGCCGGGCATTGTAGCTGGTCTTTTCTATGCTCTGGTTGCCGCTGACGGAAGTGCAGGCCAAGATTTCTAACCAGGCACTGGCTTTGGCAAGCATCCAGGCAATCGCGTCATCGTGCCCCGGATCTCCGTCAAGAATGATGGGGATTTTTGAGGTCATTCGGCGCCTTTCGTTGCGGTGTGGCGTTTCTTGAGCTTGTTTTTAGTACTGATGGCGTAAAGCACCAGTCCAATAATGGTCACAAGATATGGAATTACAGATACCAGGTAGCTGGATACACCCTGCATGCCTGAAACCTTGGTGCGCAGTGCCTGCGCCAGGCCAAACAGCAGTGAGGACAGCATTGTTCCAAGAGGCTCTCCGCGCCCCATGGCTGTGGCAGCTAAGGCAATAAAACCACGCCCGGCCACCATGCCTGAGTTCCAACCCTGCGAGTAGTACATCGACATAAACGCGCCGCCCAGACCAGCCAACGCTCCGGAAAGCCCAATAGCAATGTACTGGATTTTCTGCACAGAGACGCCAATCGAGGTGGCCGCGTTGGGGTTTTCGCCTACCGCGCGGATGTTTAACCCCAAGGGGGTCTTATATATCACCACCCACATCAGCCAGACAAGCAGAAAAGCGAGGTATGTCAGCACCGCGTGTCCGGACAAAACTTGCCCCAGGAAGGGTATGGACTTAATCAAAGGGATATCCACAGTTGGAATGAGTAGCTCTCGCGTGACGAGTGAACCGGTGTTACCTTTCATGCCGGTAAACATGTCAAGCAGGAATATGGTGCCACCCGCGCCTAACATATTTACCGCGATACCACCCAGGATGATATCGGTTTTCATTTCGAAGGCAAAGAAACCAATCAGCAGAGCCAACAAAACCCCGATGACCACTGCTCCGATCACGCCAATCAGCCAGGATTGCGTCCAATAGCCAAAAAGCACGCCGAAGAGTGCCGATATCATCATGATACCTTCGAGACCGATGTTAACCACACCGGCTTTTTCCGCAATGACTGCACCCAGTGCCGCGAAAAGGATCGGCGCAGTGATGCGAATCACGCTGTAAAGAAAGTCGGCATTGAAAATGGATAAAAGGAGATCACTAATCATGAGTTGCTCCCTCCTTGGCTTGCTGCAGCTTCCTGCAGTGCCAGATCACGTTGGGCATTATGAACTACTATGCGCTGACGATACTTCGCCAGGAATTGCTCCGCAGCAAAGAACAGGAAGATAGCCGCCTGGATGATATCGATCATCTCTGAAGGTACGTCGCTGTAAGTCGCCATCAAGTTGCAGCCTTTATTCAGATAGGCAATAAAGAAGGCTGCGAATGGCACGAAGATTGGATTGTTTTTCGCTAAAATCGCAATTGTGATACCAAGCCAGCCATAGCCCGGAAGTTCGCGCCACAAGAAGGTGCCGAAGCGCCCAAGCACCTCAATGCTGCCTCCCATACCCGAGAGCATACCGCCGATTACCTGGGACAAAATAATCACAGTTCCGACCTGCATGCCCGAGTACTGCGCGAAGGACTGGTTGATGCCAATCATGCGGATGGCATATCCCCACTTAGTGCGATACATGAACAGGGCAATGATTACCACAAAAATTAACGCGACCACGAAGCCCCACGTAAGTTTGGTGCCATTGGCAATAATCTCAGGAATTTTTGCTGTCTCCTGGAACGGGAAGGTTTGAGTGGCGCCTTTTGAACGATCCGCGAAAACGAAGTTGAGAAAGTGCAGGATGACGAACATGACCACATAGTTCATCATCAGCGAAGTCACCATCTCACTCGCCCCCAGTTTCACTTTGAGAATCGCCGGGATGAGCATGATAAGCCCACCGGCAAGCGCACCTCCCAAGACGCACACCACCTGGTGAAGTCCGGTATTCATTTTGAGGTAGATACCGAGCAAAGCACCAACAAAGCCACCTAACATGATGGCTCCCTCACCTCCCAGGTTAAACTGGTTAGCTGAGAACATTACACATACTGCCAGACCAGAGAAAATAGTCGGGATCATCGCGGCTAAAATGGTCAAAAAGCTGGTGGTGTTAAACACATTCCCTGTAGCTTTGAAGCTGACCACGGGACCCAGCAGCAGATATTTCAGGGCAGTTAAAGGTTCATCAGAAGAGATAAAGATGAAAACCGCAGCCACTGCCAATGCTAATAAAATGGCAGCCAGTCCGCGAAGTATATTAAACAAAAACAAATTTTTATCACTCATAGCATACCTTTGCGATTTCTTCTTCAGTTTGGTGTTTCAAACCGAGCATATATTCGCCCATGGTTATGTCATCCAATTGGCTTGAGTCTTCAAAATACGCCACGATCTTACCGCCGTACATGACGATCAGGCTATCGCTGAGTTCGATGACCTCATTCAGATCAGCCGAAACTAACAGCACGGCTGTGCCACCACGACTAAGATCAACGATCTGGTTTCGGATAAATTCGGTCGCACCCACATCAATACCGCGTGTTGGCTGATCCGCGATCAACAACGTGGGCTGGCTTGAAAGCTCACGCGCGACCACGACCTTCTGGATGTTACCGCCAGAAAGCATCTTGACCTGCTGTTTGGCTGACTTTGCCAGGATGCGATAGTCAACAATCAAGTTGTTGCTTTCATGGTGGATCTCGCGCATATTGAACAGCGGACC
>DJGU01000073.1:0-796 GCA_002432795.1 Anaerolineaceae bacterium UBA5838
TGGTTGGCGGGGGAATCAGCGGTATTGCTCAATTGTTGCATTACCTTTGGGGCACCCCGGTTGGGATGATCACCCTCCTGGCGAATATCCCGCTCTTCATCATTGGCTGGCGCTTTTTGGGTGGGCCGCGTTTTGCCCTTCGGACCATTCTCTCGGTCGTTTCCTATACGGTCTTCACGGACATCCTGGTTAAATGGACTGGCTCAGCTCCATTCACGGAAGATATCCTGCTCAATTCACTCTATGGTGGTCTCCTTTTAGGAGTTGGCCTGGGTTTGGTTTACCTTGGGCGCGGCACGAGCGGCGGAACCGATATCCTTGGGCGTATTTTGAATCAGCGCCTGGGTATGTCCATTTCACTGGCTTACATGATCACTGATTCGTTCGCGGTTTTACTGGCAGGCTTCTTTTTCGGCTGGGAGAAATCTCTTTACGGTCTGATTATGATCTACCTCAGCGGTGTGGCAGCGGATGTGATCTCGCAGGGCACCAACGTCATTCGTGAGGCGATGATCATCACCGATGAAACTGAGAAAGTTGTGGCAGCCATCACAGCGGAACTCGGCCGCGGCACCACAATCATTGCTGCCAAAGGCGGATACACGATGAAAGACCGCCCGATTGTCTTTTGCGTGGTGACCGCGGGGGAGGTCATTCGGCTGAAGATGATCGTGCGTGATGCCGACCCGGACGCGTTCATGGTGGTGGGGCATGCCAATGAAGCACTTGGCGAGGGCTTCAAACCTTTGAACGGACAGACCTGATCTGCCTGAGCCCAGACAAAGTCTTTATCTCT
>DJGU01000073.1:847-4017 GCA_002432795.1 Anaerolineaceae bacterium UBA5838
TTCTTGACGAATTTTCCAAAAAATAGTATATTTGAACCAATCATTAGCTTAAAACTAATTATTGGTGCTAATTATGGAAAAAGGTGATTATTTAACAGCTATTCTCAGATCGGACAAGACTATCTTCAGTGTTTCTGATGTAGCTTTATTGTGGCAAGAATCCAACCTTAATGCGATCAGGGTCAGGCTTAATTATTACGCCCGTAATGGCGATTTGTATCGGATCAGAAGGAATTTTTATGCCAAAGACAAAAAATACGATCGGTTGGAATTGGCTAACCGTCTTTTTTCACCCTCTTACGTCAGTTTTGAGACAGCATTAGCTAGAAATGGAATGATCTTCCAATATTCCACTGTAATTTCGTTGGCGTCTTACCTGACGCGAGAGGTCACGATAGAAGGTCAGGAATATTCTTACAGACGAATCAAAAAATCTGCTTTATTAGCACCGATTGGTCTTGACATGCACGATTCGTATACCCTCGCCAGCAAGGAAAGGGCTCTTCTGGACATGCTCTATATATCTCCTGGCTTTCATTTAGACAACCTCCGTGAATTGAATTGGAACCAGGTTTTTGAGATATTGCCAATCTATCAGAATAAAAGGTTGGAAGGAGAGGTGGAGAGATTGAGACAGACAGAGAAATCAGATTAAGAAAATGACACTTGATATCGCAAGACACCGGACAATCCTTTTCCAGATTTTAAAAGACATCTATTCTGATTCCGAAATCTCTCCTTATCTCGGATTTAAAGGTGGTACGGCAGCGGTAATGTTTTACGGGCTGAAGCGTTTTTCAGTTGACCTGGATTTTGATTTGCTTGACCCGGAAAAACTGGACACCATATTTTCCGGTGTAACCAGGCATGTCTCCAATTACTGGACGATCAAGTTGTCGCAAAAGAAGCGCTTTAATCTTTTCTGGCTCCTTTCCTATGAAGATCAAGCTCATAATATCAAGGTTGAGGTCAATCGCAGAGAATTCGGATCATCCTATGAGATAAAGAATTATCTCGGAGTTCCAATGAAAGTGATGGTCAAAGAAGATATGTTTGCCCATAAACTGATGGCAATGTATGAACGGGTAGGGAAGACCAGCCGCGATATTTATGATGTCTGGTTCTTTTTATCTGAACGTTTTCCCGTGAACAAGCGTATCGCTGAGGAACGCTCTGGGCTTCCTTTTTCCGAATTCATTGAGCGGTGTGTGGAAAAACTCACGAAATTGGGAGACAGACATATTTTGGATGGTATGGGCGAGTTGTTATCTCAAAGCCAAAAAGATTGGACGAAAGCGAAGTTAAAAGAGGAGACCATCAGCTTGCTGAAGCTTCGCGCCATGGACTGAGATGAAGAATACTTACGAACAAGCCGCTACCCTACAGACAGGTTTATGCTGATCAAGGTTGGAAGCACAGGAGGATCGGTGGTCGGTTATAGCGGCGAGTCAAGGGAGGCGATGAGAATTAAGCAAATTCTCCAAATTATTTTCTGAACAACTAAGTTTGAGTGCCATTTTCTCGCGCAGGGCGTCATCGGGCGAGATATTGGCATAGGACTCCAAAAAAACGGAAAGCATCATGTTGCAATCGGCGGCTTCATGCGCGATGTTCTGCTTGCGCAAGCGGTCGTTGTTGCGGATCCAGCCCGGCGTGCGGGAAACAATCTCGTCAGCTTCCAAGCCCAGATCGGCGAAACGCGCCAGCAAGTCCGTTTCCTCGCCGCTCAAGCCCGCCCCCTCCACTTCGGCGTAAGCTTCAGCCAGCTCACCAACCTCCGAGAGGAAGAACAAAAGGGCGCTCTTTTGGTCTGCCCACTGCAATCCGCGCACGTTGTAATATGCCTTGATCCATTTAGTGTCCATCGCTCACCTCATCCTTAATTGTACCTGCCGGTTGGAAACTTGATGCATCAACTAATTACAAATCTTGGTATGATTAGCCCTTGTGAAAAGAATTGATCCACTCCAACCCTCCTGGCTCGCACATGTACTGCACGCGCCCACTGCCGATTACCTCTCCAATCCCAATCCTGCCCTGGGAGAAACGATCACGGTGCGCCTGCTGATTCCCAGCCAGGTTGAATCCGACCAGGTTGTTTTGCGCACCATTCCCAACGGGGAACAGCAGTTCACCGCCATGGTGCCGCAGTCCACGCAGGCTGGTTACCGCGTTTGGGAGGCTCCCCTCAAGGTCAATGAGCCGCGCCTGAACTATCGCTTTGCCATTCAAACCGAAGGCAGGGTCTGGTGGCTGAACGCGCTCGGGGTAGGCCTGCACACGCCGCTGGCAATCTTCGACTTCAAGCTCCTGGCGGGCTTTCAGCCAATTTCCTGGCTGCAGGAGTCCGTTTTTTACCAGATTTTTCCTGATCGTTTTGCCAACGGTGATCCCGGCAACGATCCGATAGAAGAAACCGACGCGCGCTACCGATATACCCGCAAAACTCTTCCCTGGGGCGAAGCGGCACACAAAGACCACCGTTTGATGCCTTTTTATGGAGGCGACCTGGCAGGGATCGAAGCTCACCTCGATTATCTTGAGCAGCTTGGGGTCAACGCCCTCTACCTTAATCCCATTTTCACCGCCTTCACCAGCCATCGTTACGATGTCAGCAACTTCCGTGAAGTAGATCCTGTTTTGGGCGGCGGCCAGGCGTTGGTCTCCCTGCGCCAGGCTCTCAGCCAGCGGGACATGCGCTACGTGCTGGATATCGTGCCGAATCACTGCGGCAGCATGCATCCGTGGTTCCAATCCGCGCTACAAGACAGCCAGAGCGAGACACGCGAATATTTTTACTTCGCTGAAAATAAGCAGGATTACAATTCATGGATGGGTTTTGGGCACATGCCCAAGCTCAATTACGCCAGCCAGGCTCTGCGCCGCGAGATGATTGACGGCGAGGATTCTGTTTTCGCCTACTGGCTCAAACCGCCCTTTGCCGCTGATGGCTGGCGGGTTGATGTGGGCAACATGCTCGGCCGGCAGGATGAGCACCAGATCAACCTTGAATTGCTGCGCGCGATCCGTGCGGCGGTTAAGCGCGTTTCATCTGAAGCTTACCTGATGGGAGAAAACTTCTTTGAGGCTACGGAACAACTCCAGGGTGATGGCTGGGACGCGGTCATGAATTACACCGGTTTTGCTGACCCACTCCTCCACTGGCTGAC
>DJGU01000073.1:4180-6624 GCA_002432795.1 Anaerolineaceae bacterium UBA5838
GCCCTCAGCCGGCTGGCGGCAATCGTGCAGTTTACCTTCCCTGGTGTTCCTTGCCTGTATTATGGAGACGAAATTGGTCTGATTGACGAGGAAGGCTTTGCCTCGCGCAACTGCTTCCCATGGGATGGACAACTATGGGATCAGGAAACGCTGCAATTTTACAAAAAGCTGATTGCTCTCCGTCGCGAAAGCCCGGCATTGGCTAGCGGAGAATTCAGGATGCTGCACTTTGACCAGGATCTGGTGGTTTTTGCCCGCGTCTTAGGCGAGGAGTGGGTGTTGGTTACTGCCAACCACTCAGAGCAGGCGCGTCCACCCGTGCGGCTCGAAATACCAGTGCTCAATCTGCCTGCAGAGCGTGAGTTCAAAGCTTTGTTTGGTTTGGGTTGCATCAAAGCTGGCAAAGGCTGGCTTGAACTGCCCGGAATACCCAAGGGCGGCGAAGTCTGGCAGTAAGTCAGGTTGCGCTTATAATCAAATTATGGCAGGTTTAATCCAAGGTTTCAAAAAACGTATCAAAGCCTGGAGCGAGCGCCGAGGTGGGGTAAAGAGTCGCATTCGCAGTTTTTACCTGGATCTCAATGATCGCCTGGGCGGGACTTTGGGCATTCTTCGCCATGCTTTAAATAATTTTAACCTTATGCGCGGTGCACAAGCTTCCGCCAGCCTGGCTTATTATGGTCTCTTTTCCATCTTCCCCTTGCTTCTTGCTGTTGTGTCCGTTGGTTCGATGTTTTTGGAGGGTGAGTTGGTTAAAGTTGAATTGCTGGAGATCATTACTGATTGGATCCCAGTCTCGGCTGACGCCGTCAATACTCAGATTACCAGTGTGCTCAATAGGCGTGGTCCGGTGACAATTGTTGCTGTGATTTCTTTGCTCTGGTCGGGCTCAAATGTCTTCGAAAAAATTATTGTGAACATCAATAGCGCCTTTCCCAAAGGCAGTCGGCCAGGTTTCCTGAAAAGCCGTGGCATGGCCTTGCTGATCATCTTATTAATAATCCTGCTTTTCAGCGCCTCACTGGTTTTCAGCACGGTCCTTGAGATTTTTACTTCAGAAGGGAATGTTCTTTTTGGTCAAATAATCACTTCGACCAAAGCTTGGGCGGATTGGCTAAAAATCGTGCCCCTTGTTTTGAAGATTCTATTGTTTCTGGCTGTTTACAGTTGGATTCCTCAAAGCACCAGTATTCTTTTCATGGCGCGCTTGATTGGGGCAGTGGTGACAGCAACCCTTTGGGAGCTTTCAAGCCGTTTACTTGGATGGGCGATCTCAAGCGGTTTTACCAATTACGAAATTATCTATGGTTCACTGGCTTCTATCATCGCATTGATGTTCTGGCTTTATCTGAGCGGCTACATCCTATTTTTTGGTGCCCATCTGGTGCACGCGATTGACACGCATGTGAGACGCAAACGGATTGAGGCTGGAAAAGAGGAATCTCAGGCAGGAGGGGAGGCAGCATAATGGACCTTTCAATTTGTCTTGTGACCTTGAATACGATTGCTTACCTGGAGCCTCTATTAGCTTCGATAAAAAAACACACCCAAGAGTTGAGCTACGAATTGATTGTCGTCGATAACGCCTCCACGGATGGCACTGTGGATTGGATAGAGCAGAATTATCCGGAAGCCACTTTGATTCGAAATCAAAGCAATCTCGGCTACACCCGCGGCAACAACCAGGCAATGGCGCTTGCGAAAGGCGACTTCCTGCTGCTGCTCAACCCCGACACCTTGCTGACAGAAGGTTGTTTCGGGCCTCAGATTGCCTATTTGAGAGAAAACCCGGAAGCAGGTATTAGTATTCCAAAAGTGCTCAATGCGGATGGCAGTTTCCAAAAACAGTCGCGCCGGGGGGATGCCCGACCGGTGGAGGTATTTGGTTATTTTCTAAAACTTGGCAAGCTCTTTCCTAAAAATCGAGCCCTAAACGGTTATTTGCAGTCCTGGCTTCCGGAGGATGAAGTTGCAGAAGTGAAGGCGGTTTCAGGCTCTTGCATGTTTATTCGGCGTGAAGTCTACGAAAAGATTGGTGGACTGGACGAACAGTTCTTTGCTTACCAGGAGGATAGTGACTACTGTCTGCGGGCGCGGCAATCTGGCTGGAAGGTGATGTACGTTCCTCTGAGCAGCATCATTCATTATGGGGGCGAAGGCGGCTCAAAAACCAACCCATATCATTCGATTTTCCAATGGCATCGCTCGTATTACCTCTATTATCGCAAACACTTTGCCAGGGAGCATTTTTTCCTTTTCAACTGGTTCTATTACCTGGTAATGCTTGCCAAGCTGCTCTTTGCCTGGTTGAAGCGGTTCTTGAGAGGGAAATAAACCAGGACTTGGGCATGCCGGGAAGATAATCTGTCATCGCGAGGGAGCTTGCGACCGTGGCGATCTCTCTTTTTGTCCCGGTACAACAGTCGAAAACGAGATTGCCACAC
>DJGU01000077.1:0-751 GCA_002432795.1 Anaerolineaceae bacterium UBA5838
CACCTGCCACCCCCTTGAAAACTTCCCCATCATCCGCTATAATAGAACATACGTGCTATTATGGAAGCAGGCATCTTCTCCTATTCCGACCTCCTCAACATCACCAGCCCTTCCCTCAACTGGCTTATCCCCGGCTTCCTGCCCGAAGGCGCGGTCACACTCCTGGCCGGCGAGCCGGGCAGCGGTAAATCCTTCCTGGCGCTGGATCTCGCCATCCGCCTCGCCACCGCCCGCCCTGCCTGGCAAACCTCCTCCCAACCACCCCTGCCCGTGGTCTACTACTGCCAGGATTCCACCCGCTTCCACTTCGGGCGGCGCCTTCAAACCCTCACTTCCAGCCTCACGCCCGATGAAATAGATCTGCTCGGCAAAAACATCACCTTCGACTTCAACCCCTTCAACATCAGCAATGCCCGCTCCATTGCCGGCTTCCTCGACCGCTTCAAACCCAATCCTTCCTGCCTGGTGATCTTTGACGTGCTCGCCCGCTACCTGCCCAACATGTCCGACAACCACATCTCCAGCGTCGGTCCCGCTTTGCGCTTCTTCAACGCCCTCACCGAATTCGAGATCCACTCCCACCGCATCAGCGTGCTCGTCCTGCATCACCTCAACAAACGCCCCACTCCCGGCGGCAAGATCGACATGCTCTTTGGCGGGGATCTGGGCAGACCCAGCCCCGATCAAAACCGCGTGCGCGGCTCCACGGATATCGTCGCCAATGTTGACCTCGCCTGGAGTTTGCAGCGGC
>DJGU01000077.1:845-9677 GCA_002432795.1 Anaerolineaceae bacterium UBA5838
CTCTCACCCCCCAAAAAGCTCCGAACCGAGCAGATCGCCTTTGAGGGCTTGCTCGCCATCCTCCAGGCGCGTCCTTCCGAGTGGCTCTCGCGCCGGGAATTGACGGAATTGCTGGCGGAGGAACAGGAGCTGCCGGGGCAGAGGGCACTGGCAAAGGCGTTTGCGGATTTGAGGGTTGTGATGGGGGTGGAGACAGAATATTTGCGGGGAGGTTTGCGGTACAGGTGGGTGGAGGGGGTCAGAGGGTGAGCTTTTGCGCTTTTGCGTTTTTTTTGGCTGGGTTATGACGCAAAAGTGAGTGGGAGGAAGGTGTTGGCCCTGTGCCCGCACAGCATGGTATGGCGATCTCTCAGTTCATACCAACCCACACCCATATTCAAGCTCAAGAACCCACCCCCTTTGATTCCCCCTCCCTTCGCCTCGTTCCTCGGCTGGAGGGGGTTGTGGGGACGTTTTGCTGTTTGTGTTTCTCCACTAGCCTCATGCCGACGCTTTGCCGGGTACATTACTGGGGCTAAGAACGCTGATAATCCTGCCGTTTTTACGCCCACCAGCATTTGCAGGCAGCAGAGTGGAGGGGTGTCAGTAAACCGGCACGATCAAATGTCCTTCACTTCCACCATCAGGCTGCACACAACCGTAGGACAAACTTCCTGATCTGTGTTGGTGTGTACCTTTTTTCCTTCCTTAAGCTTGTGTTTGCGATAAACCTCTTCCAAGTACTCGAGAAGAGCCACACCGTGAACCTTTTTATAAACCCCTCTTAATTCGTTGATTACTGATATCGGCAATTGTTGGTCGTACGTCTTCATGAATTCAATTACTTGACCTTGCCAACCTGGCGCATCAATTTCCACGTCAATGTCTCGAAGCTCTTCCAGAATATACTGTTGAACCCTTGGGTATTTTATGGCCACTCTTTGTTGAGCCTTCCACTCTTCAACGTGTTTCTCAAAGGTGTCTTGGATTTTTACAACCCTATTATTATTGATATCATTGAATTCCAATGCTGGCTCATCTGGATCGCATTTCATCTGGCCTAGTGCCTCAGAAATATCTGATGCCGTAACGTTTCCGTGTTTATCGATAGAATAGATTAACCGATAACTTCCATATCTACAAACTGTGTAGAGATTCCCATCTTTTCCTGCCTTGCAGGATCTTACGCCATCACGTAAATCTTGAATTGTCTTATATAATTCCGGATCGGACAGTTTTAGTTGACGCATGAATTCTTCCGCCTCGGTTAAATCCACCAGGTCTTCGTCATCCTCAGTATCAAACCTATCAACGTTTTGACCTTGATAAATAGCCAAAAATGCCTGATCTATCAACTTCTCTGCAGGATCTAGAATCGCTGAATCGCCACCCAACATTAAATTGATCTCTTCAATTCTCTTGCCCAATTTTTGTAACAACCCCAAACCACGATCAAGTTCTTTTTCTGGTAAAAAGTTATAACCGTAAATTACATCGTGTTTGGTTCCAATTCGATCAATCCTGCCGAACCTTTGGATCAATCTAACCGGATTCCAATGCAGATCGTAGTTAATGATCTGATCACAATCCTGTAAATTCAGACCTTCTGACATGACATCTGTAGCCACAAGCGTTTGAATCTCATGGAATGATCCGGAAAAACTCATATTCGCATTAGCCTTAGGAGAGAACCTAAATGCTGTGTAGGATTTGTCTTTGTCCGTCCCAAAGATTGACTCCAAACTCTCTCCCAGATCACTTCGCAGGTTTTTGTAGAGGTATTCTGCTGTATCTTTATATTGTGTGAAAATCAAACACTTCTTGTCTGCCAATGGTTTTCCATGAGCCCCAGAGTTGGTTAAGATCTCTTTTAATTTCAATAATTTATCATCATTTTCAGGTGTGATAGGAGTAACCAAACTTAACATTTCTTTGAGAATATCGAGGTCGTGTTTAATGTCATCCCGAAGTTGGTCCAGGTAAAAATCCTCTGCCTCATAGTCCTGACTCATTTCCTCAAGAATGTCCAGTAGCTCGTCGTCATCGATATCGCTTGAAGTTAGCATCCTCGCAGACGCTGCTTTACCGGCAGGTATGATGTGATTAGACATTGCCAGAAGGAACGCTTCATGCCCTGAGATAATCCGCTGAAGGGTTCTTCGAAACGCTTCGACACTTGACTCAAAACGCTTAAACAATGACACCCTCATAAGTCCACGCAAGTTAATCCCAGCCCGTTGAAGTTCATCGTATGGTTTGGTCTTTTGTTTTTCTTCCTTTACGTAATTCCAGAGGCCATAGCGTGCATACAATAATCGGTGATCATCCTGTTGATCATTACTCCCAGGTCGACCAATCATTCCCAGCAATTTGTCATACAACCCATCATAAGTGTCGTCGATGTTGTATTCGATAGTTGATAATTCTCTCTTGGGGAAATATTGTTCCTTTCCATTTACAATAATATATGCCCGCTTATCCCCTGAATGATAAGGCTCAAAATCAAAGGGGTCTATTCGTTTGTGGGTTTCGGCATCAAAGCCATACCAGCGCAAAACATCCATGCGGGTGCGTCTAACCATAATATTGCTCAATAACGACGCTGCCTTATGTTCTCCCTTTTCAACACCTTTGATAAAATCCCTTAAGTTTGGCGGGTTAATCGGAATTTGTGTGCGATCACCATCGTGGAAAAGGATCAGTTGATTATAGATATCCCAGATGGATCGATTTCTTGGTGTCGCTGTTAAGAACACGCAGCGTCGACCGCTTGCTTGCAGATATTCCTGCAGGATCTTGTAGCGCTGCGTGTCCCTGTTGCGAAAGTTGTGACTTTCATCGACAAGCACAAAATCCCGATCACTATAGAGTTCACTCTCAAGTAGAAGGTTAAATTCTGACCGCTCAGGGTCATCCTTTAACATACCCATCGATAGAACACGGGCATTTAATTTATATGCTTCATTATAATGCTCCCACATCCTGACCAATGATTGGGGGCAAATGATTAATGAGCGGGTATGCTCATATCTTTCAAAGTGCTTGATAATCGCAGCACCAATATAGGACTTACCTAACCCAACCACATCTGAAACAAAAGCACCATTGTATTGACGGATGATCTGGATTGCTCGCTGGACAGCATTTCGCTGGAAATCAGCCAGTGCTGCAGTTATTTCAGATTGCCACAGGTATTCGGTCGCCCCTTCGTCAGCAAGACGATCTTTCACAAATTCATAAAGCGCTTTCAAGTAAACATGATAGGGTGGAACCTTGGCAATCGCCCATGACTGCTTAAGTTCACTGACGAGCTGTTGGTCAAAATCAATCGCGTCATCCCACAGGTTGTTAAACCAGTTTGTCAGGGCTGCATGGTTGGCATCACCAAACACCTTCACGTTCAATTCACTGTTATGCGTGAGCCCCGCCAAGGTGAGGTTAGAAGAGCCAACAATCGCGCATCCATTTTCAGGTCGTGGCAGAGCGCGACCCTGGGCGTCATACCTTTGCCCATAATCAAAGATATACGCTTTGGCGTGTAAACGACCTTTTGAGTACAACTTAACTTTTACTCGCTGCTCCTCGATTGCTTTAGATAAGGAGAGTATCAAGCGTTGATTTTCATCGGATTGTGAGAGCGCAGAGGCGTTTTGCCCGATTCTGAAGGTTGTCTTTGTAAGCTGATCGGCTGAGTCAGTCTTTTTTGGGTGATTGACTTTATCAAGCTCCTGCTGTACCTCATTCAGGCGAAGATAACCCTCTGCAATCTGCTCGACAGTTTCTGATGAGGAAGCGCTTCCGACAAGCAGCTGCAGTTCCTTGACGTTATCAAGCTGATCTGCAATTGCGGTAAACCCCGATAAGAAAAAGAAGCCAACCGCAAACTTTGCCGATTCACAAGAAGGAAGTATATTCCGAATTTCTTCAGATAACTTATTCCTAGAGTTGTCAATAATGTCATGAATCATGGTCTGGTCAACTTCCCGATTTTCTTAATCGATTTTTTACTAAATAATTAGTTGATTCATATATCCGTTTTGATGTGATTTCGTCGAAGCCTAATGAATCAAATATTAGTTTGTCTAGATTTTTTCTGTCTTCCATGACTAAGATTTTTCCGTCATCACTTATTTTTATTTCATCTAATACACTGTACACTGGGCGACTACTCAAAATTGCGAAAGATTTTTCGATTTCATTTTTCGTTTGAGGAGATAGGGTAACAGGGTCGACTAGTATCTTGGCTCTACGAAGATCATTGACCAGAATACGAACAGCTCCACCTCCAAGAGACGTTCTTCCTAACACTTCTATGAAAAACCATGTTAGCGTTGAGTTTAGAAGCGCACAAACTAATTCGGTCAAATCCGATTTCAATATATCTATTCCGTGGAAATTGTGTGTGAAAGGTAAATTGTCAAGGTTTAACCTGCAAAGGTGTTTATCACCTCTAATATCATCCCACATCAAACTTGAGCGAACTAGTTCCTTAGTTTTTAAGGAGTTGCTGGACAAGCTAGAACTGGAGTCTTCCCTGCTAAGCTTTATATAGGTGCTATCCTTTGGAGATTTGAATATTGGGATAAAATCGTTTGAAGGGAGCCCATCAAAGATAAGATCATTGTTGTGACCTTTTCGACTCCAAGCGACCGTCTGAACATGACCAATCGAAGGCTCAATGGAAATAAACACATCATTAAGTTGGGTGATTATTTGCCAATAAATATCTGGTGCTCTAAGAAATTTACCCCAATTTCCGCTAACATACTTCTTTCTCACTTCTCCAAGACCTTCTTCGAGCAAATTTATAAAGCTCATTGGTATGACACGATATTCATTTGTCAACTTGGAGGATTTCGCTTCTTCGATTTCTTCCCAAATGATGGGAGACAGACCTTCTTCAAACGGCTGCCTAAACATAACAAAACTTACTACACCATCAGGTCTGCCCTGTTGGTCAGATTTTCTGTCACAAGGTGCTCCTGACAAAACGATTACTGTATTTACAAATGCTTTTGTAAAGCTTCTTTTAACTTGATTGTCAATAACAAACTTTAATTCTCCGCGAGTTAACAGGAACAACTGCAAATCAGCTCCGTACCCGACATCCAACCATGAATTTGAGGTAATAAAGCAGAAACTCCCCTGTGGATTAAGCAATGAAAGTCCAATAAAGTAAAAGTAGATGTAAAGGTCACTCTTCGCATCTAACTTCCAGGAAGCCTCCCCTTTTCCCGAGTTAAATCCAAATGTTTTAGGCCACGCGATATAGACAGCAGTAGCGACTTTTGCTTTGTACGCTTTCTTGTTCGCAGGGAGATTGCTAAGTTCTTCTGGTAACTTGAGATCTCGGATCGCTTCCTGGCGGGTATACGGAGGATTTCCGATGACAATATCGAAACCTTGTTTGTCCCCCTCAAAAATCTCCACAAACGCAATATCCCAAATAAAAGGTATGGTTTTTTGGGTATGTAGCACATGCCTGGCTGAGCGAAGTGATTCCAAATTTTGCTCGATGAGTGCCAACTCTTCTATTCTTTTTGGCGAATCTAGATCCATCTGGATGGGTTCCACTTCCCCAAACAGATTTTCTCCAGGATTCAACAAAGTCTCCAACTCGAGCTTCCTCGCCTCCAATGTGCGAATTTGATCAGCAATAACCTGCTCAAATAACAGGAATTCCGCATGGGTTAGCTCAGTCTTTGTCCGATATTTTCGGTCAGGATCATTTTGGAAAAATTTAAATTTCTCTTCTTTCAAGGACTTAAGTTGATTGACCGTTGAGCGATTGAGTTGACCTCCCTGCCTGTGAAGACTGAGGTTTAAGCCTCCAACCTCCTGTACCAGCGAATCGCCCTGCCTGAGCTTGAACGATAGACTCGGTAAGAGCGCCTGACAGGTTCTTTCCCCGAGATCCAGATCTGTTTCTATGACCAGCTGTAACCAAAGCCTTAATTCAGCCACATGCACAGCCCAGTCCATGATATCCACCCCATATAGACTGGCACCGATAATCCGTTTACGGCGTTCATAAGGCGTTTCTTCTTTGTTCAAGTGTTGGTTGGAACGAACAAGCAGGTCATCCAGCACTCCCAGCATGCCTACCAGAAACGAACCAGAGCCGCACGCCGGATCGAGCACGGTAATCCCAGAGAGCAGTTCTGCCAATTCCGGCCATAGACCTAAATCGGTAATTGTTCTATCTGCGTCTTGCTTGTCTTCCGGGTTGAAAGCGAAAACAAATTCGTAAAGAACGTTCTTTGAAATCTCAGACAGGTGATTTGACAACCAATCCACCAGGCTCAACCTACACATCAGATCGATTTCAATTCTTGGAGTGTAGAAAATTCCTGCGTCGCTCTGCTCATCCACTTCATCAGACACATTTACCAATGACTCGTAAACCTTACCAATCATTTCCGGGTCAACAGCGACTTCTTGATCCAGGGGGGTATCTTCGCTGATTGTAAAGTTGTACTTATCCAGAAACGCCATGATTCTGTCAATTTGGTCATCGGTAATTTGGAAATCGTGCTTCTCATCCAGTTCATTCTTACTGAATAACCCGCCATTTAAGTAAGGAGCAAGCTGTAAGGCTGTGCGAAATTTCTCAGGAATATATTGATAGTCAGATCGACCCGCGGAAAATTTCTTATTAAAGGCTTCAAAGAATAATACGTCTAACCATTCATCGACAAAATGGTCAGAACCTTTGTACAATTTCAGGTATCCTCGCCAAAAGTGATGTAAGAAATCAGGGTCATTCCCAAGCCATTGTTTGCGCTCGATGTAATAAATAAACATCAAACGGTTCATGAACTGCAGGGCAAAATCATGCGCCCAGGTTTTGTCGGATGTCTGACGTTTCAATTCTGACATTAGAGTTGAGAACACAGTTTTATACTCGTTGAAGAACTCTTCTGTTACGGCTTCAACATCAAAAGCTGCTTCATGAAGTTTTTGTATCTGTATTGGTGACACTCCTAAGAGCGGGGCCTCAACCAAAGAAACATCCAGTCTGGCAATCCTTTCACTGGCAGTGCGGAGACGATCTTCTTTGCTGACACTGATTCGCCTTAATATAAATTGCTTGGATCTTTTCTTGTCTTGATTTTGAATTGCATTTACAAAATGCCATCGATCTTGATTTCCATTTGAAAAAACAAACAAACTATAAGGATAATTAACAATCAACTTGTTAACAACCTGGCGTTCCGTGCTAATCAGCAACTTGTCAGAATTAAGGTGAAAAAACAAAATATGGAAGGTATCATTAATGGCACAGGTCGCAAAAGAAACCGGTGTTTCGATAAAAAGGTTAGAAAACTCGTCCGTCCAATTTGCTTTGGAGACAGGAACATTGTCAGAATTGTAATTTAACTCTTCCCAGAATAGTTTCTTGAGGCCATCTATCTTTGTGGAAGGTAAGGTGATCAGAATATCCTTAATCCGACTTTCCAATTCTTTGCTCATGAAACTCTCCCTATAATAAACTTGAATTCATAAAGGAATTATAAACGCTAACTGACCGGTGTTGCTTTCAGGAGATGAAAACTCTCATTACCTGGGTTTCCTGATACCTGTCCAATTTGTTACGTGGACATGCCCGCAATCAAAACAACGGCAAAGGGTAAAAATCCGGTCTACGATGGAACCCACTGTAGGAACAACCCCCTATGGTTACCCTATGAATAAGCCGGATTGGACCCTATCCGCTGCGCTTCAAGGGCAGGTACGCAACCTCTTCGAGCACGATGACCCGGCCTACGAAAATCAGGGCAGGGGCAAACCTCCATCATTCCCTTATTCAACCCACAGGTTCAGGCGGACTCAACGAGCACAATGTGATTGTCTGGAAGACCCCCTCAATTTTGAGAAAGTGCAAAAATGACACAGCAAAAAACCTTGCACTTTTGCACTTTCTCCCCCTCCGGCAATACCGACCCCAAAGCCTGCGGGACGCACCCACAACTTCGTTGGGGCAGGGCAGTCTGCATTGGATTGTTAATAAAAAAAGACTGACCCTATTGGATCAGCCTTTTCAGATGTCACTTTAGTAAGACTAAAGAATGGTTACATCCTGGGCCTGGGGGCCTTTGGGGCCGGCAGTGACCGTGAATTCCACGGATTGATTTTCCTGCAAGCTTTTGTAACCTGCGGCGGTGATGGCACTGTAATGCACGAAGACATCCTTTGCACCCGACTCTGGGGTAATGAAACCAAAACCCTTTTCACTGTTGAACCATTTGACGGTTCCGATTTGACGTTCTGCCATGTTAATTGATCTCCTATGATCTAAAACTAATTTGGTTTGAATTACTGGGGGTTTGGATCCGGATGACTAGCATTTTGAAGCAAACTACCAATTACAAATTACTATGTTAGCACAGTTTGGGCTGTTGTCAAGGTGCGAATAAAAGGTGGGACTGGGGTTTTGTTCAGGTTTTCCACAGTTCTCAATTCCAACCTGGCTGGTTAGACCTGAAAATCGAAGGACTTAGGTTCTGGCAGAGGAAGGTGTTGTTTTATCAGGCTTAAGGGCGAAGCATCTATCAAAGAATTTACTTGTCTACATCTGAGAAGTTAGTTTTGGATGCTTCGCCCCTACCAGTCAGGTTTGCGTAGAGGGTTGCAAGCTCGTGATACCGAGTAAGAGAAAAAATACTCTCTTCACTAAACGTTAGCATTCTCATCCGTCTCCCGTCCGGTACACGATGGAATCCAACTTTCCCAGGGGGAGTCCCAACACGATGTTTCGATCGCTTGTGAAGTTGTTGGGAAAGCTGCAGGTTTTCTCAAGAAGTCGATCTTCACAGGTAGTGGTACATTGCGTCGCGATAGTGTTATCAATAA
>DJGU01000077.1:9709-10053 GCA_002432795.1 Anaerolineaceae bacterium UBA5838
TAAACTGGCTATAATTAGCGCGAAGGAGTACGCTACGCTATGACAAAAATGAGAATTGGTTACATTGGTCTTGGCACCATGGGCGCACCCATGGCAATGAACATCCTCAAAGCAGGTTTCCCGCTGACTGTTTTCAACCGCACGCGCTCAAAAGCTGCAGGTCTGCTTGATTCAGGCGCGAAATGGGCAGATACTCCCGCCGAGGTCGCCAGCCGCACCGAAGTCGTCTTTACCAATCTCTCGGACACTCCTGATGTTCTTCAAATTCTATTTGGTGAGAACGGCGTCATCGATGGCGCTCACCCGGGTATGATCGTGGTGGATAACTCAACCATCAAGCCTTC
>DJGU01000084.1 GCA_002432795.1 Anaerolineaceae bacterium UBA5838
CTCATGTTTCCATGTGTCTTAGAGGTACTTCTTGATATTCTGGAGCATGTAGTCCCAGTTGATGATCGTATCCACGACTTTGTCGAGGTAAGCTTTGCGGGCATTCTGATAATCCAGGTAATAGGCGTGCTCCCAGACATCGAGCACAAGCACCGCCTTTTTGTCGTCAGTCCAGGGGTTATCGGCGTTGGGGGTCTTGCCAACAGCAAGCTTGCCGTCTTCAAGCACTACCCAAGCCCAGCCGCTGCCAAACTGGGTCATGCCAGCATCTACCAATTGCTTCTTGAATTCCTCCACAGACCCAAAGTCGCGAACAAGCAGAGCTGCAAGCTCTTCGGGCATCTTCGAATTCTCAGTGGGGGTGAGGCAATCCCAATAAAAATTGTGATTCCAAGCCTGGCTGGCATTATTGAACAAAGCTTGCTTCTCGGGTCTGGCAGCCGCAGCGGCAATGATGACCTCTTCAAGGGTCTTGCCTTCCAGCTCGGTGCCGGCGATCAGTTCTTTGGTTTTGTCCACATAGGCTTTGTGGTGCTTGCCATAGTGGAAGTTGATGGTCTCTTCTGAAATGATGGGTGCAAGAGCATCCTTTGCCCAGGGAAGTTCAGGCAATTCAACTGGGGTTTTCATCCAGGATTCTTTTGTTGAAGTGTGTTGGCTCATATTTTCTCTCTTTCTAATCTAATAAATTATCTAAAATAGATTATAGCCAAACCGTAAATGTTTTTCAAAACTAAAGACCCGGAAAGTTATACATCCTCTCACTCGCCGATGATTTTGATCAGCACGCGTTTTGGTCGTCCGCCGTCAAACTCCCCGTAAAAAATCTGCTCCCAGGTGCCGAAGTCGAGCCTGCCTTCCGTAATCGCGACAACCACTTCTCGCCCCATGATCTGCCGCTTGATATGCGCGTCGGCATTGTCCTCACCGGTGTCGTTATGGCGGTACTGCCCAACCGGGGCATGCGGCGCGATCTGCTCCAGCCAATGGTCATAGTCGTGGTGTAATCCATGCTCATCGTCGTTGATGAAAATGGAAGCGGTGATGTGCATCGGATTGACCAACACCAAACCTTCCCTTATGCCACTTTCAGCAAGGGCTCTTTCAACTTCCGGAGTGATGTTCACGAATGCCCGTCTACCGGGAATGCGCATCATTAATTCTTTTCGATAACTTTTCATGTTAACCTTCCTTTTCAAGCAACTTTTCATGTTTGAAAACATGCAGCATAAGCATTTGTTTTATTGTAACCGCGAGGATGCTGAAAAAAAAGCAAGTATAAATATAGCTGATTGGTGTAAAATCGCTAAAGAGTTGAGTCCTTTGGTATGAGAATTGCAGTTCAAGTTCTTTATGGATATAACACTACCGCGACTGCGGACAACTGATCGGAAAAACGTGAACGATTTTGAGATAGAGAAACCTCAAAACAAAAAAAAGACGTGGCGAGTGATCGTCATTATGGTGCTGCTTGGGCTGGCAGTAAACCTGGTGTTGCCGAAGGTGATGGATATCCGCCATGCGTTTGAAGTGGTGCGCGAGATGACCTGGTGGGCAGTTGCCCTGGCTTTTCTGGCTGAAGGGCTGGCATATTTGGGCTATGGTTACTGCCTGCAAGCCTTATTGGATATTCACAACCACCGCCTGAATATTGTCACCGGAGCAATGATCGCGATGTCATCCTTCAGCATAGGACTGGTGGCAGGAGGCTGGATAGGCGCCGCTGCGGCGACTTACCGGTTTGTTAATAAAAGCGGTGCCAGCAAATCCAGCGCCACGATCGCTGGAATTCTGCCCTCAATGTTGGTTAATGGAGCAATTATCCTGGTATCCGTTGTTGGGATCGCTTTTCTCGCGTTAACCGATCGAATTACGCAAGCACAGCTAATCCAATATGGCATTTTCTTACTGTTCCTGATCATTTTCACTTATATTTATTTATTGGCTCTTGTTTTCCCGGCTACCACTTACAAGGTAGTCAACTGGGCGCTCTGGCATTGGGCGCGATTACGCAAGAAACCCTACGATCCCGCAAAGACCAAGCAAAATGTCAACGGAATGCTCCAGGCGTGGAAGTCCTTGCGCAAAGGCAGTTGGTTCCGCCCTCTGCTGGGCGCTTTTGCGTATATTCTTTTCGATATGACCTGCCTCTACCTGATATTCTTTGCCGCTGGCTATCGACTTAATTTTGGGGTTCTCTTTGCTGGATATGGAATTCCCTTCCTGATTGCCAAGATCGCATTCATACTGCCGGGTGGTGTGGGGGTGATTGAAGCGACTATGGCTGCCATTTTTAGCAGTCTGGGCGTTCCCAAGGAAATCAGCATTGTGGCAGTGATTGGCTTTCGCCTGATTTCTTTCTGGCTGACAACTTTTGTCGGGCTCTCATTGAGTCCTTTTCTGACGCGAGGTAAAGCTTCTCAGTCCGACGGGATCTCTGCTGACTAAGCGAGTTTTACACTTCCCTTAACCCTTATCCATGCCTGGCATTAAAAATCGTGGCATCAAAAATCGCGTTAATTCATAGAACAAATGATATAATAAAAGGTTGGAGATTAACCAGATTATGCCTATAGACAACCTGCGCGTAGTTGGCGCGCGTGAACACAACCTCAAAAATATCACCGTAGAAATCCCGCGCGACAAGCTGGTGGTGATGACCGGGCTTTCGGGCTCGGGCAAAAGTTCGCTGGCTTTTGACAC
>DJGU01000114.1:0-1738 GCA_002432795.1 Anaerolineaceae bacterium UBA5838
CACGGACTTTTGAAACGCATACGCGTTTGCCTGGTTCGTGTCTTACCGGCTCGTCACTGGGAGCCCCGATCCGCAAAAATCAAAGGAGAGATCGCCACGTCGGTTCCCTCCTCGCGATGACAGTTGCCTGTGTAGAGATCGCCACGTCGGTTCCAGAGGTAGCTTAAGATAAACATTTATCCTGATTGATGAACATAATCTTGCTGCCTCAAATACTTTCGGTTGATCCAAATTTTAGATTGCTTACGAAATAGTACACTACGTGTCACAAAAGAGGTTCGCAATACCCAGTGGGCACGTTGTGACAGATTAAAGATTGCCTACAAAATATTACTCTACGTATCACAAAACAGGTTCGTATTATCCATGGGTACGATGTGACAGAATTAACATTGGGATACTATTTCTGTCATTGCGAGGAACGAAGCAATCTAAACTCTCAACCTAAAAGATGGTTAGCTTTTCACAACGATGCCTAATCCATATAAGCTTCACATAGAAAGAATAGCTCTTCCTACATACAGTCTTCTAGACCTAACCAGAGTTTAGATTGCTTACGAAATAGTAAACCACGTGTCACAAAAGAGTTTCGCAATGACAGATATAAAAAAATGCAAGCCTGTTATACCGTTATTGGGGAAACTCAGGGAACGAGTCACGTTTTCTACAAAGAGTGCAGCATAGTCGTGGAGAAGCGTTTGGAACGTTTCAGGTGTAACTTGTAAGGTGGGTTGGCGTCACAAAACATTTACAGGACGCACATCTGGCTATAGCATACCCACCGCAAGTGTCGTAGGTTGAAGGGGCAAGGCTGCGTTCCCTGCAAAGAGCGGTTCACAACCGCACACAAGCTGTGCACTAACGACTGTACACGTGATTAAACACAAAGGCTGGTCAAGCTGACCAGCCTCAGGGGATTCAGGCGGACTTACAGCCCAAAACTGTGTGGATTGACCGGGCTGCCATTGTAGCGCAGCTCAAAGTGGAGATGGGAGCCGGTGGAATTGCCAGTGGATCCCATGTAGCCGATAGTGGCTCCGCCGTATACTATCTGACCACAAGAGACTGCAAAACCTCCATCCATTATGTGAGCATATAGTGACAGATAGCCATTGCCGTGATCGATAACTATTGTGTTTCCATAACCGCGGTCAGACCAGCCAGAGTAAATCACCACACCATGGTCCACCGCATAAAGGGAATCGCCAGTCTCTCCGTCATAATCGAGACCGTTGTGCACTGGCGGGTTGTACTCATAACCACTGATGAGCCGCGTGTTCGTGGGCAGTTGGAAGAGTCCACTTCCAGTAATCCAGGCCGTTGTGTTGCAGGCGTAGGCGCCTAAATAGGAGACATTCGGGTGCTCTCCAGAGCCAGGGTCTGTGACCACGCTCACCCATGACGGAATGGAGCCTCTCCCACCAGGAATGTACAGGAAAGTACCAGTCATGATGCGGGGTAAGCTCAAATCGCCGATTTCCTGTTCATCGAGCTGATTGATGGGCTCGTTAAGGATGTCTTGCGGGGTGACGCCATAGCCAGAGGAGACGCCGTTCATGCCTTCGCCGTATAGCCAGGCATGATAGACGCCATCTTCAGGCAGGATGATCAGCTTCTGACCTGGATAGATACCATCTGGCGTGTCGCCGATGAGGTAGCGGTTGGTCCAAAGAATTGTTTCGGGCGAGATTTCGAACTGCTCAGCGATGCTGAAGATCGAATCCAAGGGCTGGACCTC
>DJGU01000114.1:1825-1953 GCA_002432795.1 Anaerolineaceae bacterium UBA5838
AAGTAATTGGGCAAGGTTCCGCCAGGCACCACCAGGCGTGTGCCGGCGGCAATGTTGGGTGAAGCGTAGCTGCCGATAGTCTCAGCGGACAGGTTGTTGGCCGGGTAGTTGATAATATCTTCCGGGGT
>DJGU01000114.1:2046-8044 GCA_002432795.1 Anaerolineaceae bacterium UBA5838
GGAAGGATAAAGATTGTCGTGCCGGGCGTGTAATTGCGGATATCGTCGCCGAGTTCGTATCGGTTAGCCCACAGAATCGTTTCGGGCCACAAGTCGTATTTCGCCGCAAGTGAGGCGACGGTCTCACCCTCCTGGATGGTGTGAGTGATCACTTCAGTTCGGAGAGCAGCCGTGGGCTCCGGGGTGGGTTGCGCTACTGTGGGAACAGGATCCTGCGTTTGGGTGGGCACTTCTATGATTGTGGGCGGATCCTCTGTTTCCAATGCGACTATCGGCGCAGCAATGGTGCTGGTGGTTTCAACCTGGGTGGGTGGCTTATTGCCTGCCATCCAGATGATCAGGATAACTAAGGCCAGTAAGATCAGCACGCCAGCGGCGATCATGCCTGGCTGTTTGTAGAATGGGTTTGAGCTGAGAGTCTCAGCGCCTTTTTTGGGCTGAGGTTCAGGGGTAAGGTCTGTGTTATCGGTCATTTTAACTCCAGTTTTGGATAATAACCGCCAAATTGAGGGGTGTCAAGTTGACCACAGCCGTAGTGAAAAGCTCTTACAGAAAGCAATAACGGTTTAGTTTTTGAAATAATTGGAGACAATGGCTGTCAGGTCCACCTGGCTGTGGCGCGCTATCACATCAAAGAAATCCTGTCGGGTGGCAATGCGCCAGGTGTTGCTATAGGCGTAATCCTTGAGAGCAGCAAAAAAAGCTTCCTCGCCGACTGCCAGTCGGACTTCGTTCAGGAACTGAACTCCTCGCAGGTAAACGGCATTGCGGTAGGGCACATAGCCGCCTTCGAGATGGATGGTAGAGTCAACGAAACCCTGGGGGTTTTGCTCGTGGATGCGAATTGCCCACCACCACTCCACATCCGCGAGATGATACTCCTGGTAGTAAAGCAGCTCCGCGTAAGTCGCGAAGGCTTCATCCAGCCAGGGCTCCAGGGCATGATTGTTGCCGATGGTGCCGTAAAACCACATGTGCATCAGCTCGTGTGAGGTCATCAACACCAGGTCAGTCTGCGGCATTCCATTGTAGAAGTCAAAGATCCCATAGCTGATCATGACCATGCCGTCCATTTCCATGTTATGCAGGAAATCTCCGACCACAATCGAGACCATTTCGTGCGGGTAGGGGTAGAGAAGCTCGCCATAAAGCTTCATCGCGTTCGCGCCGATTTGCGTGACGGCTTTGCCCGTTTCGATGTTGTTCATAAAGACGTAAGAGCGAATCCGAACCCCGTCCTGCACAATCTCATGCTCAAAGTAGCTGTCGCTTACCGAGAACGAAAAACCGCGCGCTCCTTCCAGGTGGTATGAAAACTTGCCATTCGAACCACTGGCGGGGGAACTGGCGGCGACTTCGATCAACTCAGCGCGGTCTGTCAGCGCCAGGGTTACGTCAAAATCGCTGAATTCGTTGACGATCGATTCGCCTACGATGATATTGTCCTGATCCACCACGCGGTCGTACGCCATCCAGCCTTGTTCTTCATCATAAGGGGGGATGAAGGGATACCAATCTGATATGTTGGTTTGGCGATTGGTGTAACCATAGATGCCCTGGTGCAGTGGGAAGTAAAGCCTGAAGCTGAAGGTAAAGGTGGTCGTCTCACCGGGCTGTAAAGGCGAAGAGAGGCTGACCAGGGTGTGGATGCCTTCTTCTCTGAAGCCTGCCACGCGTTCGCCGCGCAGGTCAGACTGCTCGTAACTGTTTTCGAAATTGCGTGGCGGCACCACAAAATGGATCTCCTCCAGGCTGTGGCTGCTGCGGTTGGTGTAGGTGATCACTTCCGTCACCGCGCCAAAATGCGAATAGTAATTGAGGATCAGGTCCAGCTTGTAGTGGGTGCGATTCTCGGGTAGGGGTGGAAGCTGCCGTTGGACTGGCGCAAAAGTTGGGCTGGGGGTGGGTTCAGGCGTTGGGCTGGGTTCAGGAATTGCGGTAGGCTCGGGCAGGGCAGTCTCTGTTGCTTGCCCTGTGCAGCCAGCGATGAGAGAAAAAAGGATCAGCACGAATAGTAAGTTCCGGAAGTTCATACCCTGCGATTTTACCAGTAAACCGAGTTTGTGAGCTAATCGCCATCCGCCGTCTTAAGTGAAGTGAAGGATCTGGTTTTTGCCACAATCAGATTCTTCGCAAAAGAGGCTCAGAATGACAGATTAGCATTCAGATTGACAATGTGTGTCATCCTGAGGAACGAAGGGTCTTGTTTTATAAACGATAAGATTCTTCGTATGAGAAGCTCATCATGACATAAAATGTCGGCTTTGACCCTCGCAGCTTCGCTGTGATGGCAGGAACGCAAACTCTTCGAGCACGAGGACCAGTCCTGCAGCAAGCCTGCCCCCCTCCTCGGAGGGGGGAAGTAAAGGGGGTGGGGTTTCTCGGCAGTGACCTGCGAAGGATCTGGCTTTTACCACACTAAGATTCTTCGCAAAAGAGGCTCAGGATGACAAAGTGTGGGTCATCCTGAGGAACGAAGGATCTTGTTTTTCACGATTAGATTCTTCGCAAAAGAGGCTCAGAATGACAAAGTGTGTGTCATCCTGAGCTGGCGAAGGATCCTGCTTTTGCTATACTAAGATTCTCCGCAAAAGAGGCTCAGAATGACGATCTATGCCTGAAGCCTGCGCAAAAATTCAATCTTGAGCAGACTATTCTTCGATGATTGTGATCTTGCTGCGGATTTCCGCAGTTTTGCGCATCATGGCAATCCCCTGGCAGTACTTTTCTTCCGAGAGCTGCACAGCGCGTTCCACATCTGCCCGGTCGATTCCCTTGCCGGTTAAGATATACTCAAATTCCATCAATTCAAAAACATGGGGATGTGCATCGCGGACACTTTCCACGTGCACCTTGCATTCATAAGCCGTGAAGGGCACCCTTTTCTTGCGCAAGATTGAAACAACATCCATGCTCGAACAGCCCGCAGTGCCGAGTGCCATCAATTCCATCGGTCTGAAGCCAGTATTGTGTCCGCCAGAGCCTTCTGAAGAGTCCAACGTCACTTCGTGCCCCGATTCGGCGGTGCCAGTGAAAGCCATATCTTGATTCCAGGTTAATTTAACGTCCATTTTTACTCATTTTGTTTCATCCGGTTGAATGATAATCTTCGATCATCAGGCTGTTTCAGCCAATGACCAGTTTGCCTGCACATCAAAGTCCAGGTTGGAAGTTTCGTCAGCGATGAAATGCCGGTAGCCGGCAGCCGCGATCATGGCGGCGTTGTCGGTGCACAGGCTGATGTGCGGAATGTGCACCCGGAATTCGGTTTGCGAGCGGAAAGCTTCACGCAGCGCTTTATTGGCGCTGACACCGCCCGCCACGATAATTTCACGCGCCTTAAATTCCCGGGCTGCCGCAATGGTTTTTTCAAAAAGTGCTCTCACTACTGCAGCCTGGAAGCTGGCGGCAATATCCGCCGTGGGCACTGTTTTGTGGGCAGACTTGAACTCTTCCACAGTACGTAAGACGGCTGTTTTCAGCCCACTGAACGAGAAACTCCATGGTTCACTCAAGCGTGCCACGGGAAAATTAAATGCCCGCGAATTGCCCTGCATGGCTGCTTTTTGAATCGAAGGACCGCCCGGGTACCCAAGCTCCAGCAGGCGCGCCACTTTATCGAAGGCTTCGCCCGCGGCATCGTCGCTGGTTCCACCAAGCACTTCATACTGAAGATGATCCCGCATCAATACCAGCTCTGTGTGCCCTCCTGAGACCAGTAGTGCTAAAAGCGGGAGTTTTGGCTCAGGAGAAGGCTTGCTGCCAGCCTGATAAAGCCAGGCTGAATAGAGATGCCCCTCCAGGTGGTTGACCCCCACGATGGGCAGATCTGTTGAAAGGGCTAAGCCCTTGGCGAGGTTTACGCCTACCACCAGCGAACCAGCCAGACCCGGACCGCGTGTGACCGCGATCCCATCCAAGTCGCCAAGCCCCATGTGTGCTTGCTGCAGGGCTTCCTTGACAGTTGCGTTTATCGCCTTTACGTGCTCACGTGAAGCCAATTCCGGGTATACACCCCCAAACTGGGCATGCAGATCCACCTGGCTGGCGATCACGCTGCTCTGTATCACTCTGCCATTTTCAACGACCGCGGCAGCGGTTTCATCGCAGGAGCTTTCGATCCCTAAAACGCGCATATCGATCTTTTTCATATTAAGATCCTCTCATCGCTAAAACCAGTTCCATGGGATACTCCACGAACTTTTCAAAACTTCCGTCCTCACGGACAAACCAGGTGTCCTCTATTCGGATACCGTAGCCGCGTTCAGGATAATACAGACCGGGCTCAATCGTAAAAACTGATCCAACATGTAAGCAATTGCTTGGGTCTTTTTCTCTCCCAAACCAAGGTTTCTCATGCACATCCAAACCCAATCCGTGACCAAGACTGTGGATGTACCCTTGTTCTATTTGTGGGTTCTGACGTATGGTTTCATGCCCCATGCCCTCAAACAGCTCGCAAGTGCGTGCCTGGTAGCGCGCTGGGTTGACTTCGTTTTCAAGTTCAGTCACTATCTGCGCATAAACAGACTTCACCTGGTCATAGGCTTTTTGGACTTCTTCGGGAGCATACCCAAGGCACCAGGTGCGCGTGAAGTCATAGAAATATCCACCGCCGGCTTCGCACGGAAAAATATCAAAAACAATCGTCTTGCCGAGCGTGATGTGGTCTGAGGGCGTACCGCTGCTGTGGGGCACCCCCGCGTCGCGACCGATGGCAAAGATGGTGTCTTCGGGGTTCTCCGCGCCGGCTTCTGCCAGCCACAGATTGATGTTTCGCTTGACATCGCCGATCGTCAGGGGGCTGCCATCTTGCTTGATCAGGGTTTCACCCTGCACTTTGTGAGCGGTTAGAAAATCCTGCGTGCGTCTCACAACGCCAGTTGTGACCTGCCCCATGTGCCGGATGCGAGCCAGCTCATCCGCGCTTTTGGTAGCGCGGGCTTCGAGCATAATGCTACCGTCAAAATCGCCGCTCAGCTGCAAGCCTGGCATCAACTCAGCTAAGCGCTGCATCAGTGCAAACTGCTGACCAAACTCAACCATGCCGTATAACAGCACGGTCCCTTCGGTCAGTCCGACCTCTCTTAGAATATCCGCATATCGGCAGGCAGAAGCCTCCAGCAAATCGCCGTGGGCATTCTCGAGATAGCCCTGCATCGGAAAATTGGCATAACTCAGAAGCTGGTAACCCGTTTTGGCAGCTTCATCACGTTCCATCATTCCGTGGCAGAGCACAGGCTTCTGACCAGGGCGAATGAATAGATCCGCACCGGTCACGTGAGCACCGCCGGTCAGATAGACCATGGCAGGGTTGTGCTGCGCTGGGCCAGTGATCCATAAAGCATCCGCGCCGTGTTTGTTGATAAGTTGTTCCAAATCCTGTTTCATTTCTGTGCCTCGAATAGTTTTCCACTTGATTTTAACCCTTTTAGCAGATTTTCTTCCTGCCAGGGGAGAACGGTGCGCGGGTCAATCAGCAGCCAATCATCCTGAACTCTGGTGATGATTGGCGGGTCGGCTTCGCGCAGAAGCGCCGCAAATTTTGTAGGTGATTTGACTTTGAAAGCAAGCAGGCAAGTGGGCAGGGTCTCTCCGGGCAGGCTGCCGCCTCCAACGGTGGAAAACCCTTCAAGAGCGCTGCCAGCCTGAAGATGGTCGATCCACCTGTGCACCTGCTCAGTCAGATCTTCAAGCGAGCGGGAAAGCATCATGTAGAGTGGAATTTCCACCTCAGTTTTGCCTCTCAGGTATTGCTCGAGCGTGGCTGAAAGCGCTACCAGGCAGAGTTTGTCCGCCCGAATCGCTCGATAGAGGGGGTGACGGCGGATTTTGGCGAGCAGATCGCCATGCCCGACCAGAATACCAGCCTGGGGACCTCCCAGGAGCTTATCGCCCGAGAAACAGACCAGGTCTGCCCCTTTTGCGAGCACTTCCTGCACGGTGGGTTCATGCGCCAGACCGTATTTGGCTGTGTCCAGAAAGGCACCGGAGCCTA
>DJGU01000114.1:8086-8334 GCA_002432795.1 Anaerolineaceae bacterium UBA5838
TCCTCGGTGAAGCCGATGATTTTAAAGTTGGATTGATGCGCCACCAGCAGCATGCTGGCACCTTCGGCGATAGCCTGCTCAAAATCTGAGAGGCGCACGCGGTTGGTGGTGCCGACTTCCAGCAGTTTGGCGCCGGACTGCTTCATCACGTCCGGGATGCGAAATCCGCCGCCAATTTCCACTAACTCCGAGCGCGAAATGGCGACTTTCTGCCCTTTTGCCAGCGCGCTGAGTGCCAGGAGCACCGC
>DJGU01000114.1:8375-9416 GCA_002432795.1 Anaerolineaceae bacterium UBA5838
ATCGCTGGCGTGAACGTCGCGCTTGCCGCGTTTGCCTTTGATGAGGTCGTATTCAAGCGTGGAGTAGCCGCTGGCTATAGTTTCGACGGCTGCCAGCGCGGCGTGTGAAAGCGGCGCACGCCCGAGATTGGTATGCAAAAGCACACCAGTGGCATTGATCACAGTCCGTAGCGATGGCTGCGATTGCTTTTTAAGAATGGATTCGAGCGAGTTTATGAGCTCCTCATCCGATGGCATTTCGGTGAGATTTGGCAGACTTTGGCGCAGATCATCCTGAAGTAGTCGGATGGCTGAAACAGTCCAGGCATGCCCATAGGACCCCAAAAGCTGCTCGGTGAGGGGGTTGTGAAGAATCTGATCTACCGAGGGGATATCGCGCAGGGAGACCATGATCAGTTGCTTTGCGAGTTAGGTTTCCAGCGGCTGCGTTCCCAGAGCCTGATCAAAAACTCCACCAGGAACAAGGCTGCTGCCAGGATGAATCCCAGGGGTACCGTCAGCACCCGACCCATCTGCAGCCAGAGTAAAAGCGCGGCAAAGATGCCAAACCAGGCCGCCTGGCGGATGATCACCTGGGGTGCGACGGGGGGATTGGAGGGAAAGCGCAGATTCAAAAACCAGGTGAAGGGCAGGAACAGACCTGTCACGAATATGACCATGAAGAAGAAAAACAACCAGCGCGGACCGATGGTGGGTAAAGTCATGGTGAGGATCAGCGCGATCCCGATCGCTCCGGCAATCACCAGCACTAACATACCGGGTAAATAAAACTTAAAGGGAATGGGCTGGTCTTGATTATCTTCCATAGCGAGATTATACATTATTTCCTGCATTGTTAAGGGAGTATGATTGAGTAATAAGGTTGTTTATTTGGAGAAAGATGGCTGAAGAATTCCAACTAAAAGTAATCGGATGGATCGAATCAGTTCTGACGCAAGCGGAGAAAGCTCCCCCGCAAGGCGCAGGTTCAGGGCTGGAAGCCTGGCTGGTGCTGAAACCGGAATATGTGGATGGGTTGGATGGCATCCAGGCTGGCGATCA